>NZ_JBEZEB010000003.1:73108-375694 GCF_040648615.1 Catellatospora sp. NPDC049111 | reverse complement strand
GGCCCCCCCTTAAACGGGCGTAACCATTCTTTGGGGTCCCGGGGGCCCCCCCCACAACTCTTCTAGATCCGAGAATCGCCACCCGCCCGCGAGCGCCGCCCCGGACCGCCACGCGGTGCGCTGCTGCGTTGGCACAGCTCAACGCATGTCAGACGTCAAGAAGGGCACCTTCTTCAACGCGGAGCGTTAAGAAGGTGCCCTTCCTTAAACAACTAGCGGGAGAGGTCGGCGGCGAGGAGTTCGGCGATCTGGGCGGTGTTGAGGGCAGCGCCCTTGCGGAGGTTGTCGCCGGTCACGAAGAAGTCGAGGGCACGGGGGTCGTCGACGGAGCGGCGGATCCGGCCGACCCACGACGGGTCGGTGCCGACGGCGTCGATGGGCATGGGGAACTCCCCCGCCGCCGGATCGTCCACCACGATCACCCCAGGCGCGCCCTGCAGCACCTCACGGGCCCCGATGGCGTCGACCTCCGACCCGAAGACCGCGTGCACCGCGACCGAGTGCCCAGTGACCACCGGCACCCGCACGCACGTCGCGCTGACCTTCAGATCCGGCAGCCCCAGGATCTTGCGGGACTCGTTGCGCATCTTCAGCTCTTCGCTGGACCAGCCGCCGTCCTTGAGCGACCCCGCGAACGGCACCACGTTCAACGCGACCGGCGCCGCGAACGGCCCCAGGTCGTCGCCGACGGCGTGCCGCACGTTGCCGGGCCGGGTGCCGAGCACCCGGTCCCCCGCGACCTTGGCGATCTGGTCGTGCAGGGTGTCCACCCCGATCTGCCCCGCCCCGGACACGGCCTGGTACGAGGCCAGCACCAGCTCCTTGAGGCCGTACGCGTTGTGCAGCGGGGCGATCGCCACGATCATCGCCAGGGTGGTGCAGTTGGCGTTGGCGATGATGCCCTTGGGCCGGTTGCGGATCTGCGCCGGGTTGATCTCGGGGACGACCAGGGGCACGTCGGGGTCCATCCGGAAAGCGCCGGAGTTGTCGACCGCGACCGCGCCCCGGGCCGCCGCGATGGGCGCCCAGTAGGCGGAGACCTCGTCGGGCACGTCGAACATGGCGACGTCGACGCCGTCGAAGGCTTCCTCGGTCAGCGCGACGACCTCGACCTCCTGGCCGCGTACGAGCAGGCGGCGGCCGGCCGAGCGCGCGGACGCGACCAGCCGGATGTCGCCCCACACGTTGCGGCGGTTGCTGAGGATGTCGAGCATCACCGTGCCGACGGCGCCGGTGGCCCCGACGACGGCGAGGGTGGGCAGTTTGTGGCTCATGCCTTCTCCTCGCTCCAGGTGCGGCCGCCGGTTGGCTTGTTTCGCGGGTTCATCGCGCTACCGGCCGGTCCCGGCGTACACCACGGCCTCTTCGTCGCCGCCGAGTTCGAAGGCGTCGTGCACGGCGCGCACGGCGGCGTCGAGGTCGGTGTCGCGGCAGACCACCGAGATGCGGATCTCCGAGGTGGAGATGATCTCGATGTTGACGCCCGCGCGGGCCAGCGCCTCGCAGAAGGTGGCGGTGACGCCCGGGTTGGACCGCATGCCCGCGCCGACCAGGGAGATCTTGCCGATGTGGTCGTCGTAGAGCAGGCCCTTGAAGCCGACCCGCTCCTGGATCTTCTGTAGGGCGGCCATCGCGGTGGGGCCGTCGTCCTTGGGCAGCGTGAAGGAGATGTCGGTGCGGCCGGAGGCCTCGGTGGAGACGTTCTGCACGATCATGTCGATGTTGATCTCGGCGTCGGCCAGCGTCCGGAAGATCGACGCGGCCTCGCCCGGCTCGTCCGGCACGGAGACGATGGTGATCTTCGCTTCGTTCCGGTCGTGCGCGACGCCGGTGATGAGTGCCTGCTCCACGGAAAGGTCCTCCATTGATCCCGTCACCAGGGTGCCGGTGTTGTTCGAGTACGACGAGCGGACGTGGATCGGCAGCCCGAACCGGCGGGCGTACTCCACGCTGCGCAGGTGCAGGATCTTGGCCCCGGACGCGGCCAGCTCCAGCATCTCCTCATAGGTGATCTGGTCGACCTTGGCGGCGTTGGGCACGATGCGCGGGTCGGCGGTGTACACGCCGTCCACGTCGGTGTAGATCTCGCAGACGTCGGCCTTCAGCGCGGCGGCCAGCGCCACCGCGGTCGTGTCCGAGCCGCCGCGGCCGAGCGTGGTGATGTCCTTGGTGTCCTGGGCGACGCCCTGGAAGCCGGCCACGATCACGATCGCGCCCTCGTCGAGCGCGCCGCGCAGGCGGCCCGGGGTGACGTCGATGATGCGCGCCTTGCCGTGCACCGACGTGGTGATGACGCCGGCCTGCGACCCGGTGTACGAGCGCGCCTCGTAGCCGAGGTTGTGGATCGCCATGGCGAGCAGCGCCATCGAGATGCGCTCGCCCGCGGTGAGCAGCATGTCGAACTCGCGACCCGGGGGCAGCGGACTGACCTGGTGCGCCAGGTCGATCAGCTCGTCGGTCGTGTCGCCCATCGCGGAGACGACCACGCAGACGTCGTTGCCGGCCTTCCGCGTCGCGACGATGCGCTCGGCGACCCGCTTGATCCGCTCAGCGTTGGCGACTGACGAGCCGCCGTACTTCTGCACGACGAGGGCCACGGTTGCACGGCTCCTCTCCACCTCAGGGACTAAAGACGCTTCAGCTTAGCGGCGGGTCCCGCCGCTGTTCGCCGGTCGATCCCAGCTGTCGGGCAGCGCCGCCCGGGAAAGTCCGAGATCCTCTTTCGTACGGCTCCCGTCGCCGCGCAGTCGCCCGCCTCCCCCGCATCGCCGCCGCAGGATTTAACGCTTGTGACGCGCGCCACAGACCGCGGGTTGCCTGATCATTCGGCGATCTTGTGTAGACCGGGGCGCGTCACGCCGGAGATGACGCACGTTGGGTTGAGAATGGGCGCGTGCGCCGGGCTCTCCTCTCCCTCTGTCTCATCGCCGCCTGCTGGTCGGTCTCCGCCTGCGGCGGCGACACGCCGGAGACCACGCCGACGTCGGCCGCCCCGGTCTCCACCGCGCTCCCCGAGCCCGCCGGGGCGCGAGCGCAGCTCGCCGCCCGCGCGGCCGCCGCCAAGGATCTGCGCCAGGTGGCGATGTACACCTTCAAGAGCCCGAAGCGCCCCGACCGCCGCGTGGTGGTCACCCGGGCCGTCGACGGCACCTGGCGCATCGACGTGCCCGGCGGGGCGCACGGCGGCGCGGTGGACATCGCGCTGGTCTTCGCGGCGAACACCCTGCACCAGTGCGCGCTGGCGGCGGGCAACCACCCGTACTCGGGGTGCGTGAAGATCAACGGGGCGCTGCCCGCGAAGGCCGACCTGAAGATCCAGCACCTGATCACGGACTGGCAGAACATGCTCACCGACCGTCGGCTCGCGATCGCCGTCGCCGAGGTCGCCCCGCTGCCCGGCGCCCGCGGCAAGTGCTACTCGGTGGAGTCGTCCGCGGCCAGCATGACGCTGCCGATGGACGCGGGCATCTACTGCTACGAGACCGACGGCACGCTCACCGCGGCCAAGGTCGCCTTCGGCACGCTGCTGCTGGAGGGCACTCCGGGGCTGGCTCCGCCGTCGGTGCAGCTGCCCGGCCCGGTCGTGCCCGGCAACCCGCTGCCGCTGAACGCGCCCCCGTCGCCGAAGCCGTCCGCCAGCACGACCGCTTCGCCCTCGCCGAAGGCCTGACCCGGAGCCCTGCGTCGCGGGCCAGGCCCTTAGCAGATCCGGCCGCGGCCCGCCGTCCCGCGCGCCCGGTTGTGTGGATCGGGTGAAGGAAAGCGCCGGATGGTGGATATCGGCTGGAGAAACCCGGCCGCATCAGGCTGAAATCGGTGCCATGGCCTTACGCGACAACCTCATCCCGCCGCCCGGACTCCCCCGCCGACTCGCCACCCAGAACCTGCTCTTCGGCGTCGGCGCGGGCACCTTCCTCACCGGCAGCGCCGTCTTCTTCACCCGGGTGGTCGGCCTGCGGCCGCACGAGATCGGCATCGGGCTGTCGCTGGCGGCCGCGATCGCGCTGGTCACCGCCGTGCCGCTGAGCGCGCTGACCGACCGGTTCGGCGCGCACCGGATGTGGACCGGCGGGGTCGTGGCCCAGGGCCTGCTCTTCGCGGCGTGGCCGTTCGCCCGGGGCTTCTGGAGCTTCCTGCTCGTCATCGCCTGCCTGGAACTGGTCGCCACGGTCGGGCAGGCCGGGCGCAACGTGTACCTGATCGAGGCACTCGAGCCGGAGACGCGGGTGCGCACGCAGGCGTTCTCCCGCTCCTGGTTGAACGTGGGCTGGTCGCTGGGAGCCGGGCTCGCCGCGCTCGCGCTGGCGATCGACACCGTCCCGGCGTACTACACGCTGGTCCTGCTCAACAGCACGCTGCTGCTCGCGAACGCGTACTTCATCAGCCGCCTACCGCAAGTGACGCGGACCGCGACCGCGACCGCCCGGCGGCGGGTCGGCGCGGTGTTCGCAGACCGGCCCTTCCTCGCCGTCACCGCGGTCTGCGCCGTGCTGACCTGCTACATGACCGTGTTGATGGAGGTGGCCCCGCTGTGGCTGCTGCACCGGACCGACGCGCCGAAGTGGTGGCTCGGCGTGATGACGGTGACCAACACGCTCATGGCCACGACGCTTCAGGTCGCGGTGACCAAGGGGGCGCACACCGTCGGCGGGGCGGCTGCGGCCTCGCGCCGGGCGGGCCTGGTCGCCGCGCTGGGCTGCCCCGTCTACCTGCTCACCGGGGCCACCAGCGGCGTCTGGACCATGGTGCTGCTGGTGCTGGCGACGATCCTGCTGACCATGGCGGAGCTGTGGCAGTCGGCCGGGGCCTGGACGTTCATGGCCGAGCTGCCGCCGGCCGACCGGCGCGGGGAGTACATCGGCGCGTTCCGGATGGGCGGCTCCGCCCAGTCCATGATCGCCCCGGCGTCGCTGATCGCATTGGCGGTGACCTCGGGGGGCTGGGGCTGGTTCGCCATCGCGGGACTGTTCCTCGGCGCGGCTCTGCTGATCGGTCCGGCGTCCCGGCTCGCGGCCCGGTCCCGGGAGCAAGTGCCCAGCGTGCCGACTCCCGTGCCTGCCTGACGGGACACGGCGTCCCATTTTGTGGACATCGAGCCCGGACGGCGATCTATGAGCGTACAGTGGCCCACATCATGTGCTGCGTGAGCCTCCTGCTTCGCCGCCGCGACGAGGTCTGACCGACCGGCACCTCGTCGCGGAGTAGCGACGTGCGCTCGCCCGCTGGTCCCTCCACGTTTCTGGTTGACCGCAGAAGTTGCCGGTTCAACGAATCTTGATAGCGGCCGATGTTCCCTTGGGCACAATCCGCCGCCGGACCACGCGCGAAACACATGATGTCTAGGAGCATGGGAACCATGTCTGCTGCTGCTCAGCGCCCCAGCAAGATGCCGTACCAGCGTTACCGCGGCTACCACGAACAGTTCCAGGTAGAGGTGCCGGACCGCGCCTGGCCGACCCGCCGCGTCACGGCCGCCCCGCAGTGGTGCGCGGTGGACCTGCGCGACGGCAACCAGGCCCTGATCGACCCGATGTCCCCCGACCGCAAGCGCCGGATGTTCGAGTTGCTGGTGCGGATGGGATACAAGGAGATCGAGGTCGGTTTCCCGGCGGCCAGCGAGACCGACTTCTCGTTCGTGCGGCAGCTCATCTCCGAGCAGCTGATTCCGGACGACGTGACCATCCAGGTGCTGGTCCAGTGCCGCGAGCACCTGATCGAGCGGACCTTCGAGAGCCTGCGCGGTGCGAAGCGGGCGATCGTGCACTTCTACAACTCGACCTCCACGCTGCAGCGCGAGGTGGTGTTCGGCCTGGACAAGGACGGCATCACCGCGATCGCGACGGACGGCGCGCGGATGTGCCAGAAGTACGCCGAGATCATCACCCCGGACACCGAGATCCGGTACGAGTACTCCCCCGAGTCCTACACCGGCACCGAGCTGGAGTACGCGCTGGAGGTGTGCTCGGCGGTCATCGAGGTCATCGACCCGACGCCGGACCGCCCGCTGATCATCAACCTGCCCGCCACGGTCGAGATGGCGTCGCCGAACGTGTACGCCGACTCGATCGAGTGGATGGACCGCCGCCTGCCGCGCCGCGACTCGGTCATCCTGAGCCTGCACCCGCACAACGACCGGGGCACCGGTGTCGCCGCCGCCGAGCTGGGCCTGCTGGCCGGCGCGGACCGGATCGAGGGCTGCCTGTTCGGCAACGGCGAGCGCACCGGCAACGTCGACCTGGTCACGCTGGGCCTGAACCTGTTCAGCCAGGGCATCGACCCGCAGATCGACTTCTCCGGCATCGACGAGATCAAGCGCGCCGTGGAGTACTGCAACCAGCTGCCCGTGCACGAGCGCCACCCGTACGCCGGGGACCTGGTCTACACGGCGTTCTCCGGCTCGCACCAGGACGCGATCAAGAAGGGCCTGGACGCGCACGCCCGCAAGGCCGGCAAGGCCGGGGTGCCGGTCGAGCAGTTCGAGTGGGCGGTGCCGTACCTGCCGATCGACCCGAAGGACCTGGGGCGCTCGTACGAGGCCGTGATCCGGGTGAACTCGCAGTCCGGCAAGGGCGGGGTCGCGTACATCATGAAGTCCGAGCACCAGCTGGACCTGCCGCGCCGCCTGCAGATCGAGTTCTCGGGCGTCATCCAGCGCCGCACCGACGACGCCGGTGGCGAGGTCACGCCCGCCGAGATGTACGCCGCGTTCGCCGACGAGTACCTGACCGACCGCCGCCTGGCGGTGCGCTCGTACTCGGTGGCCACCGTCGACGGCAAGGTGGAGCTGGTCGCGGAGGCCGATCTGGACGGCGGCGCCTGTCGCCTGACCGGTGTCGGCAACGGCCCGATCGACGCGTTCATCCATGCGCTGAGCGACCACGGGGTGAGCGTGCGGGTGCTGGACTACGCCGAGCACGCGCTGACCTCCGGCGGCGACGCCCAGGCCGCCGCGTACGTCGAGTGCGACGTGGACGGCGAGACCCGCTGGGGCGTCGGCGTCGACGCCAACATCGTCACCGCCTCCCTGAAGGCCGTGGCCAGCGCCGTCAACCGCCACTGACCCCGAAAGCGAAGGAAGGGCACCTTCTACAACGCGGAGCGTTAAGAAGGTGCCCTTCCTTTCACCGGGTCAGGGGCAGCGGCCGCGTTGGAGGACCTGGGGGAGGTGCTCGGCGGGGGGTGGGCGGTCGGGGCGGTCCAGGCGGACCTTGCCGCAGACGAACAGCGCCAGCACGGCGGCGACGACCATCGCCCCGGCGCACCACATCCCGGCGTCGTAGAACGCCGAGCCCAGGGCGGGCCCATTCTCGTACTCCTCACCCGACAGGCCCACCACCAGCGGCAGCGCCGCCACGGCGAGCAGCGAACCGGCCCGTGCGGCGGTGTTGTTGACGCCGCTGGCGACCCCGGCGAAGCGCACCTCGACGGCCGACAGCACCGAGGCGGTCAGCGGCGCGACGAGCAGCGTCAGCCCGACCCCGTAGGCGAGCACGCCGGGCAGGATCCCGGTCCAGTAGTTCACCCCGGGAGTGATCTCGCGGATCAGCAGCACGCCGACCGCGCAGCACAGCGGGCCGACCGTCAGCTGCAACTTCGGGCCGAACTTCGTGGCCGCCGCGCCGGACAGCTCCGAGCCGAGCAGCATCAGCAGCGTCATCGGCAGCGTGGCCAGGCCCGCCTCCAGCGCGTCGTAGCCGAGCCCGGTCTGCAGGTAGATGACGAGCAGGAAGAAGAAGCCGCCGAACGCGCCGTAGGTCAGCACCGTGTAGAGGTTGAGCACGGAGAACACCCGTGAGCTGAACAGCCGCAGCGGCATCATCGCGCCCATCGCCCGGGCCCGTTCCACCAGCAGGAAAGCGATCGCCGCGGCCAGGCCGACCGCGAATCCGCCCAGCACCGGCACCGAGACGAACCCGCGCTCCGGCCAGGCGATCAGGGCGTAGGTGACACCGCCCAGCGCGGTCGCGCCGAGCAGCGCTCCGGCCACGTCGAAGTGCTGCGTCGACGCGCTGTTCCGGCTCTCCGGGACGTACGCCTTGCTCAGCCAGATGACGGCCGCCGCCAGCGGCAGGTTGATCAGGAAGATCCAGCGCCAGGAAGCCTGGTCGATGAGCACTCCGCCGACGAACGGGCCGAGCGCGGTGGTCGTGCCGGCCAGGCCGGACCAGGCGCCGATGGCGCGCGCCCGGTCCTGCTCCCGGAACGACGACTGCAGCAGGGCGAGCGAGCCGGGCGCCAGCAGCGCCCCGCCCATGCCCTGCACCACCCGCGCCGCGATCAGCGTCTCCACGTTCGGCGCGATGCCGCACACCAGCGAGGCCAGGGTGAACCAGACGACCCCGGTGACGAATATCCGACGCCGCCCGAGGCGGTCCCCGAGCGCTCCACCGAGCAGCACGAACGAGGCCAGCGTCAGGGTGTACCCGTTGATCACCCACTGCAGCTGTGCCAGGCTCGCGCCCAGCTCCCGCCCGAGCGTCGGCAATGCCACGTTGACCACGGTGGAGTCGAGGAAGGCCATGCCTGAAGCCAGCACCGCCGCGGCGAGCGTGCCCCGCCCGGCGGCACTGCCCATCCGCAGCCCGGCCGCCTCCATTCGGTCCATTGTCGTCCCCGGTCGGCCCGCCGCGCCGGGGAACGCGAAGGTGAGGGATACGTGGTGATGGTGAGGACTGCTCGTATGGTGAGCGGGTGCGATCCCCCAAACCCCCCAGACGTGCCAGAGTCCTCCTACTCCTGGTGGCGGCCGTCGCGGCCGCCGCGACCAGCACCGCGTGCGACCCGGCCACCACTCCGGCCGGCCCCGCCAAGCCCGGCGGCGTCAACGTCGACCCGAACGCGGGCAGCAACGCGCTCGCTTCGCTGTCCAACCTGAAGGTCGCCGCCGCGCGGCCGATGACCGGCTACACGCGGGAGAAGTTCCCGCACTGGAACAAGGCCGGGTCCAACTGCGACGTGCGGGACACCGTGCTCTCCCGCGACGGCAAGAACGTCAAGCTGGACGGCTGCAACGTCACCGGCGGCGAGTGGTCCAGCGTGTACGACGGACTGAAGACCACCGACCCGCTCAAGGTCGACATTGACCACATGGTGCCGCTGGCCAACGCCTGGCGGTCCGGGGCGGACGAGTGGACCAACGAGAAGCGCTCGCAGTTCGCGAACGACCTGGACCGGCCGCAGCTGTTCGCGGTGTCGGCGACCAGCAACCGGTCCAAGGGCGACCAGGACCCGTCGCAGTGGAAGCCGCCAAGCAAGGACTATTGGTGCACTTATGCGCAACAATGGATCACGGTGAAGACCTACTGGAAGCTCACCGTGACCACGGCCGAGAAGGCCGCCCTGACCGACATGCTGGGGACCTGTGTATGAGTGAGCGCGTCATCCTCACCGGTGCGACTTTTTGCGCGAGCGCAGCATGAGCGCGCTGACCACGAACATCATGGCCGGGCCTGGCGGTGTCATGACCGACGAGGTGGGCGTGGTCACCGGTGAGCTGACGCTCGCCACGGAGCTGGGCGGCGACGGCACCGCCCGGCTCCGCGTGCAGTACCTGGGCGCCGAGGAGTGGTACACGGTGACCGGCGCGACCGTGCCGGTCACCGACCCCGCCCAGGCCCTGCACCTGCTGGCCGTGGGCCTGCTGAACCGCCCCGAGGGCTGAGCGGCCCTCAGGCCCGGTCGGCGGCCCGCTTGCGCAGGGCCAGCGCGATGCTGGTCCCGACGATGAACAGGGCCAGCAGGGAGTACGCCAGGATGCCGGTCACCTCGTCGATGAAGCTGTACGGCTCCTCGGCTGCCAGTTCGTCCTGCACCGCCACCGGCACGTGCTCGGGCTCGGTCAGCGCGACCGCCTGGTTCTCGCCTTCCATCCCGTCCACGGCCGGGTCGGCCGCCACGGCCCGCGGCGCGGGGGCGGCGAACACGTCGCTGCGGGTGCCCGGCAGGTGCCGGGTGCAGCGGCCGGTGTCGTACACGCAGACCATGTAGACGGCCAGGTTGTCGGTGACGATCCGGTCGTAAGCGCCCTCGACCGTCATCGCCACGTGCGGCTCCGCCGGGGACGCCTCGGCCAGGCGCATGGTGAAGGCGAGCCGCCGGGACTGCCCCGCCGGCAGTTCGACGAGGCAGGCGTCGCCGTCGTCCTGGGGGCAGTCGGACCAGGTCACGTCGTCGAACCCGGCCGCGACGGGATCGGCGATCCGCAGCCGGGCGGGCACCGGGCCGGTGTTGCGGTAGAGCACGCCGAGGTGCGCGGTGTCCCCGGTGTGCAGGTCCACCCGTGGCTGCTCGGCGGTCGCCGCGACGTCGACGTACGGTGGCGGCGAGATCTCGACCCCGAACGTGCCGACCGCCGCGGGCACCCCGACGCCCCGGGCGCTGACGGACACCGTGCCCGCCGCGCCCTCCGGGGCGTTCTTGCGGGCGCGCAGGTCCAGCCGGATGGAGAAGCCCTGCCCGGGGCTGATCCGGTCGACCTTGCAGGTGGCTGTGGTCTTGGTGTGGTCGCACCAGTCCGCCGACGCGAGTTCGACCCGCTGGGCGAGCCCGCCGGTCAGCCGCACCTGCAGCACGACCTTGCCGATGTCGTGGCCGGTGGTGTTCTTCAGGCTGACCGCGGTGTCGCCGCCGCCGAGTTCGGTCGCCCCGGCCGCGGCCGGCAGGTCGAGCTTGAGCCCGTCCGCGGCCGGGGCGGCGGCTGCGGGCAGCCCGGCGGCGAGGCCCAGCGCTGCCCCGAATGCGACGGTCATCCAGGCACGAACCACGATTCCCCCATCGAGCGCGGCACGTCGGCCGGGCGCGTTGCGCGGCCCGCACGACGCGGGTCGATTTGCTTTGGCAAGGTGGCAGGCTACCGCGTATCAGTCGATAAGCGGACATTCCACCCGATGCGACACGCGCCGTTCCCGCGCGGGAACCGATCCGGCCCGGCTCAGGTGAACAGCGCGGCGGCGAAGTCCTCGTCGGTGAGCGGGCTCGGCGTGATCCCGGTCAGGTTCTTGTCCAGCACCAGCGCGTCCGGCCCGTGCACCAGCGGCACGGCGGGCAGCAACTCCAGCAGCCGCGCGTTCAGCTGCTCATACAGCGGGCGGCGCCGGCCCGGGTCGCCGATCCCGTCGACCTCCTTGAGCCGGGCGAACAGGTCCGCGTCGGTGAACCCGAACTCGGCGGTGGGCTTGGCGAACAGCTGGCCCATGAAGTCGTAGGCCTCGCCGTAGTTGCCGGTCACGCCGTACAGGTGCAGGTCATGGGCTTTGCCCTTGGACACCGTGTTGAGGTAGGCGGGCGTCCACCGCTGCTCGATCCCCTCGACCTCGATCCCGGCCGCGCGCAGGTCGGCGGCGAGCAGCTCGAAGATCTTCTTCGGGTCGGGCAGGTACGGCCGGGTCACGTCGCGCGGGTAGTGGAAGCGCAGCTTCAGGCCGCTGCCGTAGCCCGCGGCCGCCAGCAGCTCCTTCGCCTTCGCCGGATCGTGCGGGTAGGCCGCGACGTCGGGGTTCCAGCCGGGGAGCAGCTCGGGGTGGAAGTTCAGCGCGAGCTTGGCGCCCTCCGGAAACGCCTCGGCGAGCAGGCGCTGCCGGTCGACGGCGTACGCGATCGCCTGGCGCACCTCCGGCTTGGCCAGGGCCGGGTTGCCGCTCTGGTTGATGCCCAGGTAGAGCGTGTTGAACGCGGGGCGGGCCAGCACGTGGAAGCCCTGCTCGGCGAGCGGCTTGCGATCCTCGAACGCGACCAGGTCGTATCCGTCGATCTTTCCGTCGAGCAGCGCCTGCTTGCGCCGCCCCGCCTCGACGGTCTGGAAGACCAGGTGCTTCACCTTGGCGGCGGTGCCGTGGTAGCCGTCGAACGCCTCCAACTCCACCTTGCGCCCCGGCTTGTCCCAGGACACGAAGCGGTAGGGCCCGGTGCCGACCGGGCTGTTCCCGTACGCCGGGTAGCGGCTGCCCGCGACGGGCTTGTCCGCCTGCTGCTCGCGCAGCGCCTTCGGGCTGGAGATGGCGAACGACGGCAGGGTGAAGGCGGCCGGGAAGCGGCTGCTCGGCCGAGTGAGCGCGATCTGGGCGGTGGCCGGGTCGGTGGCCGTGCACGACTTGAACAGGCTCGCCCCGAGCCGGCTCGACGCGTTCTTGGCGAAGCCGCCGAAGACCGCCTGCCAGGCCGCGCTGATGTCGCCCGCCTGCAGCGCGGCCGGGAAGCGGTGCCAGCGGTCGAAGTTGGCGCAGACCGCCGCCGCGTCGAAGGCGGTGCCGTCGTGGAACTGCACGCCCTGCCGGAGCCGGAAGGTCCAGACCGTGCCCGTGCCGTCGACGGAGAAGCTCTCCGCCAGACCCGGGGCGGCCACCGCGGCCCCCGGCTCGGCTTGGACCAGGGTCTCCAGCACTTGCCTGGTGATGCGCAGCGACTCCGCGTCGGGCGACAACGCCGGGTCCAGGATGCGGATCTGGCCCATGGCGAAGACCAGGATGTCCTCGGTGCTCACGGCCGGAGGTGCGCTCGACGCCGGGGCCACCGGGTCGCCGTCGTCGTCGGTGCAGCCGGCGGCGAGCAGCAGTGCCGCCGCCGTGGCCGTCGCCGACCAGATCCGCCACCGTCGCGCGCGCATCGCGGCCACCTCTGTCCTATTTACGTGATTACTCGACGACGCAGGGTCACCCAGGGCCGACCCTAACGGCCGTCGATGTGTGCCCGCACGGGCGAACGGGCAAGTGATACCGAACCGTTGTTCGGAATCGGCCCGGACAGCGGTGACATATCGCCCAGCACGACCGCAGCACGCGCCGGTCCAGCAGGGCGGTGGTCAGACCTGCGCGGTACGGTAGCGGGCGACGTTCGTAGGAGGTGTACGCCCCGTGGCGCTGGCGCTGTATCGCAGGTACCGGCCTCGCACCTTCGCCGAGGTGATCGGCCAGGAGCATGTCACCGAGCCGCTCATCCAGGCACTCAAGAGCGGTCGGCTGAATCACGCCTACCTCTTCTCCGGCCCTCGTGGCTGCGGCAAGACCACCAGCGCGCGCGTCCTGGCCCGCTCGATGAACTGCGCCCAGGGCCCGACCCCGGAGCCGTGCGACGAGTGCGAGTCGTGCAAGGCGCTGGCTCCCGACGGCGCGGGCTCGATCGACGTGATCGAGATCGACGCGGCCAGCCACGGCGGCGTCGACGACGCCCGAGAGCTGCGCGAGCGCGCGTTCTTCGCGCCCGCCATCAGCCGCTACAAGATCTACATCATCGACGAGGCGCACATGGTCTCGTCGGCCGGCTTCAACGCGCTGCTGAAGCTCGTCGAGGAGCCGCCGGAGTACGTCAAGTTCATCTTCGCCACCACCGAGCCGGAGAAGGTGCTCGGCACCATCCGCTCACGCACCCACCACTACCCGTTCCGCCTCATGGCGCCCAGCGCGCTCCGGCCCTACCTGGAGCACCTCTGCCAGCTGGAGGGCATCGCGGTGGAGCCGCTGGTGCTGCCGCTGGTGGTGCGGGCGGGCGGTGGTTCGGCCCGGGACAGCCTCTCCGTGCTCGACCAGCTCATCGCGGGCTCCGGCCCGGAAGGGGTGACCTACGCCCGCGCGGTGGCGCTGCTCGGGGTCACCGACAACGCGCTCATCGACGAGATGGTCGACGCGCTGGCCGCGGGCGACGGCGCGGCCGCGTTCGGGGCCATCGACCGGGTCGCGGAAGCCGGCCACGACTCCCGCCGATACGCCAACGACCTGCTGGAACGGCTGCGCGATCTGATCATCCTGCGGCAGGTGCCGGACGCCGCCGCCAAGGGCCTGATCGACGTGCCGGAGGAGCAGCTCGCGCGGATGCAGGCGCAGGCGACCCAGCTCGGCTCGGCGACGCTGTCCCGCTGCGCGGACATCGTGGCCAACGGCCTGGTGGAGATGCGCGGCGCGACCTCGCCCCGGCTGCTGCTCGAACTGATCGCGGCCCGCATGCTGCTGCCCGCCGCCGACGAGTCCGGCACCGCCCTGCTCCAGCGCCTGGAGCGGCTGGAGACCGGCTTCGTGCCCGGCGCGGTCGCCCGCCCGGCCGCCGACGCCCCGGTCCGAGCCCAGGCCGAGCCGGGCCATGCCCAGCGCGACACCGGCACCGCGCCCGACGCGCCGAGCGCCGCTCCGGCTGCCACGGGCCGCGAGGCCGCGCGGGCCGCAGCGGCCAGTGCCGCCGCCGGACACGACCGGGCGGGCACCGGCCGCGAAGCTCGAGCCGCAGCGTCCGAGACTCCCGGCACGGCCTCACGTCCCGGGGCGGTCTCGCCCGACGGCAGCCCGGTCCGGCAGTCGGCGACGGCCCAGCCCGACGGTGCGGCCCGCCAGGCGGCCGACTCCTGGGCCTCGGCCGAACCGGCCCGCGCGCCCGAGTCCGCTGCTCCCGCGCAGCCCGCTCGGACACCCGCACCCGCTGCGGCAAGCGCCCCGGCGGGCGGGGCCGACGATGCCGCCGCGGTGCGCCGGTCCTGGGACGAGATCGTGCGTATGGTGGGCCGCAGCAGCAAGAAGGCGGCGGCGTTCGCCCGCGAGGCGGTGGTCCGCGACATCGACGGCAACACGCTGGTGCTGCTGTTCAAACACAAGATCCATGCGAACGGCGTGGAGAACGACCCCGCGCCGCTGATGGAGGCGGTGCACCAGGTGCTCGGCGGCAAGTGGCAGCTGCGCTGCGAGGTCGGCGGGGATCCCCGTGCCGCGTCGCGGGCCGCGGCCGCCGCCCCGGCCTCAGCACCGCCCCGCAGTGCGCCGCCGAAGGCCGCCGCCCCGGCCCGTGCGCCCGCGCCCGCCGCCGACGACTGGCCGACCCCGGCGCGCGTCGGCGGTGCGGCCCCGGCCGCTCCCGCACAGCAGACGGGCCGCCGCGCGCCGGTCGTCGACGACGGCCCGCCGCTGGAGGAGCCGCCGTACGATCCGGAGTACGACGGCCCGCCGCCGCGCACCATCGAAGGCTTCGACCCCGGCGACGAGCCCACCGACGAGATCGTCGACGCCGCCGTAGCCCGGCAGACCACCGAACAGGCCGCCGTCGACTCCCTCCGCCGCAGCTTCAACCTCGAAAAACTCGACTGAACCGGCCCGCCCGCCTCGGGCGTCCCGCAGTTTCGGGGAAACTGCAGGAATCGGATGCCGAATTCGAGCAGTTTCCCCGAAACTGCGGGATCGCCTACACGAAGGCCCCGAGGTGCGGACACCTCGGGGCCTTCGCGTAGGGGTGGGTCAGCGCTTCTCGCCGAGGGCCATCGGGAAGTGGCAGGCGGCCAGGTGAGCGGCGTTGTCGTCGCCGTGGCGGACCAGCGGCGGCGGGGTGGTGGCGCAGATGTCCTGCGCCTTCCAGCACCGGGTGCGGAACCGGCAACCCGACGGCGGGTTGATCGGGCTGGGCACGTCACCGGTGAGCAGGATGCGCTCCCGCTGGTCGCCCTGCCGCCGGCGCGGGTCGGGCACCGGCACCGCCGACAGCAGCGCGGCCGTGTATGGGTGCCGCGGCGCCTTGTACAGCGACTCCCGGTCCGCGATCTCGACGATCTTGCCCAGGTACATCACCGCGACCCGGTCGGAGATGTGGCGCACCACCGACAGGTCGTGCGCGATCACGACGTAGGTCAGGCCGAGCTCGGTCTGCAGGTCCTCCAGCAGGTTGACCACCTGGGCCTGGATGGACACGTCCAGCGCCGACACCGGCTCGTCCGCGATGATCATCTTCGGCTTCAGGGCCAGCGTACGGGCGATGCCGATGCGCTGGCGCTGGCCGCCGGAGAACTCGTGCGGGTAGCGGTTGTAGTGCTCGGGGTTGAGGCCGACCAGTTCCAGCAGCTTCTGCACCTCGCGCTTGACGCCGAGCTCGGTCTTGACCCCCTGGATCCGGAACGGCGCGCCGACGATGGCGCCGACCGTGTGCCGGGGGTTCAGCGACGAGTACGGGTCCTGGAAGATCATCTGCAGGTCGCGCCGGAACGGGCGGAGCCGCCCCTGCGACATGTGCGAGATGTCCTTGCCCTCGAACGTGATGCTGCCGGCGGTCGGCTCGATGAGCCTGGTCAGCAGCCGGCCCGTGGTCGTCTTGCCGCAGCCCGACTCACCGACCAGGCCGAGCGTCTCGCCCGGCAGCACGTCGAAGTCGAGCCCGTCCACGGCCTGCACCGCGCCGACCTTGCGGCGCAGCACGCCCTTGTGGATCGGAAAGTGCTTCTGCAGGCCGCGCACCGACAGCAGGGCGTTGTCCGAGTTGCTCATGCTGTCTCCTCGCTGTGCTCTTCAGAGGCGGAGGGCAGGGCGGACATGTCCGCCACCGCGAGCCCGCCGGTGCCCTCCAGGGTCGGCTTGATCTCGTTGAGCCAGATCTGCTGACGCACCTGCGCGGGCATGTGACAGCGCACCCGGTGGCCGCTGGTGCCGGTGAGCTGCAGCTCGGGCACGACCGTGTCGCTGGCGCCGCCGGTGCGCCCGTCGAAGGCGCAGCGCGGGTGGAAGGCGCAGCCGGACGGCACGTTGATCAGCGACGGCGGGGTGCCCTTGATGGGCAGCAGCCGCTCGGTGACCGGCTGGTCCAGGCGCGGCATCGAGCCGAGCAGACCCCAGGTGTACGGGTGCTCGGGGTTCTCGAAGATCTCCGTGGCGGTGCCGTACTCGATGCACTTGCCGCCGTACATGACCAGCACGTCGTCGGCGAGTTCGGCGGTGACACCCAGGTCGTGCGTGATGATGATCAGCGCGGAGTTGAACTCCTGCTGCAGGTCACGCATGAGGTCGAGGATCTGCGCCTGCACCGTCACGTCGAGGGCCGTGGTCGGCTCGTCGGCGATCAGCAGCTCGGGGTCGCAGGACAGCGCCATCGCGATCATCGCGCGCTGCCGCATACCGCCGGAGAACTGGTGCGGGTAGTCGTCGACGCGCCGGTCCGGCTGCGGGATGCCGACCCGGGCCAGCAGGTCGATCGCGTGCTTGCGGGCGACCTTCTTGGACACCTTGTGGTGCACCCGGTACGCCTCGATGATCTGGTCACCGACGGTGTAGTACGGGTGCATCGCCGACAGCGGGTCCTGGAAGATCATCGCCATCCGCTTGCCGCGCAGCCCGCGCACGGTCTCCGGCGACGCGCCGACCAGCTCCTGGCCGTCCAGCCAGATCTCGCCGGACACCTTCGCGTTGCCGCGGTGGTAGATGCCGAGGATGCCCAGGCTGGACACCGACTTGCCGGAGCCCGACTCGCCCACGATGCCGAGCGTCTTGCCCCGCTCCAGCGAGAAGGTCAGCCCGTCCACGGACTTGACGACGCCGTCGTCGGTCGGGAAGTGAATCTTCAGGTCGCGCAGTTCGAGGAACGGCCGCGCGGTGGGATCCTGCCGAGGAGAGATCACAGTGTTCATGACAGCCTCACCCGCGGGTCGACCACCGCGTAGAGCATATCGACGATCAGGTTGGCGACGACGACGAAGAACGCCGCGAACATCGTCACGCCCATGATCTGGGGGAAGTCCTGCTTGTTGATGGCGTCGATGGCGAAGTAGCCGAGGCCCTTGAGCCCGAACGTGCTCTCCGTGAGGATCGCGCCGCCGAGCAGCAGGCCGACGTCGAGGCCGAAGATCGTGATGATGGGGGTCAGCGCGGCGCGCAGGCCGTGCTTGGTGACCACCACCCGCTCGTGCAGGCCCTTGGCCCGCGCGGTGCGGATGAAGTCCTCGCCCATCGTGTCGAGCATGCCGGCCCGGGTGAACCGGGCGTAGGCGGCGGCGTTCAGCATCGCCAACGTGATCCAGGGCAGGATCAGGCTGTACGCCCATTCACCCGGGTCGTCGGTGAAGTTGACGTAGGTGCCGCCGGGCGCGGTCAGGTCGAACTGGTAGCTGAAGAAGTACAGGAACATCAGGCCGGTGAAGTACGGCGGCAGCGACACACCCGCCAGCGCGCCCGTCATCGCGGCCCGGTCGAAGAAGCTGCCCTTGCGCAGCGCGCTCAGCACGCCGACCGCGACACCGGTGAGCAGCCAGAGGATCGACGCGCCGACGGTCAGCGAGACGGTGACCGGAAGCCGGTCCACCAGGTCGTCCCAGACGGCGTGGTTGGTGCGGAAGGAGTAGCCGAAGCAGGGAGCGGCGCAGTGCTCGACGCCGGTGCCGTAGTCGTAGTCGGTGCCGACGAAGACTGCCTTGATCCAGTTCCAGTACTGCAGCCAGAGCGGGTCGTAGAAACCCAGCTTCTCGGCGAACACCTGCTGGGCGTGCGCGTCGGCGGTTCGGCTGAGGTATCGCGCGGCGAAGGTCTCGGGCGTCGCGCCGGCGAGGCGCGGGAGCCCGAAGAAGATCAGGAATGTCGAGATGCTGACCACGAAGAGCATCAGCGCCGCGCCGATGGTCCGGCGGATGAAGAAAGTGACCACGATTTCGGCTTGGGCAGCCGGTCCGGCCGGGCGTGAACCCGGCCGGACCGGCCACCCTGCGCCTTCACCTACCTTTGGTAATTGCCAGGTGGGTTGGAGCAGGTGTGCTGCTTACTGCGCCACACCCATGGAGAGGTAGTCGTACTGACCGAACGCCTCGTTGACGAACACGTTGGTCACGCCCTTGCCACGCAGCGTCAGAGCCTTGGCCCAGACACCCGGCAGGATGACCGCCTCTTCCATGACGCGCTTGTCGATCTGCGCCCAGAGCGCTTCGCGCTTCTTGACGTCGGTCTCGGCCAGCGCCTGGTCGATCATCTGGTCGACCTCGGGGATCATGACGGAGAGGTTGGACGAACCACCCGACTCGCGGATGACCCGGCTGTCCACGATCTGCGACAGGAAGCCGTAGCCGTCGTTCCAGTCCGCGCCCCAGCCGTTGACCATCAGGCCCAGGCCGGTGGACGGGCTGTTGCGGTAGGACGGCTTGCCGGCGTACAGCGAGAAGTAGTCGCCGACCGGGAAGCCCTTCAGGGTGACCTTGATGCCCACGCGGGCCAGCGCCTGCTGGAACGCCTCGGCGGTCGCCTTCTCCTTGGGACGCTCGGCCCGGAAGCCCATCGTCACCTCGAAGCCGTCCTTCTTGCCGCAAGCCTCGAGCGAAGCCTTGGCCTTCTCGAGGTCACCCTTGTTGTCCGCACCCGCCGGGTAGACGTTGGTCGGCGCGTAGCCCGGGATCTGCGGCGGCATGATGCTGGTAGCGATCTGGCCACCCGCGAACTCGCCACCGAAGGCGGCCTGGTACGAGGTGCGGTCCATTGCGTACATGACAGCCTCGCGGCACTCCTTCTTGTCGAAGGGAGCGACCTTGGGGTTGATCGAGGTGTACCAGAGGCGGGCGACCGACGGGTTGTCGGCGTACGCCTTCTTGTCGGCGTCCTGCAGCACCTTCGGCAGCGCGGCCGGCTGCACACCGGTGCCCGCGATGTCGACGTGCAGGTCACCCGAGATCAGCTGGTTGTCGATGTCGTCGGCGTTCAGGCCGATCTTGACGTCGTACGCGTCCGGCAGAGCCTTGCGGTTCGGGTCGGTCGCCTTGTCCCAGTTCGGGTTGCGCTTGAGCGTGAAGCCCTTGCCCGCCTCGTACTTGTCGAACATGTACGGGCCGGAGGCGACGACGTGCTCCTTGTACTTCACACCGGTGTCCTTCGCGGCCGGCACCGGCACGGTGGCCGGCAGCATCGCGAAGTAGTCGAAGCCGCCGAAGGCCTGCTTCAGGTGGAAGACGATGGTCTGGTCGTCCGGGGTCTCGATCGCCTTGGTGTCGGCGGCCTTGTCCTTGAACGGGCCCTTGTAGTCAGCCTCGAGCGCCAGGAAGTCGTTGAAGTAGGTGTAGCCGTTGACCAGCACCTCCTTGTCCATCGACCGCATGACCGCGTACTTCACGTCCTTGGCCGTGATCGGCGTGCCGTCCTCGAACTTGACGCCGGCCCGCAGCTTGTACGTCCAGGTCTTGCCGCCGTCGCTGGGCACACCCAGCGTCTCGGCGAGGTCCGGGACGAGCTCGCCGCTGGCAGCGCCCGGCGCCGGCTTGAACATGACCAGCGAGCGGCCGTAAAGGCGCAGCAGGTTCCAGGAGAGGCCGTAGTAGGTGTCGCCGGGGTCAACCGAGTCCCAGTCGGACGAGATGGCCATCTTGAGCGTGCCACCCGGCTTGTCAGACGGGTTGAACACCGAGGTGAGCGCGGCGTTGAACTCCGGCTTCGCCTCATTGGTCTTCGGAGTTTCCTCACCGGAGCCGCAAGCTGCGGTCACCGCGAGTGCGAAGACGGCCGAGGCCGCCGCCAGCACCCTTCCCTTGTTTCTCACTAACTTCCTCCCTGGGGGGAACGGTTCGTTTCTCGAACCGCGCTGTGGGTGGTGTTGCGTGGCTGGGGTCAGCGCTTGCTCTTGGGATCGAGCGCGTCGCGGAGTCCGTCGCCGAAGAGGTTGAAGGCCAGCACGGTGATGAAGATCGCCATGCCGGGGAAGAACATGAAGTGGACCACCGAGTTGCGCGCCGCGTCGGCCAGCAGGCCGCCCCAGGTGACGCCGGGCTCGCCGACGACTTGGCGCTGCACGCCGACGCCGAGGAAGGACAGCGCGGCCTCGAACAGGATGTTCGTGGGGATGAGCAGGGTGGCGTACACCAGGATCGGTGCCACCAGGTTCGGCAGCATCTCCTTGACGATGATGTACGGCCCGCGGGCGCCCAGGCTGCGGGCGGCGTCCACGAACTCGCGCTCGCGCAGCGACAGCGTCTGCCCGCGCACGATCCGGGCGATGTACGGCCAGTTGAAGAAGCCGATGATGAAGATCAGCAGGGCGATGCGCAGCGAGTTGCCGGACAGCCCGAACGCCCGGTCGGGCAGCACGCCGACCAGGGCGATCGCGAACAGCAGCAGCGGGAACGCCAGGAAGACGTTCATCAGGAAGCTGATGACGGTGTCGACCACGCCGCCGAAGAAGCCCGCGATCACACCGAGGGTGGAGCCGATGAGCACCGACACGAGGGTGGCGAGGAAGGCGATCAGCAGCGACACCCGGGCGCCGTAGACGACCTCGCTGAACAGGTCGCGGCCGTTCTGCGGTTCCAGCCCGAAGAGGAAGTCGCCGCTCATCCCGCTGTTCTCGAAGAACAGGAAGTCGCCGCGGGGCAGGCCGCCCAGTTCCGCCGCGAGCAGGTCGGCGTCCTGGTGGAACTCGTTCGGGGGGTGGCCGAACCAGCTCACGATCAGCGGCGCGAAGACCGCCATCAGGATCAGCAGGATCACCACCACGCCGCCGGCCATGGCCGCCTTGTCGCGCTTGAGGCGCGTCCAGGCGATGCGGCCGAGGGAGCGTCCCTCGATCGCCTTCGCGGGTGCCCTGGTCCCCTCAGGGGCCGAGGTTTCGGTTCGCGTGGCCATATACCGGCTGCCTCCCTGCGGAGGCGACGACGTCGCACCGGTCTGCCCGGACGGGCGGGGGCGGTGCGCCGCGCGCGACATCCGCTCGGTTGTTACCTGCGTGATTCGCGCCGCCCGACCCTCTGTCCACCGTGGGGGCGGTCGGATGACAGGGCGACAGCGGTGGAGTGTGGTGCACGCCACCGCATGATCAGAGCATTCTTCGCAAGTTCGTCCGGCGTCAAGTTCACAGGGTGCCTGTAACCAAGTTCAGGCCGGTCCGTGATGAGGGCGTTATAAAAAACGGACGCGAGGTACGAAGAAAATCGCAGGTAAAAGCCAAGAAGATATCGAGCTATGCGAATCTTTGCGAGATTGGCGGGCCGCTCAGAGGGTCCGTCGGCCCTCAAAAGCGCGACCCAGAGTGATCTCGTCGGCGTATTCGAGGTCGCCGCCGACAGGCAGACCGCTCGCCAACCGGGACACCGTGATGCCCATCGGCTTGACCAGGAGCGCGAGATACGTCGCCGTCGCCTCGCCCTCGGTGTTCGGGTCGGTGGCGAGGATCAGCTCGGTCACCTGACCCGAGCTGAGCCGGGCCATCAGCTCCCGGATGCGCAGGTGGTCGGGCCCGATGCCCTCCAGCGGATTGATCGCCCCGCCGAGCACGTGGTAGCGGCCGCGGAACTCGTTGGTCCGCTCGATCGCCACGACGTCCTTGGGCTCCTCGACCACACACAGCGCGTCCTCACGCCGCCGCGGGTCGCGGCAGATGCGGCACTGCTCCTCCTCGGCGACGTTGAAGCAGAGCACGCAGAAGCGCACCTGCTCCTTGACCCGGGACAGCGCGGCGGCCAGCCGCTTGATGTCGGTCGGATCGGCCGAGAGCACGTGGAACGCGATGCGCTGGGCGCTCTTGGGCCCCACTCCGGGCAGCCGGCCGAGCTCGTCGATGAGGTCCTGGATCGCGCCTTCGTACACGGTCGGCCGGGCCTAGAAGGGGAGGCCCATGCCGCCGAGACCGGCGGAGAGCGGACCCATCTTCTGCTCGGTCAGCTTGCGCACCTCGTCGGCGGCGTTGGTGAACGCGGCGGACACCAGGTCCTCCAGCGTCTCGACGTCGTCCGGGTCGACCGCCTTCGGGTCGATGGAGATGCCGCGGAACTCGCCGGAACCGGTCATCTTCACGGTGACCAGGCCGCCCCCGGCCGTGCCGGTGACCTCTGCCTCCGCCAGCGCCGCCTGCGCCGAGGCGAGCTGCGCCTGCATCTTCTGCGCCTGCTTCATCAGCTGCTGCATGTTCGGCTGTCCACCCGGCCGCATCGCCGCACTCCTCTAACAGTCACCCGTCGGATGTCGCCCTCAGCCTAGTCCCCGCCACCGTCACCAGGCGTTGATCATGAAGGCGAGCGGCGTTCGCGGGCATGAAAGGGCCCCCGTGCACCCGGTATTGCCTGCTTATCCTTGCTGCCTTCCGGCCCTGGGGAGGTTCACAGGGTGCCGCCGCACGGGGGCAAGTCAAACTGTACCCGGCGGGGGTGCACGTGCCGACCCCGACCCCGGTATGTATCCTTCTCGACGGAGGATTCGCCTAGAGGCCTAGGGCGCACGCTTGGAAAGCGTGTTGGGATAAAACCCTCACGAGTTCGAATCTCGTATCCTCCGCTCACTGAGCAGCAACGTACAGGAGCCCGGATCACACGATCCGGGCTCCTGGCGTTTCCGGCTCAGCTGTACGGGTAGACCACGACCTTCTCGCCGGTCGTCGGGATCGACACCGTCTTGGCGCTGTCGAAGTCGGTCCCGCCGTACCAGCCCTGGCCGGGCAGGCCGCCCGCGTACTCCAGCTTCACCTGCTGGCCGCCCATCACGCGGTAGACCGCCTGGCCGCCGGCCTGCTGGACCCAGACGAAGCCGGCCACGTCGCCGTTGCTGTTGTTGTACGCGACCGCGAAGCCGCCGGCCGGTGAGCCGGTCGCCGTCACCTTGACCAGGGCGCCCAGGGTGAGCTGCTGGTCGAACGTGGTGGTCTGCCCCGCGGTGACCGGCACCAGGGTGGCGCTCTGCCGCCGGTGGGCGGCCCCGCTCCACTGGAACGCGTGTGTCGACGTCTGGAAGCTCAGCGGCCACGAGTACGGCCCCAGGAAGTCGAGCGTGTACCGGCCCTGGGTGTCGACGGCCACCCGGCCCTGCCCGGCGTCGCCGATCACGGGGGTGACGACGGCGACGGTCCCGCTCGTCACCGGCGCACCGTCGGCACCGGTCACGACGCCCGTGACGGAGCCCTTGCGATCCATGTAGATCTTGTGGATGTCCTTCCGCTCCCCGGCCGCCACGACCACGTTGCGAGCCAGGTCCTGGCTGCCGGTCCCACCGGTGAGACCCACCCACTGCGCGCCGTACGCCGAGCCCGGGCCGGGCAGCGCGAACACCTGGTAGGTGCCCGCCGCGACGTCGAGCACGACCTCGCCGTCGGCGCCGCTCTCGCCCGCGCAGCCCTCGAAGAGCCGGAACTTGGTCTTGGTCTGCGTGAACAGGCACACGCCCGCCACCGGCGCGCCCGTGGCCGCGTCGACGACCTTGGCCCGCAGCGAGCCGTACGGCACGAGCGTCAGCTCGATCTCGGCCTGCTGCCCGGCCACCACGGTCACCGGAGCGACCTGCTCCAGCGGCTGGTAGCCCGAGGCGTAGACGGCCGGCTGCCAGGTGCCCACGGGCAGCTCGGACAGCGTCGCGACGCCGTCCACCGCGTCAGTGGAGTACGAGCCGGCCTGCACGTAGAAATCGGCGACCGGCGCACCGGTGACGGAGTTCTTCGCGGTGATCCGGATGCTGCCGGTGGCCAGCCGGGAGTCGTCGACCACGACGTTCTGTCCCGCCGTGACGATGAACTCGTCCGCCGCCTCGCGGCTCGTCTTGCCGTACGCGTACTGGGTGAAGTTGTGCTGCCAGCTGAAGAACATCGCCGAGTACTCGCCGACGAGCAGCCCGTCGACCTGCCAGTCGCCGTTCGCGTCCGTGCGCCCGCTGTAGGTGCCCGCGTATTCGTCGATGAGCGACACCTCCACTCCGGCCATGCCGTTGCCCGCGGCGTCGGTGAACCTGCCGCTCGCCGAGCCGGTCGGCAGCAGCGTCTCGTCCACCGCGGTCACGTTGCCCGCGGTGACGGTGAACAGCTGCGCCTCGGCCGCCAGCCGCTTGCCGGGCACGTACTGCAGGACTGAGTGGTCCGAGTCGAACGGGATCATCACCCGGTACGCCCCGGCGAGCACGTCGATCCGGTACCGGCCGTCGGCGTCGGTGCCGGCGTACCCGGCATAGCCGTCATCAGGCCCGCGGAGCAGGACGTCGGTGCCGGCCGCCGGTGTGCCGTCGGCCCGGACGATCCGGCCCGCAACCGCCCCCAGCGGCAGCTCCGTCTCGTCGACGGTGACGGTCTGGCCGGCCGCCAACGAGAAGATCTGCGCCAGGCTGTGGTCGAGCTCGCCCGGGACGTACTGATCCTGGGAGCCCACCTTGAAGGCGACACGGTATGCACCCGTCGGCAGCACGGCCTGGTAAGCGCCGGTCGCGTCGGTCTCGGTGAACTGCCAGATGCCGGAGGGCTCGGAACTGAAGGTCACCGTGCGGTGGGGCAGGCCGTTGCCGGCGGCGTCGATGAACCTGCCGGTGATCGTGCCGACTGCGATGAGCGTGTCGTTCACCACGGTGGTCGCGCCCGCGGCGACGGTGAACTCGGCCGCGCTCTCGTAGGTGGGGGTGTGGTAGGCGTACTGCCAGGGTCGGCCTGGCGGGCTGAAGCGAACCTGGTAGCCGCTGCCCGGCGGCAGGTCGGCGATCACGTAGTCGCCGTTGGCGTCGGTCTCGGCCGCGCCGAAGCCGGCGCCACTGGCCTCGACGTGGGCGTTGGCGACGGGCCCGCCACCGTCGGTGAGCCGGCCGGTGATCGTGCCGGTGTCGGGGTCCGCGTGCGCGGCGGCGGCCAGTCCCGTGGTGGCGACCGTCGCGGCGAGCAGCATGATTCCGACCCGGCGCAGCAGATGTCTGCGCATGCGTCCTCGTGGGGTGAGTGGTGGGCGGAGCACACGCACGGGGTGATGTCGGACCCCCGTGAGCGCCGACACCATAGCGGCCGGAACCGACCGTCCGTTGTCCCTAGGTCGGGCCTCCCCCGGCGACAGACGCGAAAATTTTTACCCGCGATGCGCTGCCCGGTTCGTGCCTGTCCGAAGGTATTCGCACCGCATAGCCCCGCGCAGGAGTGAATGAACATGCCGTCCCGCAGACCCGAGAAAGCCTCAGCGTGAAGTGGCAGTTACGGAATGTAGTCGTATAGTCGAGGGCACGACCTCACCCCCGGTGGGAGTCGCCTCACAGGCCGGTGTCTTTAGGGGGACAGCCATGCGTGGAGCTTTCGCCCTCGCGACCGTCATGCTGCTGGGCGGCGCGTGCGCCCAGGCGACACAGGCCCCGGCCACCCCGGAACAGGGGCCGGTAGTCAGCGCGACGCCGGTGGTCCAAGGCCCGGACATCGTGCACCTGCAGGGCGTACGTGACGTGCGCTTCGGCGCCAAGCGTGCTGAACTCGAACACCGCCTGGACAAGGCACGCACCGGCTGCAGCACGCAGGTCACCGGCATGCCGCAGGGCAATCTCGTCTTCGCCGCCGACGACCGCCTGGTCATGATGTGGTTCGACGCGCCGCTGCGCACCCCGGAGGGCGTGCACACCGGCAGCACCGTGCAGGAGGCGCGGACGGCCTACCCGAAGGCGGAGGTGCTGACCGCGCCCGCGGGCAGCCACCGCTTCGACGGGCTGCTGGTCACCGAGGGCGACCGCGGCTACCTGTTCCTGCACGACGGGACCACCGTGCAGAAGGCCGTGGCCGGTTACGGGGAGTACCTGACCCGGCTCTTCAATACCGGTTTCGGGGCCTGCTGAACCCTCGTGTAGAGTCTTCGGCGGTGGCGTGTCCGAGCGGCCTAAGGAGCACGCCTCGAAAGCGTGTGAGGGGGTAACTCCTCCGAGGGTTCAAATCCCTCCGCCACCGCCAACGGCAGAACGCCCGGCAGTCCTTCACGGACAGCCGGGCGTTCTCCTTTACCTACCCCGAAAGAGCACCGTGCCTGAGACCGCTGTACCCGAGTCCGCCCTGCCCGGCTCCCCCGAGCCGCCGCCCGCGGCGCGTTCCCGGCGCACCGCTGTGATCGCGGGGCTCGCGGTCGGCGGCCTGCTGGTAGGCGGTGTGGGGGCGGCGCTGGCCGCCCGGTCCGTGCTCGCCGAGCCGGAACCGCGGCAGATCTCGGTGACCGCCCCGCCGACGCTCGGCGGCCGTCCCCGCATCGTCGACGAGCGCGGCATGGAGACCCTGCTCAAAGCCCTGCCCGACCTGGTCCGCAAGGAGGGGGTGCACCGGACCGGCAGCTTCTACCGCGGTGCGGACGGCGAGTACGGGCTGCTCATGTACGCCCAGGTGGGTGGCTTCGCGAGTGAAGAGGTCGCGTTCGACAACCTGTTCGCCGGGATGGGCGAGACCGGCTTCCCAGTGCTCGGCATCGCCGACGCGCCGCCCGGCCCGCTCGGCGGACGCGCCGCCTGCGGCACGGTGACGGTCGCCGAGCTCGGCAAGGTGCTGCCGGCGTGCGGCTGGGCCGACCGGGAGAGCTACGGCTGGATCCTCTGGTACTCCTCGACCGTCGAGCAGGCGCGGGCCGAGTTCGCCGGTATGCGCGGGCAGATCGAGCTGGTGCGGCCGTCCGGGGCCTGATCTGCCGCCGGGGCACTGCGGCCACGTGGGAAGATCGCGTCATGAGTACGCATATCGGCGCCAAGCCTGGTGAGATCGCGGACCGGGTCCTCATGCCGGGCGACCCGCTTCGGGCCAAATGGATCGCGGAGAACTACCTCGAGGACGCCAAGTGCTACTCGACGGTGCGCAACATGTTCGGTTTCACCGGCACCTACCAGGGCACCCGGGTCTCGGTGCAGGGCTCCGGGATGGGCATGCCCTCGGCCTCCATCTACGCCCACGAGCTGATCAACGAGTACGGCGTGAAGACGCTGATCCGGGTGGGTTCCTGTGGGGCCCTGGCCGAGTCGCTGAACCTGCGCGACGTGGTCGCCGCGATCGGGTCGAGCACCGACTCGAACATGAACCGGATGCGTTTCGACGGTCTGATCGACTACGCGCCCGTGGCCAACTTCGAGCTGCTCCGCAAGGCCGTCGAGGTGGCCGAGCAGCGCGGCATCACCATGCGCGTCGGCCCGATCCTGGCCGCGGACGCCTTCTACACCGACCGCCCCGACCTGTACGACACCCTCGCCGACTACGGCGTGCTCGCGGTGGAGATGGAGTCGGCGGCGCTGTACACGATCGCGGCCCGCTACGACGCACGGGCGCTGACCATCCTCACCGTCAGCGACCACATCAAGCGCGGCGAGGCCACCACGGCGCAGGAGCGCGAGCAGACGTTCTCGCAGATGGTCGAGATCGCGCTCGACACCGTCGTCGCCGGCTGATCCCACTATCACCCACGACGAAGGCCCCCGGCCGCGGAGCGCTCCGCGGCCGGGGGCCTTCGCCCTGTGCTCAGATCTTGTGCTCGTCGATCTTCATGTCGGGTGCCCGCAGCTTGGGCGAGTCGACGTACACCAGGTCGATCACCGGGTCGGTGAAGAAGACCAGCGGCGGCGTCAGCAGCGGCGGCTCGTCCGGCGAGTAGTCCACGTCCAGCACGCCGAGGGCCTTGCCCCGGAACCGGCTGGTGTAGAAGTACACCCGGTCGCCCTCCACCGTGAGCTTGGGCGTGGTGATGTCGGTGACCCAGCTGTCCTTGCCGTACACCCGCAGCCGGAAGTCGTTGGTGTCCGACTTGTCCATCGAGAACCGGAGGGTCCGCACGGTCCCACCGTCCTTCGTGGGCAGTTCCACGATCCCGTCGAAGGTGAGCCCGTACATCGTCACCCGGCTGCCGGTCATGAGCGCGGGGCGCTCGGCGACCGGCTGCTGGCCGCGGGCGGCCTTGAGCGTCGGCGCGGGCGACGGGGTGGGGCTGCCGGTCGGGTCGGGCGAGGCAGTCCCGCTCGGCGACGGGCTGCCGGAGGGCTCCGGCTTCGGGGAGGCCGACGGCTTCGGCCCCCCGGTCGGTGACGGCTCCGGGGAAGGGCACGGCTCCGGTGACGGCGATGCCGACGGCGACGCGCTCGGCGACGCCTGGTCGGCGCCGAGCAGGCCGCCGACCGCCTCGACGATGCCGCCGATGATCTCGCGTACCGGCCCGGTCCGGGCCGCCGTCTGGGTGGTGCCGCAGTCCGCGGCACGCGCGGGCTGCTGTGCGACGACCAGGCTGAGTGCGCTGGTCGCCAGCGTCGCCACGGCGATCACCATGGCGGCGTGGCGCGGGCCGCCCCGGCGCTCGTCGACGACGGTCTCGTCGGCGGCGGGCTGCCGGGGGGCGGGCACGCCGTCGCGCAGCGGGTTCACCGCTGGCGGCAGGGTGTCCGTCATCGGCCCGTCGAGCAGGCCGTCCATGTCCGCGTGCTGGTCGCCGTCGGGCTCCGGCTCGCCGCCGTCCCCCGCGTCGCCGCCCGGCTCGGCCGGGTTCCACGCGAAGATCAGGCCGCCGCCGGCGATGCCGAGCAGCGTCCCGAGGAACCAGCCGCCCAGGTTCACCGCGAGCAGTGAGTAGATCGCGACGAACACGGCGATCAGGCCGTAGAACATCCGCTGCGCGGGCGTGAACCAGGCCAGCAGCCCGGCCAGCACCAGCATCAGCGGGATGAGCAGCGCCTGGAAGCCGTTGATGCCCACGCTGAGGGTGGCCCCGTCCAGGGTCATCTTCGTGGTGGCGATGATCTCCACGCCGGCCAGTGCGGCCAGCAGACCACCCCAGAAGGGCCGGCTGCGCCGCCAGGCGCTGAACCGTTGCCACAGGGTCACGGGTGCCTCCAAGAATCCGGGAGACCGGGAACGTGCCTAGCCAACACGTCCCCGGTCAACAGCTCAGCCAGCGAAGCAGCCCGTGCTGTCCATGGAGACCGTCAGCGACAGCCCGTTCAGCGCGAACGTGCCGGCCTGGGTCAACCGGGCGATCTGCTTCACGCCCTGGATCTCGGCCTTGTCGGCCTCCTGGCCGAACAGTCCGGCCTGCCCGTGGTGAGGGCCGCCGGCGGTCAGCTCGGAGGCGTCCGCACCGATGTTGATGTTGGTGAAGACAGCGTCGCCCTCCAGGCTGTCCATGCCGATGAGCAGGTTGCTCGCCTTCACCGGCGCGCCGTCCTCACGGCCGGCCCGGATGAAGAGCGTGACGTTGCCCAGGCCCGGGATGGGCGTGGTGACCGACTGGCACAGGTTGGTCAGCGTCGCGTCCTTGATCGCCGACATCGCCACGGGGTGCGGCGTGCCGTTCTTCTCGAAGACCACGCTGCCGTACTGGCTGAAGCCGTTGGCCACCAGGGCGTCCGCCGAGATCTTGGCGGTCTGCCCGGAGACGTGGAAGGTGACCGGGACGGCGCCGTTGGCCACGCCGGCCATCAGGCCGGAGACCGCGATGGTCGCCGGGATCACCACGGCGGCGAAGCGCCGCCATCTGGTACGCCCCAGTACCAGATTGCCTTGCGAGTCCTTCACAGGAACCTCCTCGCGATGGTTTCGTCCCGCGGCACTCCGCCTGCGGGGTCTGTCTTCGCCGTGCGCAGGGTGAGGCCGCGCCGGGGTGCCGACGATGTTTCCGCCTTATGACGCGGACCACAAGTGGCAAGCTACTGACCAGTAACAGTCGGTGGTGTGCTGCCGCCACGACAGCTACACATCGTCATCAGTGATCTCAGTTTTCTTCCGAGACGCCCGATTCATGGGTGGTCGCGATCACACACCGTCGAGATTTACCGATCAGTAACGGTTTGGTAACGGCGCTGTGCGCAGCGGGTCTCCCTCGACCGAATGGCCAGGTCCGGACGCCGACTGGATCTTATATAGACATCCGACCATGCAATTTCGGCCGGCCAAGCCGGGCGCGCGATGGAGGGCGCGGCGGCTCACACCAACCCGGATGCGTCCGCCGCGCCCGGCGTACCGCCTACGCGTCCCTCGCAGCAGTCGGCACACCATCGGTCTCTCTTCCCGTGGGGTGCGAGCCATGGGAGAGAGACCGCCATCACCATAAACGAGCTAGTTGACTATGTCTAGATATCCAGCTGAAGAGTTGATTCGGGGCGAGTGACGGTGATCTACTACTGAAGCGAGCCATGGGAGATGGTATGACCGCGAAGTACGAACGGCTGGCTAACGCCATCCGCGAGAAGATCCGCTCGGGGGAGCTGAAGCCGGGCGACAAACTGCCGTCCATCAGCCAGATCCGAGAGGAGTACCAGATCAGCTACGGTTCGGTCCGCGGCGCGATGCTGGTGCTCAAGGCCGAGGGCCTGATCGAGGGACGCCAAGGGGACGGAGTCTTCGTCAAGGACCCCAACCGCAAGGACTGACCCTCCGACGCCTGCACGCCCGCGCCGCCACGGTGGTGCGGGCGCGACGGCGTGTGCGCCGGATCCGGCCACGCACCCGCCTCGCCCCGAAACCCGCACCTCAGGCCGGAAACGCAAACGCCCCCCTGAACATTGCTGCTCAGGGGGGCCTACGTGCGCCCGAAGGGACTCGAACCCCTAACCTTCTGATCCGTAGTCAGATGCTCTATCCATTGAGCTACGGGCGCTCGGTGCGGGATCAGCATACACGGCCGGATTCCCGGTCGTTCAGGTGGTCCTGCGCGGAGGCTCCGGGATTCGAACCCGGGAGGGGCTTTAAGACCCCAACCGCATTAGCAGTGCGGCGCCATAGACCGAACTAGGCGAAGCCTCCATGGCGGTCCCCGGGTTTCCCCGATGACCACCGACGCAGAAGAATACCGTGCCCCCACGGCCTTGAGCAAAACGGATACCGTGTCGCGCACGGGGACTTCCCCGCGCTGTGTTCATCCCCTCCTTCTCACCAGTCGAGGACCACATGCGCAGGACACCACTGCGCCGGCTCGGACTCGTGCTGCTCGCCGCGACGATCGCCACCATGGGGTTGTCCGCGCCTGCCCACGCCGATCCGGACACCGGCACCATCGCCGGACACCTCACCTTCAACGGCCAGCCCGTCGCCGACGCCCAGGTCTACGTCACGGGCGACGGCTGGGGCTCGGCCACCACCGACGGAACCGGCGCGTACGAGATCACCGGGCTCGTGCCCGGCCCGTACGTGGTCCAGTTCCTGGCCCCCGGCCACCCGGAGCAGTTCGCCCACAACGGCCGCAGCTGGGACGAGGCCGCCCAGATCGCGGTCACCGCCGGAGCCGTGTCGACCGTCGACGAGGCCCTGCTGCCGCACGGCACGATCACCGGCCGCATCGTCGACGCCGCCGGCAACGGCGTGAGCGCCTTCGTCGGGGCCCAGGCCGACAACGGTCTGGGCTCCTCCGTCTGGACCTCGGACGGCAACTACACGCTGGGCGTCTACTCGGGCAGCTACCAGGTCCAGTTCCAGTTCGGCAACGGAACCTCCCAGTGGGCGCACGGCAAGCGCGAGCAGAGCGAGGCGGCCTACTTCGACGTGGCCGTCGGCCAGACGGTCACCGTCGACGAGACCAAGCTGCCGACCGGCAGCGTGGCAGGTCGGGTCACCAACCTCGACGGCAGTCCCGCCGCCGGGGTCGAGGTCCGGCTGCAGGAGACCAACGGCGGCTCCGGCCCGGCCGAGTACACCGACGCCGACGGCGCGTACCGCATCGACGGTGTGTTCGCCGGCCAGTGGCGGATGCGCCTGACCCGCGAGTCCGGGCTGGAGCAGTGGTACCCGAACGTGTGGACCGAGCAGACCGCCGGCACCGTCACGGTGGCGGCTGACAGCGTGCTCACCGTGAACCAGCAGCTGCTGCCGACCGGCTCGATCACCGGACACTTCACCGACGCCGCCGGCAACGGGGTGGCCGACGTACAGGTCGGCCTCCAGTACGCCGCCGACGGCAACTACCTGTCGATGTCGGCGTACACCGACGCGGACGGCGGCTACTCCTTCCCCGAGCTGCCCGCCACCCAGTACGTGGTGCGGTTCGACGGCAACGGCGTCGACCAGTACGCGTACGGCAAGACCAGCTACGGCGCCGCCGACCGGATCACGGTCACGTCCGGGCAGGCCACCGTGGTCGACGACGTCAAGCTGCCCAGCGGCAGTCTGAAGGTCACCGCCAAGAACGCCCTCACCGGTGCCGCGGTCGACGAGTTCTCGATCGACGTGGGCATCCGTTCCGAGTACACCGAGAACGGCGTCATCACCGTCTCCGACCTGCGGGCCGGGGACTACATGGTGCGGTCCTGGGCCAACGGCTACGCGAGCGCCGAAGTCCCGGTCACCATCACCGCGGGCCAGCAGACCACCACCGTGCTCATGCTGACCCCACAGGCCAAGCTGAACACCAAGGTCGTGGACAAGGCGACCGGCTTGCCGCTCGCCGGCGTCTGCGTGTTCGCGATCCTGCCGGAGCACCCGGTGCTGCCGGACGGCTGCGAGCCCACCGGCACCGACGGCAAGATCACGTTGAGCGTCAACCCGGGCAAGGTGCAGCTGTTCGCCTTCCCGACCGACGCGCCGGGCTTCGGCGCGCAGTGGCTCGGGGCCAACGGCGGCACCGGCCTGCAGGGCCAGGCACGCGACTTCACCCTCGCCGCCGGGCAGACCGTCACCGCGCCGGTGATCCGGATGGACAAGGCCGGCACCGTCACCGGCACGGTGACCACCAAGACCGGCGGCATCCAGTACGGCTCGGTCCGGGTGCTCGACGAGGGCTTCAACGTCGGCGGCGGGATCGGTTCGGTCGACATCGACTCCGACGGTCGCTACACGATCGGCTTCCTCGGGCCGTACCAGTGGCCGCTGCTGTTCAAGGCGCTGGACCACGCTCCCCAGTGGAGCGGCGGCACCGGCAACCGGTTCATCGCCGCGCGCATCACGGTGACGGCCGGTCAGACCACCACCTACGACTACAAGATGACCCGGGGCAACCTCATCACCGTGAAGATCCCGGGCCAGAACGGCACCGGCTTCATCGTGGCGGAGAACGCGGCCGCCGGGGACATCTCGGGTGCCGGGTGGACCGAGCAGAGCCTCGCGAACGGAGCCACGTTCCGGGTGCTCGGCCCGCAGACGGTGAAGTTCCGCTGGATCGAGAGCGCCGGCTGGAACTGGTACGGCGGGACCGACCGCGCGTCGGCGACCATCGTGTCCGTCCCGCCGGGCGGCAACACGGTGTTCGTGCTCAGCTGAGCGCACCACCTGCGATGACGCGGGGCCGGGACGGAGACGTCCCGGCCCCGCGTCCGTTATCGGGCAGCGCGCTGACGGACCCGGCCACTAGTGTGCGAGCCACATTCACGGGGCCGCTCCTCCACCCGTGTGTGCACATCCCCTCTCACACCTCTGAGGACGTATGCGCAGACACACGCTGCGCCGGCTCGGACTGACGCTGCTCACCGCCGCGGTCGCCACCATGGGACTGGCCGCGCCGGCGCACGCCGAACCCGAGACCGGCACCATCTCCGGCAGGCTCACCGACAACGGCGCACCCGTCCCCGACGCCTGGGTCGGCGCGTCCGGGCCCGGCTGGGGCGGCGCGACCACCGACGCCGACGGCTACTACCGGATCACCGACCTGCCTCCCGGCGGCGACTACCGGGTCAGCTTCTCGGTCGGGGTCCGCGAGACGCAGTTCGCCCACCAGACCGTCAGCTGGGAGAACGCCACCCTGTTCACGGTGACCGCGGGCGAGGAGCTCGTGGTGAACGAGAGCCTGCTGCCCGTCGGGACGATCACCGGCCGGATCACCAACCCCGACGGCACCCCGCTGGCGTACGCCTACCTGTACTTCGAGCGGACCGACGGGCTCGGGCAGTGGCAGGCCACGGAGGCGGACGAGGACGGCCGTTACCGCATCGAGCTGCTGGCGACGACCTACCGGATCTGGTTCTCCCCCGCGTACGGGGTGACGCAGTACGTGCCGGGCACGCTCCACCGCGAACGGGCCGCGGCCTACGAGGTGCCGGCCGGCGGGACGGTGGCCGTGGACGACACGGCGCTGGCCCCGGGCACGATCACCGGCCGGATCAGCACCTCCGGCGGCGCCGACGCCGTGTACGAGACCGTCGTCGTGCAGCGTGTGGACGGCGCGGGCACCCTCACGACCTACACCGACTCCAGCGGCCGGTACAGCGTTCCGGTGGAGGCGGGCTCCTACCGGGTGCGTATCGACCGCGACGGCCAGACCGTGCAGTACGTGCCGGGAAGCCGCACCGAAGCGGGCGCTCAGGTGTTCACCGTCGCCGCCAACGAGGTGATCACCGTCGACGAGCGGCTGCTCGGCGCCGGATCGATGGCGGGCTGGTTCGCCGACGGTGACGGCACGAGCCTGACCGGCGTCCTCGTCACGGTCAGCGATGAATACGGCACGCACACCACCTCGACCGACGCCAACGGCAACTGGCGCGTCAACGGCCTGGTGCCCGGTCTGTACCGGGTCAGGTTCACCGCCACCACACCGCACGTCGACCAGTGGGCATACGGGAAGCTGACCGCGGAGGAGGCCGAACCGATCCTGGTCCGGGCCGGCGGCACCGTCAGGGTCGACGACAGAAGGCTGACCTCGGGCACTATCCGGATCACCGCCCGTGACGCGGTCACCGGCGACCCGATCCCGAGTTTCGGGGCGCGGGTCGCCGGGGTGTCCGGCCTGACCGAACAGGGCACCCTCGTGCTCACCGGCGTACCGGCGGGCACCTGGCCGGTGACCGGCTGGTCGGGGGGTTACCCCGAGACCACGGGCGAGGTGACCGTGACGGCCGGGCGGGAATCCTCCATCGAGCTGGTGCTGCAGCCGTTCGCGCAGATCAAGGCGAAGGTGGTCGACGCGGTGACCGGTGACCCGATCGCCGGCGTCTGCCTGTACTCCGTGACCGAGGACAGGTTCCGGATGTCCCTGGGCTGCCCGTACGCGAGCGACGGCAACGGCGACGTGCTGCTGCCCTACCTCACGGCGGGCCGCTATCAGGTCTTCGCGCTGCCGGCCGACGGCTCCCCGTACGGCGCGCAGTGGGTCGGCCAGGACGGCGGCACCGGCGACCAGCGCGAGGCCAAGGCATGGACGCTCGCCGCCGGGCAGACCCGCGACATCCACCGGATCCGGATGGACCGGGCGGGCACGATCACGGGTGTCGTCACCGCCGCCGACGGCGCGGTGGTGGGCGACGGCAGGGTCTCGGTCACCACCCCGGCGATCGGTGACGGCACCGTCGGCGACGTCGCCATCGACGCGCAGGGCCGGTACACGATCGGTTTCCTGGGTCCGTACGCCTGGCCGCTGAGCTTCCAGACCGATACGCACGCCTGGCAGTGGAGCGGTGGGCAGGCCAAGCGCCACGACGCCGTCAAGGTGCAGGTGCGCTCCGGCGAGACGACCACATTCGACCAGCGGCTCAAGCTCGGGACCGAGGTCCGGGTCACCGCCGTCGGCTCACCCGCGGGCGGCTTCTCGGTCGCCTACACGGTCGGCACCGGTGATGTGGCCGGCTTCGTCTACGTCTGGCAGCAGGGCGGCGAGGCGGTGTACCGGGTGCTCGGCTCACAGCACGTGAAGTTCCAGTTCAACGAGCTCATCGGGTACCCGGGGAGCTGGTACGGCGGCACGGACTTCGCCTCGGCGACGCCGGTGCGCGTCTACGCCAACGGCACCCCGACGGTCGTGTCCTACCCGTACAGCTGACGGATCTGCGGTGAGGCGGGGGTGGCTGCGGCCGCCCCCGCCTTCGTCATCTCGCGCTCAACCGCCCGGCCAGGGCGGCGAGCAGCACCGCGCCCGCCATCAGCACGGTGAAGCAGGCCCAGGCCACCGGCCACGGGTTGGCGTCCGGCCCGCGGTGCGTCAGGTACGACACCAGCAGCAGCGCCGACGGCACCCCGGCGGCCAGCGGCATCGCCTGCCAGACCGGCACGCCCGAGCGGCCGAGCCACAGCCCCAGCGCCAGCAGCACCAGCGTGAACACGATCACCGCCCAGGTGCGCACCGGCGTCGTCTCGATCAGCTCGCCGGGGTGCTCCGGCCGGTTGCGCAGATCCCACGGGATCAGCAGCAGGTAGGCCGCGCCCGACAGCAGCGGGGCGAGCACGGTCGCGAGAGTCCGCATGCCACCATGCTTACCCCGGACCGGCGAAGATCGCTCAGATCCAGTCGAGATGCCTGGCGAGCAGGGCGTACCCGACGAAGGCGACGATGTCGAGCAGGGAGTGCGCGACGATCAGCGGCCCAGTGCGCTTGTAGCGCAGGAAGAACAGCGCGAACACCACGCCCATGATCGCGTTGCCGACGAACCCGCCGAAGCCCTGGTAGAGGTGGTACGCGCCGCGCAGCAGCGCGCTGGCCGCGATCACGGCGGGCACGCCCCAGGACAGCTGGCGCAGCCGGGTGATCAGGTAGCCGACGACCACGACCTCCTCCAGGATCGCGTTCTGCACCGCGGCCAGCAGCAGCACCGGCAGCGCCCACCACACCTCGCCGAGGCCCTCGGCGACGACCGTGGTGTTCAGGCCCAGCTCCCGCGCTGCCACGTAGAGGGCCAGCCCCGGAATGCCGATCACGGCGGCCAGCAGTGCCCCGGAGCCGGCGTCGAAACCGCGGCGGGTCCCGTCGAGCCCGAGCAGGCCCCGCGCGCCGAAGCGGCCGTCCCAGCCGGGCCCGCGATTGAGCAGGTGGGCCGCGAACAGGGCCGGGACCAGCGCGAAGAAGATGCCGGCGAGCTGGAACGCCAGATCGAGCCAGGGGCGGTCGGGGGTGCGGGCGACGTTGAGTTCGGAGGCCTGCTGGTTCAGCGGCGCCGGGCGGGTCAGTTTGTCGATGAGGGACAGCGCCGACCACACCGCGGAGTGCCCGAGGGAGACGCCGAGCAGCAACCAGACCTCGTTGCGCAGGACCGGGCGGGTGGGGGTGGAGATCCCCCGGACGAGCTCTTCAGCAGCCATGACACAACAGGGTCGCACAGTCTGTGCGACGGTCGAACGCGCTGCGTTGACATCGTTATGAACGTGAGCGACCTTCAGCGGCTGTTGAAAGAGAGCTGGACACTTGTCGAGGAGCAGCAGGACAAAGTGGCCGGCTACTTCTACGCGCGGATCTTCCTCAACAATCCGGGCGTGCGGGACATGTTCCCGGTGACGATGGACGTGCAGCGGGCCCGGCTGCTGGGGGCGATCGTGACCGCGGTGCAGTCCGTCGACGATCCCGACCGGTTCGACGAGTACCTGCGCTCGCTCGGCCGAGACCACCGCAAGTTCCAGGTGGTGCCGGAGCACTACGAGGTCGTCGGCGCGGCGCTGCTGGAGGCCATGCGCACGTTCGCGGGCCCCGAGTGGTCCTACGAGTACGACCAGGCCTGGCGGGACGCGTACGACGTCATCGCGCGCAAGATGCTCGCGGGCGCCTCGGCCGACAGCAACCCGGCCTGGTGGCACGCCGAAGTCGTCGCGCACGAGCGCCGCTCCCGCGACATCGCGATGCTGACCGTGCGCCCGTTCCAGCAGCTGGAGTATCGCGCGGGGCAGTACCTGTCGGTGGAGGTGCCCAAGTTCCACCCGCGGGTGTGGCGCACCTACTCGGTCGCCAACGCGCCGCGCACCGACAACACGATGGACTTCCACGTCCGGGCGCTGGGCGCGGGCTGGGTCTCCGGCGCGCTGGTGCGCCGGGTGAAGGCCGGCGACCTGGTACGGCTGGCCGCCCCGATGGGCTCGATGGTGCTCGACCGGCGCTCGACCCGCGACATCGTCTTCGTCGCCGGCGGCACCGGCCTGTCGCCCATCAAGGCGCTGCTGGAGGACCTGACCACGTTCAACCGCACGCGCTGGGTGCACGTCTTCTTCGGCGCGCGCAACCGCGACGACCTGTACGACCTGGCGTCCCTGCAGGAACTGGCGGCCGCCTACCCGTGGCTGTCCATCGTGCCGGTGTGCAGCGACGACCCGGGCTGGGGCGGCGAGGAGGGCACGGTGGCCGACGCGCTGTCGAGATTCGGCCCGTGGATGGAGCACGACTTCTTCGTCTCCGGCTCGCCGAGCATGGTCCGCGGCACGCTGCGCTCGCTGTCGCAGCTGAAGGTGCCGCAGACGCGCATCCGGTACGACGCGTTCAGCGAGCACTGAGCGCCCGCGTCCGTGGTCCGAGGCCCGCCTGACCGGCGGGCCTCTTCGTTTCTCAGTGCGCCGCGGCCACGGGCGGGGCCGAGGTGACGGCGCGGAAGCGCCACTGCAGCTGGAACCGGGCGTTCAGCGACGGGTCCTCGGTGCGCCAGGTGAACACGGCCCGGTCGCCTTCCAGCTCGCGCACGATCGGGGTACGCAGCGGGGCCTCCTCGGCGGCCATGGATGTCTCGACGCCCCACACCTGCGGGTCGAGCATGGCCGGGAAGCGCATCTGCACCACCAGCCGCCGGGTGGGCAGCCGGACCGCCCGCTCGAACCAGGTGCCCCACTTCAGCTCGTCGACGCGGTAGCGATACTCCACCGTGGTCCGCTCGCCCGGGTAGAGCGGGAAGCGTCCGTCGGCGTTCTCGAACAGCAGCCAGATCTCCTTGAAGGCGTCGCGGTCCTGCTTGGCCCGCCACACCATGGGCTCGGCCGCGCCGGGCTCGCCGCAGAACGCCACCAGGTGCAGCTCGTCCAGCCCGAGCGGGTACGCCCGGTGGTGGGCGTTGGAGCGCTGCGGCTGGCCGGGGTAGCGGTCCACGGCCACCCGGATCAGGTAGCGCGTCACCGGCTCGTTGCCCGCGTTGTAGAGGGCGCGGCGCACGACCAGGTGGTAGTCGCCGTCCACGTAGGTCAGCTGGGCTTCCTCCAGCTCGACGACGAGGCCCGTGCCGGGCGGCAGCCACTGGGTGGGCACCGCGGGCTCCCTGGTGAGCAGGGTGGCCGGTCCGCGGGCCTGCCTGGCCTCCTCGTACTCCTGGAAGCGCCGCCAGATCGCGCCGCCGGCGTTGAGCACGGCCTCGGCCCGGCGGGCGAAGTCCTCGGTCGGCCGATGTCTTCGGCCCTCGATGTGGCTGATGTACGAGGGATCGAACCCCATCCTGCTGGCGAGCTGCTTCTTGGTCATGCCGCGATCGATCCGCCACCGGCCGAGCTCGGCGGCGAACGCCTCGACGGCACGTTCCACCGGCGAAACGCTCATGACCCTGCCCCGCTCCGCTCGGTCATGCCACACCTCGCCCCCTCCTCCGCTCGTCGTGAATCCTCATTCTTCGTGGCCCGGGGACCAGTTAATGAGAACTGCTGATTACCTGACAAAAACCTTGACAGGCGATCAAGTGGCCGGGCGGTGCAGGAGTCCACATAACCGACGCAGAAGTGACACAGGGTGAGTAAACTGACCCTGGTCTGGTTAGCCTAGCCTTATCGGGGTACAGTGAGGTCAACCCCGTCTTGGCTGGTGCTTGTGCAGGAGAGGATCGGTGAGGAACGAGTGCGTACGCTGACGCCTCTCGTCCTGACCGACGCCCTGCGCCCCCTTACCGTCACACTCAGTGCGACTCGCCGTCGCCTTGGGTTCTCCGCGGTGCACGGGCTCGCCGATCCGCTGCTGGTGACCGACGACGAGGGCTGGACGCCCGCCTCCCGCCTGCTCGACGGTTCGGCGCTGCCCGCCCTGTTCGACACCGCCGTGAAGCGCTGGGGCGCCGCGCCGCACGCGGCCGCGACGCTCGCCTGGAAGTCCTACACCTACTGGGTCGCCATGCCGGCCGTGCTCAGCTGGGCCGCGGCCCGCCGGGTGCCGATCATCGAGACCGACCGCACCCTGCTGCGCTTCGGCGGCGACGAGCCGGGCGCGGCCCTGGTGCAGGTCGGCCTGCGCGCGCCCCAGGTCGCGGTGCTGCCCGACGATCCGCTGGCACACGCCGGGATGCCCGGCATCACCGTCGTGCCCGACGAGACGCTGCTGCTCAAGACGCTGCGCACCAGTCTGCTCGACCAGCACCTCGACCCGCTGTCCGAGCGCATCCGCGCCGAGGTCAAGGTCGGCCGGCGCACTCTGCTCGGCTCGGTCGCCTCCGGCATCGCGTACGCGGTGCTGCGCAGCGCGCCCGCCCTGCCGGGCTCGACCGCGGCCGGCACCGCCCAGCAGCTGCTCGACGCGCTGGATCTGGGCGACCTGGTCGACATCAGCACGGGCGACGGCGGTGAGCCCGAGGTCCACCGGCGCACCTGCTGCCTGGCCTTCACCCTGCCGCAACCCAAGGTCTGCTCCGGCTGCTGCCTGCGCTGATTGCCGCACCCTCTCACGAGCCTGCCCCGCCGTGCCCCACGACCACGGCACGGCTTCGAATCCTATGTAGATGAACGGCGTGAGCTGCGATCCGCGCGCCTCCACCGGTGATTCATTCCGTATCCGAAGGAGTGACGGGAGCTATCGCCGGTCCATACGAATCGATATGTTGGCATCTCCTATCACTCCTAGTTATGGAGGTGTCACGATGCGCAAGCTCGGCATCGGCAAGCGGCTCGCCGTCATCGGCGCGGCCACCGTCGCGTTCGCGGGAGCGTCGGCGATCACGGCCAGCCCGGCCCACGCCACCCCCGGCGACTGCAGCGCGTTCCTGGCTGCGGCGGGCTACGGCGGCCTCGAGTACGGGCTCGCCTGCACCCTGGGCGACCTGTCCTACACCCTCTGCACCACGAAGCTCACCCTGCTGAGCGTGCCGCCGGCGACGGCGGACGTGGCGTGCCGGCTCGCCGCGGCGTGACGGCCTGAAACGGGTGCGGCCCTCGAACATCCTGGGTCCGAGGGCCGCACCTCCCCAATGTAAGGGCCGGCCCCACCCCGCCGCTGCGGGGTGGGGCTCCCGCTTGACAGCAGCCGCCGCCGTCGCGAAAGGATGAGCCGTGAGGACGATCACCACCCCCGCCGCCATCCCCGCCGGAAGTCTCGCCGCCCACCCTCAACCGCTGCTCTCTGCCCCGGGTGACCTGCTCATGCGGCCTTGGGAGAACACCGACGCCGCCGCCTTCCTCAGGGCTTACCAGGACCCCGCGATCCAGCGCTGGCACACCCGCCAGCCCCGCTCCGAGGACCAGGTCCGCGAGTGGTTCGACTCGTACCGTCAGGCCTGGGCGCAGGAGACGGGCGCGAGCTGGGCGGTGACCCGCGGTGGCGGTGAGGTGCTGGGGCGCCTGGCCATCGGGTCGCTGAACCTCGACGACGGCGTCGCGGGGTGCGCCTACTGGGTGTTGCCCGCCGCCCGCGGGGCCGGTGTGGCCTCCCGCGCGCTGAACGCCCTGAGCGAATGGGTGCTGGGCGAAGCCGGTTTCCACCGGCTGCACCTGGACCACTCGACCCGCAACGAGGCCTCCTGCCGGGTCGCCGTCAAGGCCGGCTTCGCCCTGGAGGGCACCAAGCGCAGCGACGCCGTGCACGCCGACGGCCGCCACGACATGCACCTGCACGCCCGCATCCGGGGCGACGAGCCACCCGCCCGGGCCGCGTGAACGCCGAGGGCCGGCAGGTCGCTTCCTGCCGGCCCTTGCTGCTTGTCGGCGGAGGGTAAGGGATTCGAACCCTTGAAGACATCGCTGCCTTAGTGGTTTTCAAGACCACCGCCATCGGCCACTAGGCGAACCCTCCTGGCGTATCGCCGACGACCAGTGTGCCAGACGCGCCGTGCGCCCGCCCGGACCGGTCTCGGGGCAAGATGGTCTGGTGCACGCCATGACGATCCCCACCAGCGGTGAACTTGCCTGGTCAGAGGTTCCCGATCCGGTACCGGCCGAGGGTGAGGTGCTGATCCGGATCGCCGCCACGGCGGTCAACCGGGCCGACCTGCTCCAGGTCGCCGGCGTCTACCCGCCACCCCCGGGCGCGCCGCCGTATCCGGGCCTGGAGTGCTCCGGTGTGATCGAGCAGGGAACGGGTCCGTGGCGGCCGGGTGACGAGGTCTGCGCACTGCTCGGCGGGGGCGGCTACGCGGAACTGGTGGCGGTCGACGCGGGACACGTGCTGCCGCTGCCGGACGGGGTGGACGTGGTCACCGCGGGCGGGCTGCCGGAGGTGGCGTGCACGGTGTGGTCGAACCTGACCATGGTCGCCGGACTGCGGGCCGGGGAGACCGTGCTGATCCACGGCGGTGGCAGCGGAATCGGCACGTTCGCGATCCAGTACGCCAAGGCGCTCGGGGCGCGGGTGGTGACCACGGCACGGGCGGCCAAGCACGAGCAGCTGCGAGCGCTCGGCGCGGACGAGTGCCTGGACTACACCGCCGACGACTTCTCGGGCGTCGGGGCGGACGTGATCCTGGACATCATCGGCGCGGCCTACCTGGAGCGCAACGTGCAGGCACTGGCGACGGGTGGCCGGCTGGTCGTGATCGGCCTGCAGGGCGGCACGAAGGCGGAGATCAACCTGGGTGCCCTGCTTGCCAAGCGGGCGAGCGTCACGGCCACCGCGCTGCGCTCACGGCCCGCGGCGGAGAAGGCCGCGATCGTGGCGGGGGTACGGCAGGACGTGTGGCCGCTGCTGGCGACGGGCGCGATCCGGCCGGTGGTGGACCGGGTGCTCCCGCTGACCGAGGCGGCCGCCGCACAGCGGACCGTCTCGGCCAACGAGCACGTCGGCAAGGTGCTGCTGGTTACTGCTGGGCCGACTTCGGCACCGGGCGCAGGCGCTCGCGCATGAGGATCAGCAGGGCCTCGATCCCGTCCATCGCGGTGATCTTCTTGCCCTCTTCGCGGGTGCGGGCGGTGTAGCTGATCGGCACCTCGTACGGCCGGTTCTTGCGGCGCAGGAGCTTGCCGGTGACCTCCGCCTCCATGCCGAAGCCCTTGGACTTGACGTTCAGCGAGCGGTAGAGCTCCAGCGGCATCAGCTTGAAGCAGGTCTCCAGGTCGCCGATGTAGGAGTTGAACAGCACGTTGGCGAACAGGGTGACGCCCTTGTTGCCCATCACGTACCAGAACGAGAAGGCAGCGTGCCCACCGAAGCTGCGGTTGCCGTAGACGACCTTGGCGCGGCCGTCGAGCACCGGGCCGAGCAGCTTGGGGATGTCGCGGGGGTCGTACTCCAGGTCGGCGTCCAGGATGACCATGTAGTCACCGGTGGCGGAGTCGACGGCGGTGCGGATGGCCGCGCCCTTGCCGGCGTTCTTCGCGTGGTGGAAGGCCTGCAGCCGCGGGTCGTCGCAGTCGCCGAGGATCTCGGCGGTGCGGTCCTTGCTGCCGTCGTTGACGACGACGAGCTCGATCTCGCAGGGGTAGTCGACCGCGAGTGCCTGCTTGAGCGCCTCGCCAAGCCGGGCCTCTTCGTTGTAGACCGGCATGAGGATCGATAGCTTCACAGGGCTCTCCGCTGCTGACGCGTGCTGGACCGGCCGAGTCTAGCCCTTGCGCCGGATCACTGCACATCAGGCGAGGTCACCAACCTCTTGACAAAAAGGAAGGGCACCTTCTTAACGGTATACGTAGTAGAAGGTGCCCTTCATCACTGCTGGCTCAGCGGGCCAGCGGAATCACGATCAGCCGGGCCGTGGGCGTGTCGCCCTCCTTGGGTCCGGCCAGGGCGACCTGCGCGCCGGCCTTCAGCTCAGTGGGCTGGATCGTGGCCCGCTTCTCCACCACCCGCAGCTTCTCACCGTACTTCCACGTCTGGGTGAATCCGTCCGCCGATTTCACAGTGATCGACTCCGCGTCGACGGCGGTGACCACGCCGCGCTGCACGAGCACGGTGACGGGGCCCTTCTTCGTCTCCACGACGGCCTCGCCGTGCTGCACGTCACGGCGCAGCGCGACCCGCAGCGCGTGGCGCTTGCGCCAGTTGCGCAGCCGGTCGTCCAGCTTGTCCTTGGTCCCGGGCGAGGGCGAGACGAGGGCGTCGAGTTCGCTCTCGGCGGCGACGAGGTCGTCGGGCGCCACGCCCATCGCGGCGAGCGCCTCGGCCTCGACCGAGGCGACCAGTTCGGTGGCGGTGGCCGGCAGGTCCGACGGGGCACAGGCGGTCAGGCCCAGCAGCGCGGACAGGCCCAGAGCGACGGTCAGGCTGAGTCTTCTCATGACCGCAGCCTGCCGGGCCGTCGCGCGGGTGCGGTCAGGTCGAGGTTCGGGGCAGGTAAACCGTGAACCTGGCCCCGCCCTCGGCCGCGTGACCGGCCTCGATGGTGCCGCCGAGGCGTCGGGCAAGCCCGGCTGCCAAGGCCAGGCCCAGGCCGCTGCCGGTCTGGCGTACGCCCTGATAGCGCTGGTACAGCGCGCCCCGCTCGAAGGCGACGGCCAGGTCATCGTCGGTGAGGCCGGGGCCCCCGTCGCGGACCTCGATCGCGGTGCGGTCCGGCAGCGGGCGTACGGCGACCACGATCGGGCGGCCCGGCGGCACCACCCGCAGCGCGTTCTCGACCAGGCCGTCGACGATCTGGCGCAGCCGCAGCGGGTCGGTGTGCGCCCACACCTCCCCCGCCGGGACCTCGGCGCGCACCGGCACACCCGCATGGGCGGCGCGCGGTGCGAAGGCGCGCTCGGCCGAGGTCGCCAGGGACACCAGCTCGACGTCGGTGAGCTGCACGGCGAAGTCGGCAGCGTCGAGCCGGGCCAGCGACAGCAGGTCGGCGACGAGCCGGTCCAGGCGCTCCGCCTCGGCGAGCACGGTCTGCCCGACCTCCTGCGCGCCGTCGGGGCCGACAACGCCGTCGGACAGCGCCTCGGCGTACCCCTTGATGGTGGTCAGCGGGGTGCGCAGCTCGTGCGAGATGGACAGCAGGAACTCGCGCTGGCGTCCTTCGCTGGTGGCCAGCGCCTCGGCCAACTCGTTGATCGAGTGGGCGAGCCGCTCCACCTCCTGCGGCGGCTCGGCGGCCAGGCGCACCGTCCGGTCGCCGGAGCTGAGCCGGGCCGCGGCGGTGGCCGCGTTGCGGATCGGGCGGGCCAGCCTGCGGCCCAGCAGTACGCCCGCCAGCACGCCCGCGCCGAGCCCGGCCAGCAGCGGCAGCCACAGGTTACGCAGCACCTGGCGGCTGATGCCGGTGGCCGCGGGGCGGGCCAGCACCACGCCGTCCCCGGTGTCGAGCGGGCGGCCCTCCACCATCGACAGCCGACCGCCGACCACCGCCAGCCGCTCGCTGACCTGCTTGCCGTCGGCGATCTGCTGCACGACCCGGGCGGGCAGCCCCGGCCGGTCGGCGGCCCCGGATGTGATCAGGTATGCGGTGACGTCGCCGTCGAGCTTGCGCAGCTGCTCGATCAGCCGGGCGTCCGCGGCCGGAGCCCGCCGCGAGCGCAGCACCTGGGCCACCACGTCGGTCTGCGAGACGAGCCCGTCGCGGGCGGCCTGCTCGGCGGCGCGGGCGGCCAGCGGCACCGCGACCAGCGCGGTGACCACCAGCGTGATCAGCGCGACGATCACCCCGGCGAGCACGGCCCGGGTGGTCAGCGTGGTGGTGCTGGCGGTCGGACGAGGCGGGGCGGCGAGCACCCGGATCGGCACGGTGAGGTCGGCGCGGCGGTCAGGCATCGGCGGTGTACCCCACACCCCGCACGGTGCGTACGACGTACGCGGCCGCGCCGAGCTTCGCCCGGACCTGTGCGACGTGCACGTCGACGGTGCGGGTGCCGCCGTGCGCGGCGTACCCCCAGACCGTGGACAGCAGCTCGTCGCGGGTGTAAACCCGCCCCGGCCGGCTCATCAGGTGCGCCAGCAGATCGAACTCCGTGCTGGTCAGCTGCACGGCGGCGCCGTCGACGGTGACCTCGCGCCGCGACGGGTCGAGCCGCACCGGCCCGACGGCACGGCTGCGATCGGGCTCGGGCGTCCCGCCGGACCGCCGCAGCACCGCCTTGAGCCGGGCCACCAGCTCTCGCGGACTGAACGGCTTGGTCAGGTAGTCGTCGGCCCCCAACTCCAGCCCGACGATGCGATCCACCTCGTCGTCGCGCGCGGTGAGAAAGATGATCGGCACCCAGATGTCCTCGGCCCGCAACCGCCGGCAGATCTCCGTCCCGTCCATCGACGGCAGCGCGATGTCCAGCACACACGCGGTCGGCCGCAGCCTGCGCGCCGCCGCGAGCCCCGCGGCCCCGTCGGACTCCACCTGCACGCCGTACCCGTCGCGCTGCAGATACAGCCGAATCAGATCAGCAATGGGCCGCTCGTCCTCGACGACGAGCACCAGCCCCTTCTCACTCACCCGGCCATCATGTCCGACCCATGTACGAGCCGTGTAAGCACGCGGCAAACCCTGGCCCCATCCGGGCGGGCCGAGTCGGCCGGGGCGGGCCTGCTCGGGCCGGGCCGGGCCTGCTCGGGCCGGGCCTGCTCGCGTTGATCATGAACTTAAGGACGTGTTCGACGGTGTGTCACTCCCCCACCACCGTGATCACCAGAACGGCACATCGCGGCCGTAGTTGATCACGGCGGGAGGGTGGGGACACGCCGTCGAACACGCCCTTAAGTTCATGATCGACGCGTCAGGACGGGGCAGGGCGGGGCGGGTCAGGCGCCGACGAGGTGGTCGGTGAAGGAGGCGTAGGGGGTGGTGTTGAGGCCTGCGGTGCGTTGGGCGATGAGTTTGGGTTTGAAGACGTGAGAGAAGAGGGCGTCGAGGTGCCAGACCTGCTTGGGGTGTCCCGCGTGGATCCAGAAGCGTTCCCGGATGCCGTCGACGGCGGTGGCGGCGAACTCGATCGCGGACAGGCGCGGGTCCGGGTGCCAGGTGACGTTCGCCAGGTGCCGCAGGTCGGTGTTCAGGTGCAGGCGGAGGCGGCGCAGGATGCGGCTCTCCTGGGTGATCACCAGGCGGCGGTACGTCAGCAGCATCAGGAACTCGCGGCCGAGCGGGCGCTCGGGGCGCAGCGCACGGGCGACGAGCACGGTGGCGTCACCGGCTTCGACACAGCGGCGGAAGATCGGCATATGCCGGCTGACCGTGGCCATGGGGATGCCGGCCTCACCGGTGGCGGGAAGGAACGTACGCGAGAAGACGTCCATGTAAGGAGCAACGACTGCGCGTGACACACGTCACGCGAGTCACTCATGCGGTCGATCGCCGCCCGGCTTCTCCCTGGTCAGCGGGTCAGCGAAAGAGCCACTGCCACGCCCATCAGCCCGAGGAACGTCAGCACCAGCACGGCGGTCTGCACCAGGGTGCGGTTCTCCCGCGGCGCGTACGCCAGCCCGGCGCCCACGACCGCCCCCGTGGCGAGGCCGCCCAGGTGACCGGCGATGCCGATGCCCGGCACGGTGAACGAGATCGCGACGTTCACCACGATCACCGGGATGATCGCGGACGCGTCCCGGCCCAGCCGTTTCAGCACGAAGAAGTAGATCGCGAAGAGGCCGTAGATAGCCGTCGAGGCGCCCGCCCCGACGCCGCCACCGCCGAAGACGTAACCGGCGACGTTGCCGCCGATCCCGCAGATCAGGTACGCGGCGGCGAAGCGCACGGGACCGAGCGCGGCCTCCAGCGGGCGGCCGAGCACCCACAGCGCCCACATGTTCAGCACCAGGTGCAGCAGGCCGTAGTGGATGAACATCGCGGTGAACAGGCGGTAGTAGGCCCCGTCGTCGACCCCGGTGTAGACCGTGCCGAACGTGGGGTGGGCACCGATGTAGGGGCCGTCCGGCGCGACGGTCACCGTCGGCCCGAGCACGCCGCCGAGCCATTGGATCGCCGTGACGTCGGTGAACAGGCCGCCGCTGAACACCGCACCCATGCCCGCCATCACGATGCCGACCACGAACACGGCTAGGTTGAGGCCGATCAGCGCCTTGGTCACGTAGCCGTGCATGCCGACCTGGGATCCGCCGAAGTGGGTCAGGGCCGGGCGCTGGGTGCGCCGGCCCTCGGCCACGCACTCGGGGCAGTGGTGGCCCACCGACGCCGGAATCATGCAATCCGGGCAGATGGGCCGTTCGCATCTGCTGCACTTGAGGTACGTCTCCCGCCCCGGGTGGCGGTAGCAGCTCGGTACGGGCGGCAGGCCACCCTGGGGTGCGGGAGACGTCATGGATGCGAGACTAGCGCTCGATGTCGATTCGCTCGATGACGATCGCGTCGCGCGGCCGGTCGCCGGCGTCGGTCGGCGTGCTGGAGATCGCGTCGACGACCTTCTGCGAGTCCGCGTCAGCGACCTTGCCGAAGATGGTGTGCTTGAAGTTCAGCCAGTTCGTGGCCCCGGTGGTGATGAAGAACTGCGACCCGTTGGTCTTCGGGCCGGCGTTCGCCATGGCCAGCAGGTAGGGCTCGCTGAAGCTGAGCTCCGGGTGGAACTCGTCGTCGAAGGTGTATCCCGGGCCGCCACGACCGGTGCCGGTCGGGTCGCCAGTCTGGATCATGAAACCGTCGATCACGCGGTGGAACGGCGTGCCGTCGTAGTACGGGCCGGTGATCGGCTGGCCGGTCCGCGGGTCGGTCGCACCCGCCTTGGTGCCCTCGGCCAGCTCCACGAAGTTCTTCACGGTCTTCGGGGCATGGTTCGGGTACAGCTCCAGGCGGATGGGACCGGCGCTGGTGTGCAGGACGGCGAAACGGGCGTCGGCCACGGCTGACTCCTGATATTCGAGTGGTTGGTTACCGACAGATTCTCCCATGTGCCCGTTCCGGGTGTGCGATGGCGTCCGGCGAGGCAGGATGGCAGGCAGGGACATGAACGGGGCGCGCTTTCGCCATGACGGCGCGCCCTGCGATACCACCGCACGGGCGCGGGGGCGCCCGAAGCGATCGGCTGTCCGGCGCGGGGGCGCGGGGCAGGAAGGCGGGGGAAGATGCTCGGATTTCACAAGAAGACGCGCGGGGAGCTGATGCGCGAGGAAATGGGCCAGAGCTGGGACCATTTCCTGCAGGCGGCGACCCATGCCGCCGGCGGGGTCGGGGCGTCGTTCGGCCCGACCACCGGACGCATGCGCCGGGTCACCTCGCGCGGCATGGACTCGACGGTGTCCGCACTCGCGCCGCTCGCCGCGGCGTACCGGGAGGGGGCCGCCGACGCCATGCACGCGTCCAAGAAGGCCAACGCCAAGGCGCGCAAGCACAAGAAGGGGGGCCACGTGTCACGCAGTGGCAACACGGGGATGCTGATCGGGCTGCTCGCCGCGGGCGCGGCCGTCGGCATCGCCGGTGCGCTGGTCATGAAGCGCCGCCGCCAGCAGCAGTGGTCGGAGTACGACCCGAGCCAGGCACTGGAGTCGATGCGCTCCGAGACCAAGTCGATGACGGACAAGGCCACCGGCAAGACCGACTCGGTGCTCGACAAGGCCACGCACCACACCAGCAAGGCGATGGACAAGACGGCCGACAAGCTGCACGAGGCGGCGTCCTCGGTTCGGGGCGGCCGCGACACCATGAAGTCGAAGATCGGCGACGCGGCCGAGGCGGCCAACGACGCCACCGACAGCTTCGCGTCGAAGTACTCGTCCAGCGGCTCCAAGAACGGCCGCATGTAACCAGCAGCCGGTTAACAAGGGCACCTTCTTCTACGTATTCCGTTAAGAAGGTGCCCTTGCTTTGGCTCAGAGCCAGCCGGAGCGGCGGAGGAGGCGGTAGATGGCGAAGGAGAAGCCGAGCATCACGGTGAGGACCATGGGATAGCCGTACTTCCAGTGGGTCTCGGGCATGAAGTCGAAGTTCATGCCGTAGATGCCCGCGATGGCGGTCCAGACGGCGGCGATACTCGCCCAGGCGGCGACCTTGCGCATGTCGTTGTTCTGGTCGACGGTCACCTGCGCCAGCCGCGCCTGCATGATCGAGATCAGCAGGTCGTCGAACGAGCCGACCTGCTCGACCACGCGGGCCAGGTGGTCCTGCACGTCCCGGAAGTACTTGCGCAACTCCTTGGAGATCTCGGGGGTGTCCCCGATCAGCAGCTGCACGGGCCGCTGCAGCGGCAGCACCGCGCGCTTGAACTCGACCAGTTCCCGCTTGAGCTGGTAGATGCGCTGCATCCGGCCGCTGGAGTCGCGGGCGAAGACGCTCTCCTCGATCAGGTCGACGTCCTGGCTGATCCCGTCGGCGGCCTCCACGAAGAGGTCGACCACGTGGTCCAGGACGCCGTACGCCACCGCCCACGGTCCCTGCTTCAGCAGCTCGGGCCGCGCCTCCAGGTGCTCCCGCACCGGCTTGAGCCGGCAGGCCTCGCCGTGCCGCACCGAGATCACGAAGTCCGTCCCGATGAAGAGCATGACCTGGCCGGTCTCCACCACCTCGGAGTGCTCGGTCAGCTCCTGGTGCTCGACGTAGCGCGCCGTGCGCATGACGAGGAAGTGCACGTCCCCGAACTGCTCCAGCTTGGGCCGCTGGCCGGCGTTGACGACGTCCTCCACCGCCAGCTCGTGCAGGTCGAACGCCTCGGCGATGCCCGCCATCTGCTCCTTGCTCGGGGCGTGCAGGCCCAGCCACACGAACGCACCCCGCTGCCGACGTGCCTGCGCCAGCGCCGCGCGGTAGTCGCCGGTCACCGGCTGGCGGATGCCGTCGAGGTAGATGGCACAGTCCACGATCGCATCGGCGCGCTCACCGGTCTGCGCGGGCACCTGGCCGCCCTCGGTCTCGCCGCTCAGCCCGACCAGGCGACCCATCGCGCGGGCGGGAGCCGTGATGGCGCGGGTCAGCCGGTCGCCGCGGACGTACGGGTTGGCGGATCGTCGGCCGTTGTCGTCTCGGATGTCGTCAACCACGATCGCCTCCTTCGCCGGGTCGCCGACGGCCGGAGACTCCTTCGACAGGCTACTTGGGCGACCGAATCCGCGCGGAATCCCGTGATCGTGAGTGGACTCGGCGCGGCGTGAGAAAGAGGCGCCGGGTGGACCACGTGGCCGCTATCGGGGGGAATGCGACTCGGTCCACCCGGCGCCGGAACGCCACCCGGGGTGGGGGGTGGGTGACGCTCCTTTTTCATTGGGGGCGGGGGCAATGCGGGCGGGGCCCCACGCGCCACGAGGTCTCGATCACCACGGCACGCCGCGTGCTCATCACTCGGTCGGCGACAGGCACCCGACGCATTGTGATCCTCGTAACCTCGCGAGGGGAACCCCACCCGCGCCCGATCCGACTGTCAGAAATACGACAGAACGGCCGTCGGATATCCGAAAAAGCCGATCAACCGCGAACGGCGTCGATGGCCTCGGCGAGACGGCGTACGCCCTCGTCGATCTGGTCCACGGTGACCGCGCTGAACGCGAGCCGCAGCGAGTTCTCGCCGCCCTCCAGCAGGAAGTCCGAACCCTTCACCACGGCCACACCACGCTCGGCGGCGGCCGGCAGGAGCTTGTCGACGTGCACGTCGGCGGGCAGCTCGATCCAGAGGAAGTAGCCGCCGTCGGGCTCGGTGAACGAGACGCCGTCGATCCGCTTGCGCAGGGACTCCGCGAGCACGGTGGCCCGCTCGGCCAGCGCGGCGCTGACCGTGGCCACGGAGCGCTCGATGTCGCCGGAGGCGCAGAACTCGTACACGATGCCCTGCGCGACCTGGCCCGCCGAGATGTACAGGTTGGTGGCCTTGCCCGCGATCGCTTCGATCAGGCCCTTGTCACCGACCAGGTAACCGACCCGGACACCCGGGCAGACGGTCTTGGTGAAGGAGCTGGCGTGCACCACGACGCCCGCGGTGTCCAGCGACAGCATCGTCGGCAGCGCGTCGCCCCGGAAGCGGATGTCGACGTACGGGTCGTCCTCGAAGATCGTGAAGCCGAACTCCTGCGCCAGAGCGAGCAGCTCGTGCCGCTTGGCCTCGGAAAGCGTCACGCCCGCCGGGTTCTGGTAGTTCGGGATGATGTGCGCGAGCTTCGGGCGCACGCCCGACTCCAGCAGGGCGCGCAGCTCCGCGGTGTCGATGCCGTCCGGGTGCAGCGTGACCTGGTGCACGACCGCGCCGAGGTTCTTCAGGTTCAGCAGGGTCCGGTCGTAGGTCGGCTTCTCCACCACGACGTGGTCACCGGGCTGTACGAGGTGGTTGAAGAGGAACGCGTCGGCCTGCAGGGAGCCGTTGGTGATCAGCACCTGGTCGGCGGACACCCCGTGCTTGGCCGCGATCCACTTGCGGAGCGGGCCGTAGCCGTAGGAGTTGCCGTACGCGGTGAGGCCGGCCGGGTCGTTGGCGAAGGCGCGGACAGCCGCGGCGCTGAGCCCTTCGACATCGACGATGTCGAGGCTCGGAGCGCCCCGGGCGAACGAGATGAGCTGCTCGGCGGTCATGTTGAACAGGTTAATGCGCCCGAAATGCGAGAACGCTCCACCCGCCCCTTCGTGTCATCCGCCATGATCACGACGAACCTTGCGGGAACCGGGGCCGATCGCCGGAAACAGGCGTGCGTCACCCGCGGTTCCCCGCAAGATCGTCAAAGGCGGTCAGACGGAGGCGGCGGCCTCGGCGCGGCGCAGCGCCCAGACGCGCATCAGGTCGCGGACCGAGATGATGCCGAGCACCTCGTCGCCGTCGAGCACGACCAGGTGACGGAACCCGCCCCGGGCCATCGCCATGGCGGCCTCTTCCAGGCTCCAGTGCGGCGCCGCGTAGACGACGTCCCAGGTGATGTGGTTGGCGCACTGCTCCACATCCGGATCGAGGCCGGAGCCGATGGCGTTGAGGACGTCGCGCTCGGTCATGATGCCGAGGCCCTCACCGTCCGGGTCTATCACGATCGCCGAGCCCACCCGGCGCATCGCCATCAGCTGGGCCGCCTGGCGCAACGTGTGCTGTGGGCCGACCATCAGGACTGGCTTGCTCATCGCCTCACGAACGTGCATTGCGTGCTGCGCCTGTGCAGCGTTAGCCATATGCAATCACCCCTTCGGAACGCAACCCCATTGAAACGCACCGTACGGACATCTTGGGCCGGGTTGTGGGCAACTCACAAGACTTGTTATAGGTCGCGGCTTGTGCTGGCTCGGCCGCCGCGCGCGGGTGCAGTAGCCTTCACCAGCGACGAAACACCTCCATAACCCCCCTCGAAGGAGCCTTTAATGATCGGGATGGTGCTGGCCGCGGGCGCTGGACGCCGGCTGCGCCCCTACACCGACACGCTGCCCAAGGCCCTGGTGCCGGTGGACGGCGAAACGACGATCTTCGACATCGCCCTGCGCAACCTGGCGAAGGTCGGGCTCACCGAGATCGTGGTCGTGGTGGGTTACCGGGCCGAGGCGGTGCAGGCCCGCCAGGCGGCCCTGGAGGAGAAGTACGGCGTCACCCTCACCCTTGTGCACAACGACAAGGCCGAGGAGTGGAACAACGCGTACTCCCTCTGGCTGGCCCGCGAGCACTTCGCCCGGGGCGTGCTGCTGGTCAACGGCGACACCGTGCACCCGGTCTCGGTCGAGCACACCCTGCTGGCCGCCGCTGAGGCCGCCGAGCACGCCGACGCGGGCATCGTGCTGGCGCTCGACGACCACAAGAAGCTGGCCGACGAGGAGATGAAAGCGATCTTCACCGCGGACGGCCGCCTGGAGAAGATCACCAAGCTGATGGACCCGGCCACCGCGCACGGCGAGTACATCGGCGCGACGCTGATCCGCCCCGAGGCCGCCGCGGCGCTGGCCGACGCGCTGCAGACCACCTTCGAGCGGGACCCGAACCTCTACTACGAGGACGGCTACCAGGAGCTCGCGAACCGGGGCGGCGTCATCCGCGGCGCGTCGATCGGGCAGATCGCCTGGGTCGAGGTCGACAACCACGACGACCTGGCCCGCGCGCGGGAGATCGCATGCCACTACTGACCCGTTCGGTGCAGACCCCGCTGAGCATCGACGTCCGGCGGGGCGCCGTCGCGGGCCTGGCCTCGCTGCTGGCCGACCGGCGCATCTCGGCCGGCGGCGACGTGGCGGTCGTGGTCGGCCCCGGTCAGGGCGAGCGGATCGTCGACCTGATCGGCCCCTCGCTGGACCGTGCCGAGTTCATCAACATCGAGGGGGGCACCCTCGAATCGGCGCTCGACCTCGGCCAGCGGCTGCGCGGGCGCAACTACGACGCGGTGGTGGGCATCGGCGGCGGCCGGACCATCGACACCACGAAGTACGCGGCCTCGCGGTACGGCATACCGATGGTCAGCGTGGCGACCAGCCTCGCCAACGACGGCATCGCCTCCCCCATCGCCACCCTCGACCACGACGGCGGGCGGCCGTCCTACGGCGTGCACATCCCGCTGGCCGTGGTCGTCGACCTGGACTTCGTCGAGGCGGGACCGGACCGGCAGACCCGCTCCGGCATCGGCGAGACGCTCAGCAACGTCAGCGCCATCGCCGACTGGGAACTGGCGCACCGGGTGCGCGGCGAGCCGGTCGACGGGCTCGCGGTCGCGATGGCCCGTTCCGGGGCCGAAGCGGTGATCAACCACCCCGGCGACGCCACCGACGACGTGTTCGTGACGCTGCTCGCCGAGGCCCTGATCACCACCGGCCTGGCCATGGCCATCTGCGGCACCTCGCGCCCGTCCAGCGGCGGCTGCCACGAGATCTCGCACGCGCTCGACATCCTCCGGCCGGGCACCGCGGCGCACGGCGAGCAGTGCGGCGTCGGCGCGCTGTTCTGCACGTATCTGCGGACGTCCGTGGACAAGGTGCACGAGGCACGGTTCGCCCAGCTCAGCGCGTGCCTCAAGCGGCATGGGCTGCCGCGTACGCCGGCCGACCTCGGCATCAGCGACGAGGAGTTCGTCGCCGCGGTCGAGTTCGCCCCGCGCACCCGGCCCGACCGGTACACCATCCTCGAACACCTCGACCTGGGCCGCGACGAGCTGGCCGACCGGGTGGCAGACTACGCGGATGCCGTCCACTGACACGCTGACCACGCCCCGTCCCCGGGTCGCCGACTTCTACGCGGTGAACCGGGGCGGCGGGCTGTTCTCCGAGGCGTTCAGCCAGCGCCTCGGCGCGGTGTTCGCGCTGGTCGCGGCCCGCACCGGGCTCAAGCCGACCCACCTCACCCTGCTCAACCTGGTCATCGGCATCGCCGTGTCGGTGGTCCTGGTGCTGCGCGCCCAGGACGGCACCGCCGCGATCACCCCGCTGTACGGGCTGCTCGCGCTGGTCGGCTGGCAGGTGGCGTACTCGCTGGACTGCGCCGACGGTCAGCTCGCCAGGGTGACCGACCAGCGCAGCCCGGCCGGTGCCCGGATCGACATCCTGTGCGACGTGGCCTCGCAGATCCTGCTGGTCACCGCGCTGGTGGCGGTGGCCCGGCCGCCGCTGTGGCTGGGCGCGCTGTTCGCGGGCTCGTGGATGGTCAACCTCGTCACCAGCGTGCTGGCCAGCCAGGGCGACGCGAACTCGATGATGACCTCGACGTCGCTGCCGGTGCGCATCGTGAAGCTGGTGCGCGACTACGGCGCGGTCATCTTCGTGGCCGGGCTGGTGCTGACCGTCGCCCCGGCGCTGACGATCTGGTTCATCGCCGCGTTCACCGTGGTCAACTTCGGCTTCCTGCTGGCGAGCATCACCTTCACGGCCCGTACGGCACTCCGCGGCTGACTTGGTAGAACCATAGTTCTTAGAACTACACCTCTAAGAACTATGGTTCTACGTATGCTCGCGAAACCGGACAACGTCTTCGATCGCACCGCCGAGTGGGCCGCGCTGGCCCGCTTCGCCGGTTCCCCTGCTGCCAGCGCTCGATTCGGCGTGGTCAGCGGGCGGCGACGGCAGGGCAAGACGTTCCTGCTCGACGCGCTGGCGCGGGCGACCGGCGGGTTCTACTTCGCGGCGACTGAGGACACCGAACTGGAGTCGCTGCGCCGGTTCGGGCGTGCGCTGGCAGCCCGGGCCGGCACCGGCGGCGAGTTCCAGCTGCACAGCTGGGAGGACGCGCTCCGCCAGTTGTACGCCGTGGTGCCGGATAGTTTGATCATCATCGACGAGCTGCCGTACCTCCTGGCCGCCAGCCCGGCGCTTGCCTCACAACTGCAGCAGGTGCTGGACCCCGGCGGGCTCGCCCGCGAGACGACGTCGAAGCTGCTGGTCTGCGGCTCGGCGATGGCCGTGATGGGGAGCCTGCTGAGCGGCAACGCCCCGTTGCGGGGCCGGGCGAGCCTGGAACTGGTGGTCCCGCCCATGGACTACCGCACCGCGGCGGAGTTCTGGGGCGTGATCGACCAGCCGGAGCTGGCCGTGCTGCTGCACAGCGTCGTCGGTGGCACCCCCGCGTACCGGCACGAGTTCGTGCACTCCGACGCACCGGCCGACCTCGCCGACTTCGGCGACTGGGTCGTGCGCACGGTGCTGAACCCGGCCGTTCCGCTGTTCCGGGAGGCTCGCTACCTGCTGGCCGAGGAGACCGGAGCCCGGGACACCCCGCTCTACCACGGCGTACTGGGCGCGATCGCGCTCGGCCACAACACGCGCGGCGGCATAGCCGGATACCTGGAGCGTCCCTCGACCAACATCAGCCACCCGCTGACCGTGCTGGAGGACTGCGGGCTGGTCTCCAAGGAGCCCGACGCCTTCCGCACCGGGCGATCGACGTACCGGATCGCGGAACCGCTGATCACCTTCTACTCCGCAGTGATGCGGCGCAACTGGAGCTTTCTGGAGCGCGGCATGGCCGAACAGGCCTGGCAGGCGGGCCAGGAGACCTTCCGGTCCCAGGTCGTCGGCCCGCACTTCGAGCAGCTGTGCCGGGAGTACGCCCTGCGAAACGCGGTCGCGCTGTTCGGCGGGCCGCCGAGCACGGTCGCGGCGGGCACGGTCGCCGATCCGGCCACCCGGTCACAGATCCAGATCGACGTCGCGGTGCTGGGCACCGAGGGCGGGGTTCTCTCGCTCGGCGAGGCCAAGTGGCAGCAGACCATGGGCATGCCCCACCTGGACCGGCTGCGCCGGGCCCGCGACCTGCTCGCCGCCAAGGGCCACCGGACGACCGGCACCCGCCTGGCCTGCTACAGCGGCGCGGGCTTCACACCAGACCTGCAACGCGTCGCCGAGGCCGAGAACATCCTGCTGGTCGACCTCCCGGCGCTCTACGCCCAGCCGTGATCGCGTAGGCCGTCCACGGGCTGCGGCATCGCCTTGATCGTTCGATTTGCCGGGCACCTGTGCGTATCTTGCGACCGAATACCCACAGGTGCCAGGCAAGTCCGACGATCTTGATCGTCGCGCCGACGGCGCGCCCCGACCGACGGAAGGTCAGGGGCGGCGGAGGGAGTTGTAGACGGCGAGGAGTTGGGTGGTGACGACGTCGGGGTGGAAGGTGTCGAGGTAGCGGCGGCGGGCCACGTCGGTGAGGGTCGGGGCGGCCTTGAGGGCGTCAGGCAGGGCGGCGGCCCAGTCGTCGACGGTGGGCGGGACCGCGAACCCGGCGTTGTCGATCAGGTACGGGATGCCGCCGAGGTTGCTGCCGAGCACCGGCCGGCCGTTCGCCAGCGCCTCGATGATCGCGGTCGGCAGCACGTCGTGCCACGTCGACGGCACGGCCACCATCGCCGAGGTGCGCAGCGCGGCGCGTACCCCCATCCGGTCCATCGGGCCGAGGTATTCGACGTCGGCCCGCTCCGCGGCCACCTGCTCGGCCAGCCCGCGCAGCTCGCCGTCGCCGGCGATGCGCAGGCGGCCCAGCGACCCGTCGGGGTGCCGCCGCCACGCGTCCAGCAGCAGGCCAAGCCCCTTCTCCGGGGACAGCCGGGCGGCGAAGAGCAGTCCGTCACCCGCCACCATCGGCGGCGGGCCCGGGTCCTCGACCGCGTTCGGCTTGACGGTGATCTGGCGGTCGGTGATGCCGTAGTCGCGCAGGTGCCCGGCGATGGCCTCGGTGAGCGCGATGTACCGATCCACCGAACGCCAGGTCGAGCGGTGCACCGCCAGCGTGGTGGCCATGATCGCGCTCTGTGCCGTGGAGCCGCGGTAGCACTTGTGCTTGATCGCGGGCAGCGCGAACGCCTTGCCGCGGCACTCGTGGCAGGCGTGGCCGTCGCGGAAGTACAGGCCGGGCGCGCACACCTGGCGGTAGTTGTGCACCGTCTGCACCACCGGCACGCCGTGCGCGTGGGCGGTGCGCACCACCCAGGGCGAGAGCAGAGGGTACGGGTTGTGCAGGTGCAACACGTCGGGGCGCTGCTCGCGCAGCAGCCGGGCCAGGTCCTTCTGCGCCGACGGGGCCCAGATCGGGGAGATCGGCAGCAACACCTTCTGCGCGGCCGACAGCGACGGGATGTCGTCCGAACTGCGCAGGAACGGCAGCACGGTCACTCCGGCCGCCTCCAGCTGCGCCATCTCCAGATCCACGATGACGTTCTCGCCCGAGGGCAGCTCGGAGCGGTACCGATTGTGGGCGACGACGACCTTCAACGGTTTCCTGCTCTCTGCTCGGCTGACCATAGAACGGTAGCGTTAGCGCCGTGCCCGAGTTGCCCGAGGTGGAGGCGCTCGCCGCGTACCTGCGTGAGCGAGCGGTCGGCCGGCGCGTCGAGCGGGTCGACGTGTCTGCGATCAGCGCCCTGAAGACGTTCGACCCGCCCCTGTCCGCGACCCATGGACTGACGATCACCGGCGCCGGCCGGCACGGCAAGTTCCTCGACATCGAGCTCGGGGACCTGCACCTGGTGATCCACCTGGCCCGCGCCGGCTGGCTGCACTTCCGCGACGCGCTGCCGGACACGCTGCTCAAACCGGGCAGCGGGCCGATCGCGCTACGAGTCCGGCTGTCCGACGGGTCGGGCTTCGACCTGACCGAGGCCGGCACTCGCAAGAAGCTCTCCGCTTATCTGGTGACCGACGTGAACCAGGTCCCCGGCATCGCCCGGCTCGGACCGGACGCGCTGGGCCTGGACCTGGCCGGGCTGACCGAGGTGCTGCGCCCCCTCAACTCGCAGATCAAGGGGGTGCTGCGGGACCAGCAGGTGCTCTCGGGGATCGGCAACGCGTACTCCGACGAGATCCTGCATGTGGCACGGCTGTCGCCCTACGCGCGGGCGGACCGGCTGACGCCCGAGCAACTGGAAAGCCTGCACAGCGCGATCCAGCAGGTGCTGACCGAGGCGCTGGAGCGCTCGGTCGGGCAGAAGGCTGCCACCCTGAAATCGGAGAAGCGGGCCGGCCTGCGGGTACACGGGCGTGCCGGGCAGCCGTGCCCCGTCTGCGGCGATACGGTGCGTGAGGTGTCGTTCGCCGATTCGAGCCTGCAGTACTGCGCCACCTGCCAAACCGGTGGAAAACCGCTCGCAGATCGCCGACTTTCCAAACTCCTGCGCTAGTGTCACGCACAGCCCAGTTCGTATAGTGTCCCGGTCCTGGGGTGTTCGGACGCATCGGCAACACGGTGTCTCCGCTAACCCCGGACAAACCATGCGAGACTGAACGTTGTGGGCGACACCCGTCCTGCCGCACGTTCCGACCGCAGGGCTGCAGCACCTGCCGGCGCCACCGGGCAGGAACGTGACGCACGGGAGGACCCAGGTGAGGTGACGACGAGCCTGAAGCACCCGACCACCGTGCCCAAGCGGTCGAACGTCCCGGATTACGTAGCCGACCGATACGAGTTGCCCCCCGTGCCGAAGACCAACGGCGTCGCCCGCAACGCGTTCGCCCGGGGCACCGCGCGCCGCGCCCGCTGGCACCGGCCCTACATCCTCTGCCTGGTCATCGGCGACCTGCTCTGCGCCATGGCGGCGAGCTGGACCGCGATCTCGCAGTTCGCGAACAACCGGGTCACCTCCGGTTTCGACCAGATCGCGCAGTTCCAGCTGGTCGCGTACGGCATGATGCCGTTGATCTGGTTGCTGCTGCTCTGGGGCAACGGCGCGTACGACCGGCGCGTGATCGGTCTGGGCACCGACGAGTTCAAGCGGGTCTTCCGCGCGACCATCGCCGTCGCCGCGACCGTGTCCTTCCTCGCCTTCGGTTTCCAGAAGGCCGGCCAGGACGAGGGCCTGTCCCGCGGCACCGTCGGCTTCGTGATCATCGCCGCGATGGCGTACATCTTCGGCATGCGCCTGCTGGCCCGCCGCGCCCTGTACGTCGTGCGCCGCCGCGGCAGGCTGGCCACGTACCGGATGCTGCTGATCGGCTCGCTGCCCGAGACGCTGTTCGTGTACAAGGTCGTTTCGCGCAACCCGAAGGCCGGGCTGGTGCCCGTCGCCATCCACCTCTCCGAGCACCTGCCGGCCTCCCGCCGCGCGCAGGCCCCGGTGCCGGTGCACTACGGGCGCGACCTCGTCGATCTCGTGCACGAGCTGCGCGCCGACACCATCGCGGTGTGCGGCTCGGCCGGGGCGGAACCCGACGAGCTGCGCCGCCTCGCCTGGCAGTTGGAGGGCACCGGCATCGACCTGGTGGTCGCGCCGCAGCTCACCGACATCGCCGGACCCCGGGTGCACATCCGCCCGATCGAGGGCCTGCCGCTGCTGCACGTCGAGGAGCCCAAGCTCTCCGGCATGGCCTGGCTGGCCAAGAACTCGCTCGACCGCATCGCCGCCTTCATCGGCCTGGTGCTGCTCGCACCGCTGCTGCTGGTGATCTCACTGGCCATCTCGATCACCGACCGCGGCCCGGCGTTCTTCCGGCAGCTGCGGGTCGGCCACGAGGGCCGGGTGTTCAAGGTGTGGAAGTTCCGCACCATGTACACCGACGCCGAGGAGCGCAAGAGCAAGCTCGAAGCCCAGAACGAGGGCGACGGCATGCTCTTCAAGATCCGCGACGACCCGCGGGTCACGCCGGTCGGGCGCTTCCTGCGGGCCAGCTCGATCGACGAGCTGCCCCAGCTGATCAACGTGCTCAAGGGCGAGATGTCGCTGGTCGGGCCGCGCCCGCTGCCCGCCGACGACGGCGACTACCTGGGCGACGTGCGACGCCGGCTGCTGGTGCGGCCCGGCATGACCGGCCTGTGGCAGGTCTCCGGCCGCTCCGACCTGAGCTGGGACGAGGCGGTCCGCCTGGACCTCTACTACGTCGACAACTGGTCCTTGGCGTACGACCTGAGCATCCTGTGGCGCACCGTGGGCGTGGTGCTCCGCCGCAAGGGCGCGTACTGACCGAATCTGAAACGGCCGGGCAGCTCCACGAGCTGCCCGGCCGTTCTCGGCGAGACGGACTCCGCGGGCCCGCCCATGATCGTCCGACTTGCCTGGCACCTGTGCGTATCTTGAGCCCGCATTCGCCCACTTGCCTGGCAAGTCGAACGATCATGGTGTGCTTCGTTCCCGGCCTGGCGACTGAGCGGCGCGGTTTGCCGCTCAAGCGAAAATCTTGGTCAGATCCAGCTCGTACGGGAACGGCGCGGTGCCTCTCATCTCGCCGGATCGCTTCTCTTCGACGAGGTAACCCGTCGGGCCAGGCTCGGTCAGCACCCTGACCTCCCTGGCACCGGACTCGACTATCCAATACTCCGCCACGCCCACCATTGCGTAACCGGCGCGTTTGAGCACCAGGTCGTTGCTGGGGTTGCTCGGTGAAACCACCTCGACCACCAACTTCGCCGCAGCCGGCGGCAGCGCTGCCACCGAGCTCCCGAGCAGGTCAGCGTCGAAGACCACGAGGTCGGGAATGAAGTAGGAGGTGCCGTCTCGTCGCAGTACTCCGAGGTTCTCCCCGACCACGAGATGTGCGGGTGCTTGCGCCTCCAGCGCCCTGCGCAGGCGATACAACGTCGTGAAGTGGGGCATCGGAGGCGGAGGGGTCACGAGCAGGGTCCCGTCGAAGATCTCGTACCGGTAGCCGTCGTCGGGAGTGTCGAGAAGGTCCTCGAACTGCCAGGCGCGCAGCGGCTGAGGCCGGAGCAGCGGATGGGCCATCGTTGTCACCCGTCCTCTCTATCGGTGCCCGTGTGACATCTCCAGAGTGCAGTACGAATCTGCGGTCAGGAAGCTTCCCCAGGTCAAATGAACGACGGCGGGCGAGCGCCGCGAGGCGCTCGAACCAGTCCCGCGCACAAGTCCTTCACAACTGGGACTGAGGTTGAGCACAGGTGGCCGCTACAGTCCCTGGTCATGAGTGAACGTCGGGTCCTGGTGGTGGAGGACGATCCCACCATCGCCGGGTCGGTGATCGCGCGGCTGCGGGCCGAGGGTTTCGCGGTGGCGCATGCCGGGACCGGTCCTGCTGCCGTGGAGGCCGCGGGGCGGTTGAAGCCGGATCTGATCGTGCTGGATCTGATGCTGCCGGGCTTCGACGGGCTGGAGGTCTGCCGGCGGGTGCAGGCGCAGCGGCCGGTGCCGGTGCTCATGCTGACCGCCCGTGACGACGAGAACGACCTGCTGGTCGGGCTCGCGGTGGGCGCCGACGACTACCTGACCAAGCCGTTCTCGATGCGGGTGCTCGCCGCCCGGGTGCACGCGCTGCTGCGCCGCGCCGACCGGTCCACCGCGCCGGACGCGCCGATCAAGCTGGGCCCGCTGGAGATCATCCGTTCCGAGCGTCGGGTGCGCCGGGACGGGGCCGAGGCGCACCTGACCCCGACCGAGTACGACCTGCTGGTGTACCTCGCCGAGCGGCACCGGTCGGTGCTGCCGCGGGAGCGGCTGCTGGCCGAGATCTGGGGCTGGGCCGAGGGCTACGGCACCCGCACGGTCGATTCCCACATCAAGGCGCTGCGCCGCAAGCTGGGTGCCGACCTGATCCGCACGGTGCACGGAGTCGGATACGCCCTGGAAGCCGAAACCACGTGATCGAACGCGTCCTCGACTGGCTCACCCACCCCATGTACCGGGTGCTGGGGCCGCTGATCGTGCTGTCCAACCGGGTCCTGGACCGGCTGCCCCGCCCGCTCGACCCGTTCCGGTCGATCAAGCTGAAGCTGGCCATCCTGCTCGGCATCTCCGGCGCGACCGGCCTGGTGGTGTTCTGGGGCCGGCTCGGCTTCGTCAACTGGCCGGTCGCCATCTCCGCGGCCCTGGTCGGGCTGATCACGCTGCAGGTGCTGGCGCACGGCATGACCAAGCCGCTTCGCGAGATGACCGCGGCGGCGCGGGCGATGGCCCGCGGCGACTACAGCCGCCGGGTGCGCGCCACCAGCCGGGACGAGGTGGGCGAGCTGGCCCGCGCGTTCAACCTGATGGCGGCCGACCTCGCCGCCAGCGACCAGCAGCGGCGCGAGCTGATCGCGAACGTGTCGCACGAGCTGCGTACGCCGATCACCGCGCTGCACGGGGTGCTGGAGAACATCGTCGACGGGGTGAGCGAGGCCGACCCGGCGACGCTGCGCACCGCGCTGGCGCAGACCGAGCGGCTGGCCCGCCTGGTGACCGAGCTGCTGGACCTGTCGAAGGTCGACGCGGGCGCGGCGGCGCTGCGCCGGGAGCCGATGCCGGTGGCGGAGTTCCTGGCCCGGGTGGTCGAGGAGGCGAGCCTGAACGCCCCGGCGACCCGGTTCCGGCTGCACGACGTCACCCCGCACACCATCAGCGCCGACCCGGCGCGCCTGCACCAGGTGTTCGCGAACCTGCTGGAGAACGCGGCCCGGCACAGCCCGGCCGGCGGGCTGGTCACCGTCAGCGCCCGCCCGACCGGCACGCAGACCGTCTTCGAGGTGCTCGACCAGGGAGTGGGCATCGCGCCCGCCCTCCGGGAGCGGGTCTTCGAGCGTTTCACCCGGGGCAAGAGCGCCGAGTCGTCCGACGGCGGCACCGGACTCGGCCTCGCCATCGCCCGCTGGGCGGTGGAACTGCACCACGGCACGATCGCGATCGTCGACCCGCCCGGCGGGACCGGCTGCCGCGTACGCATCACCCTGCCCCAGAAGTCCATGCCTCATCAGTCGCCCGCAGAAGTCGGAGCCAACGATGTCAGACACCTCTCCGGACACCCCAGCGCAGCCTGACAGCTCACCGCCGCCCGAGTCGTCGCCGCCGACCGCCGACGCGGGTTCGTCCGCGAGCCCGGAAGCGCAGGTCACGGCAAGCGAGCAGGCTCCCGTTGCCGAAACGTGGACCGCACCGGTCCCCGCGCCGGCAACGGCCGAAGACAGCACCGCCGCTGTGACCAAGACGTCGGCCCCGGCCCCCGCACCGGCCGCGGTGCCCCCGCAGACGTACCCGGCCGACATGTCGCGGTTCTCGCCGCTGCCGCCGCCCCCGCCGGGCTTCCTGCAGGCGCGCTGGCAGGGGCCGGACTACGCGGGCGGGCCGGCGGCCTGGATCGCCGCGCTGGTCGGTGGCCTCGCCACCGCCATCGCGTTGCCGCTGAGCCGCCCCGGCATCGGCTGGCTGCTGGTGGGCCTGGTGATGACAGGCGCGGTCTGGCACGCGGCACGGTTCGGCCCGAAGCCGGACACGGCGCTCGAGCGCTGGATCCGGGTCGGCTGGGCGGTGCTCGCCGTAGCGCTGCTGGCCGTCGGCACCTTCCGCGACGCGGGCTGGCTGTTCGTCTTCTGTGTGCTCGGCGCGATCGCCTGCGGTTCGCTGGCGGTGGCCGGCGGGCATTCGGTGCGGGCCGTCGTCGTCGGCGCGATGGCGGTGCCGCTGGCGTTCTTCCGGGCCATCCCATGGCTGGGCAGGGGCGCGCGCGCCTGGCAGCAGACGCGGGAGAGGAGTGGCGCTGCGGGCCGCGTGGTGCTGTCGCTGATCGTGACGTTCGTGCTGCTGGTCGTCTTCGGTGCACTGTTCGCCTCGGCCGACGCCGCGTTCGCGACCCTGCTGGGCGACATCCTGCCCGAGCTCAACGCCCGCGCGATCTTCCGTGGTGTGCTGTACACCGCGATCGGCGGTCTGATCACCGCTGGTGCGATCTTCACCGTGCTGGCCCCGCCGGACCTGTCCGGGTTGGAGCGGCCTGCTTCGCGGCGCATCGGCCGCATCGAGGTGGCGCTGCCGCTGGGGGGCCTGGTGCTGCTGTTCGGCGCGTTCGTGGCGGTGCAGCTGCGCTTCTTCTTCGGCGACAAGGCCTACATCCAGAAGACCAGCGGGCTGACCTTCTCGGAGTACGCGGTGCAGGGCTTCAACCAGCTGCTCGTGGTGACCATGCTGACCCTGGTCGTCATCGGCCTGGTGTCGCGCTGGGCGGTGAAGGAGACCCGCCAGGACCGGATCCTGCTGCGTACCCTGCTCGGCGCGCTCGTGCTGCTGAGCTTGGTGATCGTCGGCTCCGCGGCCTGGCGCATGTGGCTCTACCAGAACACCTACGGCTGGACCCGGGAGCGGCTGTTCTTCGGCTCGGTCGAGCTCTACCTGGGCGGCGTGTTCATTCTGATCGCGCTGGCCGGGTGGAAGCTGCGCGCCTCGTGGTTCCCGCGGGCGGCGGTGGCCGGCTTCGCCGGGCTGCTGCTGTTCCTGGGCGCGGCGAACCCGGAGCACTTCATCGCGGAGCAGAACGTCGAGCGCTTCCAGAAGCTCGATTTCTGGTACCTGCGGGCGCTCGGTCCGGACGCGGCACCGGCTCTCGCCGAGCTGCCGGAGCCGTACCGCAGCTGCGCGCTGAGCTGGGTCATCCGCGATCTGAAGGCCGACCCGGACCAGTGGTACTCCTGGAATCTCAGCCGGGCCCAGGCCGCCGAGCTGCTGGAGGACATGTACATCCTAGGTGCGAGTCAGGCCTGCAACGAGTCCGAACGCCTCAACGCGAAGAGGTAATCCACGCCTGCCCGTCGCCCCTTGCGAGGGGCGACGGGCAGGCGCCGCGCGTCTACAGTCGGACGCGTGATCGAGGACAGTGCGTTCGCCCTTCAGGGGCTGGTCAAGAGGTTCGACACCAAGGTCGCCGTGGACGGCGTGGACCTGACCGTCCCGGCGGGCTCGTTCTTCGGCCTGCTCGGGCCGAACGGAGCCGGCAAGACCACCACCCTGTCCATGGCCGTCGGCCTACTGCGGCCGGACGCCGGGCGGGCCCTGGTGCTCGGCCACGACGTGTGGCAGGACCCGGTCCGGGCGAAATCGCTGATCGGTGTGATGCCCGACGGCGTACGCCTCTTCGACCGGCTCGACGGCACCGAGCTGCTCACCTACCAGGGCCTGCTGCGCGGCATGGCGCCCGACGTCATCGACGCCCGGGTCACCGAGCTGCTGGACGTGCTGGCGCTGACCGACGCCGGGCGCACCCTGGTCATCGACTACTCCGCCGGCATGAAGAAGAAGATCGCGCTGGCCTGCGCGCTGCTGCACGCACCCCGGCTGCTGGTGCTCGACGAGCCGTTCGAGGCCGTCGACCCGGTCAGCGGCGCGGCCATCCGCGACATCCTCACCCGCTACGTCGCCGGCGGCGGCACCGTCATCTTCTCCAGCCACGTGCTGGAGGTGGTGGAACGGCTGTGCACCCACGTCGCGATCATGGCGAGCGGCCGGATCAGCACCGTCGGCACCCTCGACGAGGTACGCGCCGGGCGCTCCCTGGAGGAGGCCTTCGTCGCGGTGGTCGGCGGGCGCACCTCGACCGGCTCGGAGCTGTCATGGCTCTGACCTTCGCCCGCCTGAAGCTGCGCGTGCTGCGCAACGGCTTCCGCGGCCGCCCCGGCAAGATCGCGCTGTTCGTGATCGGCCTGCTCTGCGCGCTGTTCTACGGCACCATGGCGGCGCTGTTCTTCCTGGTCCCGTACCTGCCGAACGGGCCGGACTGGGCGGCGGTGGTCCCGGCGCTCGGCGGGACGGTGCTGGTGCTCGGCTGGATCCTGATGCCGCTGGTCTGGTTCGGTGTCGACGAGACCCTGGAGCCCGGCCGCTTCGCGCTGCTGCCGGTGCGCCGGGCCACGCTGCTGCGCGGGCTGCTGGTCGCCGCGCTGCTGGGGGTGCCCGCGTTCGGCACCCTGCTGGCGACCTCCGGGCTGGCCATCGGCGCGGGCATCGCCGGGGGCCCGCTGCCCGCGGTGGCCGCCGCCGTCGGCGTGCTGCTCGGACTGCTGCTGTGTGTGGTGGTGAGCCGAGCCGTGACCAGTGGCTTCTCCCGCGCGCTGCGGTCGCGGCGGACCCGTGACCTGGCCGCGGTGGTGCTCGCCGTGCTCGCCGCGTCGCTGGGTCCGCTGCAGTTCCTGCTCACCTCGGGCGCGCAGCAGGTCGGCACGCAGCGCCTGGCCGCCCTCGCCGACGTGCTCGGCTGGACCCCGCTGGCGGCGCCGTACGTGGTGGGCCTGGACGCGGTGCAGGGGCGCTGGGCGGCGGTCGCGGCGCGGCTGGCCGTGACCGTCGTGACGATCCTGCTGCTGGCGTGGTGGTGGTCGCGTTCGCTGGAGTCGGCGATGCTCGGCACGGCCGGGGGTGGCGAGGTCCGGGTGCGGGCGGCCACCGGATATCCCGTCGCCCGGTTCTTCGGGCGGAGCCGGCAGCCGCGCACCGCGTACGGCGCGATGGTGGTCCGCGAGCTGCGCTACTGGGTACGCGACGTGCGGCGGCGGGCCAGCCTGATCACGTTCGCGGTGATCGGGGTGTTCCTGCCGGTCGTCATGAACCTCGGTCCCGGCGCCGGTGGCAACGTCGTCGCGCAGAGCGTGAACGGCGGTTCCATGGTGCTGGTCGGCGCGCTGGCCGGGCTCGGCATCGCGAACCAGTTCGGCTACGACGGCACGGCGTACGCGATGCACGTGGTGTCCGGGGTGTCGGGCCGGCTGGAGCTGCGGGCCAGGACGGTGGCGTACTCCTGGTACATCGTGCCGCTGCTGCTCGGCCTCGCCGTGCTCAACGCGGTGCTGCGCGAGGACCTGCTGCTGTTGCCGGTCATGATCGGCACGCTGTTCGCCGCGTACGGCACGGGGCTGGCCTGCGCGATGCACGTGTCGGTGTGGGCGGCGTACTCGCTGCCGGAGAACCAGAACCCGTTCGCGATCAACACGGGCACCGGCGTCGCGAAGAGCTTCCTGGCGATGGCGGCGTGGCTGGCGGGCATGGCGCTGGCGCTGCCGGTGCTGCTGCTGGTGCTGCTCGGCGGGTCGGTCGGGGCGGTGCTCGCACTGCCGGTCGGGCTGGCGTACGCGGCCGGTGCGATCTGGCTCGGGCTGCTCACCGCCGGTGACATCCTCGACCACCGGCAACCTGAGCTGCTGGCGGCGATCACCCCCCGGACATGACGGGTTCACCTACGAATCGTCGGCCGGTGGCGCAGCTCACCGAATAATCGTTGGAGTTTGTGGGGACCCATGCGATGTAATAGTTGGTATGAGCATCATGAAGAAGATGCGGACGCGGAGCCGCAGCGCCGAGCAGATCCACCTCGAGCGCACCCACGCCGAGCGCGCGCAGCGTCGCCGCGCCGCAGAACTCGGTGACCCGATGGCAGCCGTCTTCGTACGCCTGCACTGAAACTTTTCTCCTCCTCCAAGAGCGTTGCGGCCCCTGTCGCGCCATCCGGCGACAGGGGCCGCAACGCTTTCCCGGCCGTGCCAGGCCACCGACGTGAACCCACCTCCCGTATTCCGGTCGCGCGGGAGTACCGGTACGGTGGGCACGGCCGCCACCCCTCGGCTCATGACCCCTGCGTTGTTTCCGCGCGGGCGTCTCCAGGGCTGGCGAGAGAGAAGGAGGCGTGCGCGTATGACGTCCGAGGCACCGCAGCAGCCCGGCTGGCCGCCGGCTGACGCAGCCGAGCGCAAGAGCGGATTCGGCCTGTTCGAGGCGCCGCCGGCACCCGACGAGTTCCCGGTGTTCACTCCGTACGGCAGCGCGCCGGAGGAGTCGTTCCCGCCGGACTCGGTCGCCGACCAGGCCCCGCCCGCGTTCGGCGGGTTCCCGGCCGAGCCCGCAGCCGCCGCGCCGACCGGCGACGGAGCGCCGTACGTGCCGGCTCCGGCCGTCGTGCCGATCCCCGGCGTACGCCATGAGATGTCGTCGTCGTTCGCGGCGCACGAACCTTTCGTCACCTCGGCGCCGCCCGCGGAGCCCGACTGGTCGACGCCGCAGGCGCAGCCGGAGTGGGCCGCGTCCCAGGACTGGTCCACCCCCGCCGAGCAGCCGTGGCAGGCCGAGCCCGCCGCCGCCGAGCAGCCCTGGCAGTCGGCCGCCGCCGCGCCCGCCGCGGAGCAGTGGCCCGACTACTCCGACTTCAGCAAGCCGCAGGAGCAGCCCCCGGCCGCGCCCGCCTTCGAGCCGGCACCGGCCGAGCCGGCCACCGCGTCGGGCTCCTGGGCCGCGTTCGCCGCCGGTGAGTCGCCCAAGCCCAGCGCCCCGGCAGGCCCGTGGACCCCGCCGCCCGCGGTCGCCGCGCTGATGGACCCCGAGCCGGAGGCCCCGGCCGCACCGGCCTACGAGCCGCCGCCCGCGTACGAGCCGGCCCCGGCCTTCGAACCCGCTCCGTACACGCCGACCTCGTCCTACGAGCCCGCGCCTTCCTACGAGCCCGCCCCCTCGTACGAGCCCGCGCCGTCGTCGTACGAGCCCGCGCCGTCGTCGTACGAGCCCGCGCCGTCCTATGAGCCCGCCTCGTCGTATGAGCCCGCGCCTGCGCCGTCTTACGAGCCTGCGCCGTCGTCGTACGAGCCCGCCTCGTCGCCCGCTCCGGCGTACGAGCCCGCACCTGCGTACGAGCCTGCCTCGTCCTACGAACCTGCGCCGTCGTCTTACGAGCCCGCGCCGTCTTACGAACCCGCGCCGTCTTACGAGCCCGCCTCGTCGTACGAGCCTGCGCCAGCGGCTCCCGCGTACGAGCCCGTTGCCGCCGCGGCTCCGGTGAGCCCGCCGCCGAGCGCCGGGCCGGTCAGTTCGCCGCCCGCGCCGACGACGCCGGTCAGCACGCCGCCGGCCATTCCGGTCACGCCGCCGCCGTCGGTGGCGCGCGCCTCGGCCGGGGTCGCCTCCGTCTCGGTGCCGGCCGCGAGTCGGGTGAGCCCCGCCGAGGACGCGCCGGCCGCTACGCCCAAGCCCCAGGGCCGGGTGTACGGCTCTGCCACCGTGTCCGCGCCCGCCGAGGAGGCTCCGGCAGCCGCGCCGATGTCGCCGCCTCCCCCACCGCCCGCGCAGCCCGCGGCCGGTGCCGCGCGGGCCACCGCCCGGGTGACCGTGCCCGGCGCCCAGCCCACCCCGGCGGAGCCGCACTCGGCGCCGCCGATCGCCCGCTCGTCCACGGTGTACGGTGCGCCCGCCCGCGCGGCCGAGCAGCCCGCGCCGCCCGCTCCCGAGCAGGCCGCACCGCAGGCCGCCCCGGCTCTGGCCCAGCGCCAGCCGCGCCAGCACGCGTTCGGCGACCTGCTCCAGCCTGCCGGGGCTCCCCCGGCGGCCGCCGCCGTGCCTCCGGCCGCCCCGCCTGCTCCGGCCGGCCCGCCGCCCTCGGTGTACGGCAACCCGCCCACGACGCCGCCCGGCCCGCCGCAGCGCGCGCCGATGCAGCCGCCGGCCCGCCCGGCAGGTCCCCCGCCCGGTGCCGGCATCGTGCCGGGGCAGCGCCCGCCGATGGACTCGCCCCCGCCGCCCGCACAGGAGCAGTCGAAGTTCGACAAGTTCAAGCCCGACGAGACCGGCACCGGTGCGCTGGAGATCAAGCCGGTCCGCACCGGCCGCGTGATCGTGATGGTGGTCGTCGGCTGCGCGCTGCTGCTGGCGCTCGCCTTCGGTGTCCTGATCGGCGCGCAGAAGCTGCTCGGCGGCGATGAGGCCACCGCGACGTTCGGGGTCGGCGACTGCCTCAAGCAGTCCGGCGACGTCGCCGTCGCGGCCGCGTGCACCGAGCCGCAGACCTACAAGGTCGTCTCGGTCGCCGACAGCAAGGACCAGTGCGACAAGACGCAGCCGCACGTCACCGTCGACAGCAAGGTGCTGTGCCTGGCCCCGAACACCGCCGAGGGCGGTCAGCCGTCCACGGCTCCGTCGGAGCCCGCGGCCACGCCGACCCCGTGACGACGGCGTACCCGTAACGAGTGAAAGGCCCTGTGGCACTGACCACAGGGCCTTTTATCTCGCTCGCGTGACGTCACACCCGGGCAGCACACTGGCCGCATGTTGCGCGAAGCCCTGCCCGCGAGGCCCGAAGCACGCCGGATGCTCGTCGGCACCCTCTTCTCCGCGCTGGGCCGAGGGCTGACGCTGCCGTTCCTGGTCATCTACCTGACCGAGGTGCGGCACCTGTCCGGCACCACGGTGGGCCTGCTCATCGGCTGGTTCGGCCTGCTCACTCTCGCGGTCGCGCCGCTGTCGGGCTCGCTGATCGACCGGTTCGGCGCGCGCCGGGTGGTCATGCCCGCGCTGCTCATCGAGGCGGTCGGCGTCGGCTCGCTGGCCCTGGTCGGCACCACCTGGCAGGCCGCCCTCGCGCTGACGCTGAGCGGCCTGGGCGCGTCGACGATCTGGGCCGGCATGAACACGGTCTTCACCTCGATCACCGGCGAGCAGGAGCGGCAGCGGGTCTTCGGCCTCCAGTTCGCCCTGCTCAACCTGGGTATCGGCATCGGCTCGGCGACCGCGGGCAGCATCGTGGACACCGCCCGGCCGGGCACCTTCCAACTGATCTACGTGCTGGACATGTTCTGCTACGCCGGGCCGTTCCTGATCCTGCTCTCCATGCCGAAGGTGGGCCGGCGGCTGGTCGAGACGCCGACCCTGACCGACAGCGGCCGCAAGCGGGGATACGGCGAGGTGCTGCGGCACAAACCGTTCCGCCGCCTGATGATCTTCAGTGTGCTGCTGACCGTGTCCGGATACGCGCAGCTGGAGGTGGGCTTCACCGGCTTCGCGACCAAGGTCGCGGGCGTCACACCGCAGATCATCGGCTACTCGTTCACCGCCAACACCGTGGTGATCGTGCTGGCGCAGCTGCTGGTCATCAAGAAGTTGCAGGGCCGCAGCCGCAGCCGGGCGCTGGCCGCGGTCGGCGGCGTGTTCGGCACGGCCTGGCTGGTGCTCGGCCTGGCCGGCTACATCGACGGCAGCAACATGGTGCTCAGCGCCGCGATCGTGATCCTGTTCGGCGCGATCTTCGCGGTCGGCGAGACGATGCTCTCCCCGGTCAGCCCCGCCCTGGTCAACGTGCTCGCCACGGACGAGCTGCGCGGTCGCTACAACGCGCTGTCCTCGATGGTGTGGGGCATGTCCGCGATCGTCGCCCCGGTCAGCGCCGGCCCACTGCTCGGTGCCGGGCTCGGCGGCGTGTGGATCGTCCTGGTCGCCGCGGGCACGCTCGCCGCGTCGCTGGTGGCCCTGTCGCTGCACAAGCTGATCACGCCGGAGCAGGACGGCCGCACCGTCGCCGCCGCGCCGGGTGTGCTGGAGCCGGCCGCGGCCTGATCGCGCGGCGGTAGGCCACGTCACCACCCCGCCCCTGCGCCGACGGCCCCATGATCGGGCAGAATGGCGGTATGCGGGTACGGGCGCCGGAGCTGCGCGGACGAGGCTGGTTGAACACCGGCGGCAAGGACCTCAAGCTGGTCGACCTGCGCGGCCGAATTGTGATCTTGGATTTTTGGACCTTCTGCTGCATCAACTGCCTGCACGTGCTCGACGAGCTGCGCCCGCTCGAGGAGAAGTACGCCGACGTGCTGGTGATCATCGGGGTGCACTCGCCGAAGTTCGAGCACGAGCGGGACGCGGACGCGCTGGCCGCCGCGGTGGAGCGCTACGGCGTGGACCACCCGGTGCTCGACGACCCGGACATGGACATGTGGCAGCAGTACGCCGCCAAGGCCTGGCCGACGCTCTCGGTGATCGACCCCGAGGGTTACGTCGTGGCGAACATGGCCGGCGAGGGCCACGCCGAAGGGCTGCGCCGCCTGCTGGACGAGCTGATCGCCGTGCACGAGGCGAAGGGCACGCTGCACCGCGGCGACGGCCCGTTCGTGCCCCCGCCGCCGAGCGACACCCTGCTGCGCTTCCCCGGCAAGGCGCTGCCGCTGCCCGACGGCACCGTGCTCGTCTCCGACTCGGCCCGGCACAGCCTCGCCGTCCTCGACCAGGACCTGTCGGCGGTGCTCCGCCGTGTCGGCTCGGGCGGGCGCGGTCGCGCCGACGGCGGCCCGGCGGAGGCGAGCTTCTCCGAACCCCAGGGCCTGTGCCTGCTGCCCACCGACGTCGCGGCGCTCGTCGGCTACGACGTCGTCGTCGCGGACACGGTGAACCACCTGCTGCGCGGCGTACGGCTGAGCGACCTGGCCGTGACAACGGTGGCCGGCACCGGCCGGCAGTGGCGGTCGAGCCTGGACGACCACGCCCACGACGCCCGGTCCATGGACCTGTCCTCGCCGTGGGACGTCGCCTGGTACGACGGCAAGGTGGTCGTCGCCATGGCGGGCACGCACACGCTGTGGTGGTTCGACCCGGTGAAGCGGACCGTCGGCCTGTACGCGGGCACGACCGTCGAGGCACTGCGCGACGGCGCGCTGGACCAGGTGTGGATGGCCCAACCGTCCGGCCTGTCCGCCTCGCCCGACGGCCGCCGGCTGTGGCTGGCCGACTCGGAGACCAGCGCGTTGCGCTGGATCGAGGACGGGCAGATGCACACCGCGGTCGGCCAGGGCCTGTTCGACTTCGGGCACGTGGACGGACCGGCTGACCAGGCTCTGCTGCAGCACCCGCTGGGCGTGTGCGCGCTGCCGGACGGCTCGGTGCTGATCGCGGACACGTACAACGGCGCGGTCCGGCGCTGGCAGGACGGCACGGTGTCCACCGTGGACAGCGGCCTGGCCGAGCCCAGCGACGTCGTGCTCGACGCGGACGGCAGCGTGATCGTGGTCGAGTCGGCCGCGCACCGGCTGGTCCGGCTCGCCCCCGGTGCGGCCGGCGTGGTCGACGGCGGCCGGCACAAGGTCGAGCGGCCCCCGTCGCCGCTGGCCCCGGGCACGGTCACGCTGGACGTCATCTTCACGCCCGCGCCGGGCCAGAAGCTCGACCGCAGCTTCGGCGACCCGACCCGGCTGGAGGTGTCCGCCTCCCCTGCCGAGCTGCTGCTGGAGGGCGCCGGGGTGACCACGGACCTGTCCCGCAAGCTGGTCCTCAACCCGGCCGTGCCGCAGGGCGTGCTCCAGGTCGTGGCGCAGGCGGCGACCTGCGACGAAGACGCCGAGTTCGCGGCCTGCCACCTCACCCGCCAGGACTGGGGCGTGCCCGTCGTCATCACCCCGGACGGTCCCGACCGCCTCCCCCTGATCCTCCGCGGCCTCGACGGCTAGGGCAGGAAGGCGCGGAGAGGCACTTCTGCGTACTGGAGTGCCTCTCGGACGGCCCGGGCCAGCGCGACCGCGCCCGGGGTGTCGCCGTGCAGGCAGATCGAGTCGACGGCGTGCGGCAGCACCGTGCCGTCGAGGGCGATGACCCGCTGGTCCACCGCCATCAGCAGGGCGCGGGCCACCACCTCCTCCTGGTCGGTAATGACCGCACCGGGCTTGGTACGCGGCAGTAGGGTGCCGTCGGCCCGGTAGGCGCGATCGGCGAAGCCCTCCGCGTAGACGGGCACGACCGCGTCCCCGGCAGCGGTGGCCAGCGGCGAGCCGGGCGCGCACAGCACCGGCAGGCCGGTCGCCTGCGCCGCCTCGACGATGGCGTCGATGTGCGCGGTCGCGTGGTAGAGCGCGCCGTGGGGTTTGAGGTATCGCACCCGGGCGCCCTCGGCCGCGGCCAGCGCCTGCAGCGCCCCGACCTGGTAGATGATCTCGTCGCGGAGCTGGTCGAGGTCGTACTCGATGAATCTGCGGCCGAAGCCGGCCAGGTCGCGGTAGCCGACCTGCGCGCCCACCGCGACGCCCTGCCGGGCGGCCAGTTCGCAGGTGCGGCGCATGGTCGCCGCGTCCCCGGCATGGAAGCCGCAGGCGACGTTGGCGCTGGTCACCAGGTCGAGCAGGGCCTCGTCGTCACCGAGTTCCCAGCGGCCGAAACCCTCACCGAGGTCAGCGTTGAGATCCATAGAGGAACACAGTAGTGCCTGGACGCGCCTGCGCGAGCAGCCCGAGATCGGCGGGGTGCACGACCCCGACGACCGGGTATCCGCCGGTGGTCGGGTGGTCGGCGAGGAACACCAGCGGCCGCCCGTCGCCGGGCACCTGGATCGCCCCTGCGAGCAGCCCTTCGCTGGGCAGTTCCCCGGCCACGGACCGGGTCAGCGGCGGCCCGTCCAGCCGCACCCCGATCCGGTCGCCCTGGTCGACCGTGTACGCGGTGCGCAGCAGCTCACCAGGGTCGGCGAACCAGTCGTCCCGTGGCCCGAAGCGCACCCGCAAGCGGATCTCCTCGGCGGGCGCGGACACCGGCACGAAGTCGACCCCGAGCGGTCCACCGCCGCTCCCGCCCCCGCCGCCTTGCACCGCCGGGCCCTGCCGTCCGGAACCGGCCGGGCCCACGAACGCTGTCGTGCCCTGCCTTGCGGTCCCTGCCGCACGGTGGGACGGCCAGCCGGGCGGTGCCTGGGCATCGCCGATGCCTGCCTGGCCGACCGGAAGCACCTGGCCCACGCGCAGCGGTTCAGGTCCGATGCCGGAGAGGGTGTCGGTGCTGCGCGACCCGAGCACCGGCGGGACGGCGATGCCACCCGACACGGCGAGATAGCTGCGAATACCGTGGCGTGGCGGTCCGATCTCGACGCGCGAACCTGCGGGCAGCCCGAACGCGACCCCGTAGGGCACCGGGCGGCCGTCGACGCTTACCGGACCCGGCGCGCCGGTGAGCGCGCACCAGACGGACGCTTGCGCCCGCAGGACCGCTCCGCCGTAGGTGACCTCGATCCCGGCGCAGGTCTCCGAGTTTCCGACGAGGCGGTTGGCCAGCCGCAGCGCCGCCGGGTCGAGTGCGCCGGACCGCGACACGCCGAGTTCGGCGTAGCCGAGGCGGCCCAGGTCCTGCACGGTGGCCAGCGGGCCTGGCTTCAGCACCTCAAGCATCGACGAACCTGACGAGCGTCCCCGGCGCGAGCAGCGCGGGCGGGTCACGGTCGAGGTCGAACAGGACCAGCTCGGTGCGGCCCACCAGCTGCCAGCCGCCGGGCGAGCTGCGCGGATAGATTCCGGCGTACGGCCCCGCGAGCGCCACCGAGCCCGCCGGCACCCTGGCCCGCGGGCTGGCCAGCCGGGGCAGCCACCGCCGCTCGGGCAGCCCGGTCAGATAGCCGAAGCCGGGCGCGAACCCGCAGAACGCGACCGTGAACTCGGTCTCCCGGAGCACCCGCGCCGGATCGGCCTGCCACGCCGCCGCGACGGCGTCGTGGTCGGGCCCGTCCCAGTGCACCGGAACGTCCACGCGCGACGGCGGCCCGGACGGTGCGGCCTCGGGTGCGAGGTCCGCCCAGCGCGGCTCGCCCCGCACCCCGCGCAGCAGCACCGTGCGCGCCGCGGGAACGATCTCCTCGCAGGCCAGCTCGCCGCGCTCGCGGGCGGCGCGCAGTGCGCGGAACCACGCCGCCGGGTCGTCGACCTCCAGCAGCAGCGAGTCCCAACCGTACTTCCGGACCAGCACGACGCAGATGTTACCGGCCTCACGCGCCGAGGCTACGCACGAGTAACCTACGGTGCCGTAGCCTAGGGGGCATGACCGATACGTCCGCCCCGCGACGTCTGCGCCCCGTCGACATCGGCAAGCCACGGATGCGTGGCTGGCTGCACGCGTACGCCTTCTTCGTCGCCCTGGTGTGCGGCATCGTCCTGGTCACCATCGCCGCGTTCCGGCCCGGCGGCACACCCGTGATCAGCGTGGCGGTCTACAGCCTCACCGTGTGCGGGCTGTTCGGCGTCAGCGGGCTCTACCACCGGCGGGTCTGGAGCGAGCGCGGCTACCAGCTCATGCGGCGGCTCGACCACGCCATGATCTTCATCTTCATCGCGGGCACGTACACCCCGTTCTGCCTGCTCCTGCTGGCGTCCGGCAAGGCCGCGCTGCTGCTGGCCCTGGTCTGGGCGGGCGCGCTGGGCGGGGCTGCCATGTCGCTGATCTGGCCGCACGCGCCGCGCTGGGTCTCCGCGCCGCTCTACCTGGCCCTGGGCTGGGTCGCCGTCGCCGTGCTGCCCGACATCCTGCACAACGGCGGCGTCACCGCCCTGGTCCTGCTGATCGTCGGCGGCCTGGCCTACAGCGTCGGCGCGATCTTCTACGCACTCCGCCGCCCCAACCCGTGGCCCGAGGTCTTCGGCCACCACGAGTTCTTCCACGCCTGCACCCTGCTCGCCGCCATCTCCCACCACATCGCCATCTACTTCGCCCTCTTCGCCTGACCCCACCGCATGATCGCTCGACTTGCCAGACAGATGGGCGATTGAGTCGTCAAGATACGCACACCTGCCCGGCAATTCTGATGATCTAGGGGTCAGGCGCGGGCGGTGTGGGCGGCGATGAGTTTGGCGGTGGTGGTGTCGGGCCAGTCGGTTTCGGGCTGGTGGACGGCTAGGCCGCAGGTGCGCAGGCCGTCGGAGTCGACCTCGCCGCCGCCCGCGTCGAGCTGCGCGGAGAGCTGGGAGATGGTCGGGTTGTGCCCGATGACCAGGACCGTGCGGAACTCGGGTTCCACTTCCCGGATGAGGGCGAGCAGCTCGTCGGGCGAGCCTTCGTACAGCCGGCGTTCGTAGCGGACCACCGGCGACCCGGCGCCGGCCAGCGCGACCGCGACCGAGTGCCAGGTCTGGCGGGTGCGCCTGGCCGGCGAGCAGAGCACGAGGTCGGGCACGTAGCCGTGGTTGACCATCCAGGCTCCGGCCGCGGCGGCGTCGGCGTGGCCGCGGTCGGTCAGCGGGCGGTCGGTGTCGGCCAGCCCCGCGGGGCGGTCGGCCTTGGCGTGACGCAGCAGCACCAGGGTGCGTGGGCGCGTTCCGGCGCCGGACAGCGGGGCCATGTGCCCAGCTTGCCGCAAGCGCGACGGTTGCGCATCCCAACTTCGGCGATAACCGCTCGGCACCCGGCTGAACGGCGCATACGGGAACGGCGCCCCCGCGTGAGGAGGGGCGCCGTTCACCTATTCGTGGGATGGGTGCGGGGCGCGGCCGGGGCCGCACCCCGTGGGGTCAGAAGGAGGCCTCGTCCAGGTCCATCGCGTCGAGCGTGGCCAGCTCGACGATGCGCCGGTCGGAGCCCAGCCGCGGCAGCACCTCGCGCGAGAAGAAACGCGCGGTGGCCACGACACCGGTGTAGAACGCCTGGTCGGTGCCCGGCTCGCCGGACAGCTTGCGCAGCGCGACCTCGGCGCGGCGCAGCAGCAGCCAGCCGACGACCAGGTCGCCGATGGCGAGCAGCAGGCGGCGCGAGTGCAGGCCGACCTTGTACAGCGCCCGCGGGTCGTCGCCCTGCGACTCGGCCAGCCAGCCGGTGAACGTGCCGAGCATGGCCTGCACGTCGCCGAGGGCGGCGGCCAGGGACGCGCGCTCCTCCTTGAGCTGGCCGTTGCCGGCCTCGTTGGTGAGGAACTCCTGGATCTCGCCGGCGACCGACATCAGGGCCCGGCCGTTGTCCCGCACGATCTTGCGGAACACCAGGTCGAGGCTCTGGATCGCGGTGGTGCCCTCGTACAGGGAGTCGATCTTCGCGTCGCGGACGTACTGCTCCAGCGGGTAGTCCTGCAGGAAGCCCGAACCGCCGAAGGTCTGCAGCGACTCGGAGCCGAGCAGCTCGAACGCGCGCTCGGAGCCGCAGCCCTTGACCAGCGGCAGCAGGAAGTCGTTGATCTTCGAGGCGCGCTTGGCGGCCTTCTCGTCCCCGGCGGCGGTGGCGATGGAGACCCGGTCCTGCCAGTACGCCGTGTAAGCGACCAGCGCTCGCAGGCCCTCGGCGTACGACTTCTGCAGCAGCAGCGAGCGGCGCACGTCCGGGTGGTTGGTGATGGCGACGCGCGGGGCGGTCTTGTCCGTCATCTTCAGCAGGTCGGCACCCTGCACGCGCTCCTTGGCGTAGGACAGCGCGTTGAGGTAACCGGTCGACAGCGTCGCGATGGCCTTGGTGCCGACCATCATCCGGGCGTTCTCGATGATCAGGAACATCTGCCGGATGCCCTCGTGCACCTCGCCGACGAGCCAGCCCTTGGCCGGGACGCCGTGGCCGCCGAAGGTGGTCTCGCAGGTCGTGGAGACCTTGATGCCCATCTTGTGCTCGACGTTGGTGACGAAGACGCCGTTGCGCTCGCCCAGCTCGCCGGTCTCGGCGTCGAAGTGGAACTTGGGCACCACGAACAGCGACAGGCCCTTGGTGCCCGCCGCGTGGCCCTCGGGGCGGGCCAGGACGTAGTGGATGATGTTGTCGGACATGTCGTGCTCGGCCGAGGTGATGAAGCGCTTCACGCCCTCGATGTGCCAGGAGCCGTCGTCCTGCTTGACCGCCTTGGTGCGGCCCGCGCCCACGTCCGAGCCCGCGTCGGGCTCGGTGAGCACCATCGTCGAGCCCCACTTCTTGTCGACGAACAGCTCCGCCCACTTCTTCTGCTCGTCGGTGCCCTCCAGGAAGAGCACGTGTGCGAACGACGGGCCGGAGCCGAACATCCAGACCGGCGCATTCGAGCCGAGCACCAGCTCGGCGAAGGCCCAGGTCAGGGTGCGCGGAGCGGAGCTGCCGCCGAGGGCGGGCGGCAGGTCCAGGCGCCAGAACTCCGAGTCCATCCAGGTCTGGAAGGACTGCTTGAAGCTCTCCGGCATGGTCACGGTGTAGTTCGCCGGGTCGTACACCGGAGGATTGCGGTCGGCGTCGGCGTAGCTCGCGGCCAGGTCGACGCGCGCCATGCGGTCGATCTCGCTCAGCACGCTGCGCGCGGTGTCCGCGTCGACCTCGGCGAAGGGGCCCTCGCCGAAGGGCGTGTCGAAGACCTCGAACAGGTTGAACTCAAGATCCCGCAAGTTGCTCTGGTAGTGGCTCATTCTTCCCGCCCTCAGCGCATTCAGTTACCGACCAGTAAGTACGACTCTATTACTCGTCAGTAACCATCGGCAAGCGAACTGCCGAGAAGTTCACATCACAACCAGGTGAAATCCCCCACCCTTCAGCGCGCCGCCGCGCGACCCGTGGCGGACATAGTGAATAAAACGGACACATGCAAGGCACCACGCCGAGATGCCGCAACCTAACCGCATCGACGTCGTTCTTCCGGGTGACGCGCGGGCACCCTCGCCCCGCCGGCCACAGGGGAGGAAGAAAGATGATCGAGAACCTGCGCAAGCTGATGTTCGAGCCGCGCTACCCGATCCGCTACATCGGCCGCCACCGCGCCCCGAGCGCGCTGCCCTCGCTGACGCTGGCCGTGCGCCGCAGCCGCACGACCTCGGTCGCCTAGTTCGTCGCGCCGAGTTCCCAGCTCGGCACCGGGGCCAGGGTCGGCTGCGACGGGCCCGCGTACTCCATCAGGATCAGCGCGATGTCGTCGTCCAGCCGGTTGTGCACCCACTCCAGCAGCGCCGACTCGACCGAGGCCAGACCGTCGCCGACGGTGCCGTGGCCGAGCAGCTTCCAGGCCCGCTCGGTGATCGGGAAGAACTCTCCGTCACGCCGCGCCTCGGCCAAACCGTCGGTCAGCAGCAGCAGCCGGTCACCGGGCTCCAGCCGCTCCACGCGGCTGCGCACCACCGGCATGAAACCCAGCGGCGGCGCCGGCGAGGGCGGATCAAGGGTGATCACCTCGCCGCGCCGGATCAGGATCGGCGCGGGGTGGCCGCAGTTGACGATAGTCAGCGTGCCGCCGCGCTCCTCGACCAGGCACGCGGTGACGAAGTCCTCGTCGCCCACGCTGCGGGCCACGGCCCGGTCCAGGTCGGCGACGATCGCGCGCAGGTCGGCCCGCTCGAAGGCGACATGGCGGTACGAGCCCAGCACGATGCTCGCCGTACGCACCGCGTCCAGGCCCTTGCCCCGCACGTCACCGATGATCATGCGCACGCCGTACGGCGTATCCAGCGCCTCGTAAAGGTCGCCGCCGATGTCGGCCGCGGCGGTCGCGGAGATGTACCGGCCGGCCACCGCCAGCGTGCCCACCTTCGGGCCGAGCGGCCGCAGCACCGCCTGCTGCGCGATGGTGGCGAGCTTGGCCAGTTCGGCGATGCGCTCGGCCTGCCGTTGCCGGACCACCGCCACCAGCGCCGCGATGCCGGTCGCCAGACCGATGCCGATGACGTTGATGAACGCCGACAGATCGTCCTGGCTCATGCCGAAGAAGGCGAAGACCGTGCCCACCGCCGTCGCGACCCCGCCCGCGAGCAGCACCGCCTGCCACGGCGCGAACACCGCGGCGAGGAACGGCACGGTCGCCATCAGGCCGACGAAGCGCGCCTCGCGGCCGTCTGCCAGCTCCACCGCGCTGATCAAGAAGAGCAGCACGAAGGCCGCGCCGAGTCCGGCGCGGAATCCAGGGCTTAGCGGGCGGCCGCCCGACAGGACAAGTGGAATGCGTACGGCAACCAGCATGCCTGATCAACTCCGCCACACCGCTCAGATTGTCTCGTCGGCGGACCGCATTCTGTACGGTCGGACGAGACGCTCTTTCACGATTTTTCAGAAACTGTTTGGCCGGTTTTGGAAACAGGCAGCTTGCACCGGATCTCCGTCGAACGGAGGCGCGACGGCCCTCAGGCGGTCGGCCAGGTGCGCCAGTTGAGATACGAGCGCGACGCCGTCGGGCCGCGCTGGCCCTGATACCGCGAGCCGTTCACGCTGGAGCCGTACGGGTGCTCGGCCTCCGACGACAGCCGCAGCACGCACAGCTGGCCGATCTTCATCCCCGGCCAGAGCCGGATCGGCAGCGTCGCCACGTTGGACAGCTCCAGCGTCACGTGGCCGGAGAAGCCCGGGTCGATGAAGCCGGCCGTCGAGTGCGTCAGCAGGCCCAGCCGGCCCAGGCTCGACTTGCCCTCCAGCCGCGCCGCGAGCTGGTTGCCGAGGGTGACCACCTCAAGCGTGGAGGCGAGCACGAACTCGCCCGGGTGCAGCACGAACGGCTGCCCGTCCTGCACCTCGACCAGCGTCGTCAGCTCGTCCTGCCGCTCGGCCGGGTCGATGTGCGTGTAAAGGTGGTTGTTGAACACCCGGAACAGGCGGTCCAGCCGGACGTCGATGCTCGACGGCTGCACCAGGCTCGGCTCGAACGGCTCCAGCTGCAGCTGGCCGGACTTGATCTCGGCCACGAGGTCCCGGTCGGAAAGCAACACGCAGGGAGCCTACCGTCCTCGGCTTGCCCCTTCGCCGCCGCGGCCCACCCGAACGGCCGGAATTCTGCACTCCCGCGCAGGCCACAAGGGCTTCTTCGGACATCGATCACCCGATAGGGGACGCACCGCGTGTCTCGATGGCGGACTAGAACATGTGTTCGATAAAGTCCACCCCATGGCAACCTGGACCGAATTCGCCGCCGCCACACCGTGGCTGGCCTCGTCGATCCGTGCCCTGCTGCACCAGTACGGGCCGGGCATGGGCTACCTGGCGACCGTACGGGCCGACGGCGGGCCACGGGTGCACCCCGTCTCCCCCATCGTCACCGACGAGGGTCTCTACTGCTTCGTGATCGACTCACCGAAGCGGCGCGACCTCGAACGCGACGGGCGCTACGCCCTGCACGCCTTCCCCGCCGAGGACAGCGACGTCGAGGCGTACGTCAGCGGCCGTGCCCACCCCGTCACGAGCATCGCCACCGTCGAGCACCTCGCCCGCCGGCACCGGGCCGCGCCCACCCTCGACTGGCGGCTCTACGAGCTCACCGTCGAGTCGGCGCTGCTGCACCGGCACGAGGCGGGGGCATACCCGAGCACGTGGCGCGACCCGGCGGCGGGCAGGAACGGGCCGGCGCACGAACGCCGGCCCCGCAAACCGTTCCTGCAGCTCGTGGCCGCGTAAGCGAACGCCGTGGCGAACTGCCGCGGTTACCTACGTGCACGCGACCCGTGACGTCAGGTACAGTGGTGGCCGCTCGCGGGTGTAGTTCAATGGCAGAACATCAGCTTCCCAAGCTGACAGTGAGGGTTCGATTCCCTTCACCCGCTCCACGCGAAAAGCCCAGGTCGGAAGCAATTCCGACCTGGGCTTTCGTTTACCCCAGCGTCCGCGATGATCCATCGGGCCGTCCACGGGCCACCGACTCATCACGGCTCCGACGCCGCACCTCGCGAGGCGGCCGCGTCGAGCACCCGCTGGATCAGCTGGGTAGTCGAGATTCCTTCCGTACGCCGAACGTAGGTGAGTTTGCCGGCGGCTGCAGCGGGTCCGTATACGAACTCGGCCGCCTCGGGCGACAAGTCGTCGCCGTGTACCACGGTGGTGATCCCGTGCTCGGCAAGAAACCCTTCGGTCACCTGGAACGGGGCGTCCTCGATGACCTCATCGACGTACCTGCACGACTCGATCACGGCGACACGCTCGGCAAGGGTCATGACGGGACGACGCTTGTAGGAGGCTGCGGTGTCGTCCGACAGCACGCCGACGACGAGCCAGTCACCATGGCGGCGCGCCTCCCGGAGGAGCGAGACGTGGCCCGCGTGGAACAGGTCTCCCACCATGTCGACGTAGACCCGCGATATGCCGGCCGAACGCACGTCTGGGTTCTCCACACCAATTCACCTTCTCCTTCTCCCACACCAGTCGCGGTCGCTTGCCGTTCTACCGGACGAAACCTGCGAGGAGCGTGCATCGGCAGATCCGTGCGCCCGCCGAGGGAAGCCACGCTGATCCAGCTCCATGGCGAGCGACAGATCTGGCGGCTTACTCACAGACTCGACCTGGGCCACCGGACGATACTGGCCCTGTGCTTACCGACAAAGGATTCGACGTCGCCGCGTCGATGCTCACTGGTCGGCTGGAGGAAGGCGCATCGCTCGACGATGTGATCACCTTCCTGCGCGACGAGGGTTTCGGACAGATCGACTCGATGAAGTTGCTCACGCATACGGCCGGCCTCAGCCTGGCCGAGGCAAAGCAGGCGATCGACGCCAGTCCAGCGTGGCAGGACCGGCGCGAGTCGAACGAAGCCCTCCGCCGTGATCTTTGGGAGGCAGCTCAGGCGGTGGTGGACACCACGGATCATGCCGCCACAGCCGAGCCATCCACGGGCCATCAGCCGACGTGAAAGAGAGGTCGTCCAGGCCATCGAGACATCCGAGGTGATCGACCATGCCCGTCCCGTGGCGTGACAGCGCGGACGCGTTCGCCGAGGTCTTGCGGCGGCACCGCGTCGAGCCCGCGGCGGTTGCGGACGTGGCGGCCGCCTGGCAGGCGTTCACGGAGTTCTTGCAGATCGAAGTGAGCGGAACCGACGCCGACGGCGATGCCGATGGCTTCATCGTTCAGTGGGGCCGCGACCAGTGGACCGACAACCTGCCGATGCTGAGCTTCACTCGACAGCTCGCGGCCGCCACCGACGGCGACCCGTACCCGATGTACTGGCAGCTCAGCCTGGAGATGTGCTTCGGCGACCATGCCGAGCTGGCCGGTGTGGAGGCGCTGAACACCCGGAACACCGGCTTCAGCTTCAGCGTCGTCGGGCCGGACCGGCTTGCCGATCTTGCTGAGGCGCGGGCCGAAGCCGACCAGTACCGACAACTGCGGGCCATGTGGCGGATGAGACCCGTCAGCAGCAGGCTGACCTTCGAAGCGGTCTGCTGATCTGCTCTCGCGGCCGGTTACCTGTCCTGCTGCCGACGCACCATCTCGGTGATCCAGATGGGGGCGAATGGGGACGTGCAGTTCGGCGGGGTCGGGTAGTCCTTGAGGACTTCCAGCCGCTCGCCGATGTCGAGGGCGCGGGCGCGGAGTTCCGGGTGCTCGATCCCTATCTGGGCCAGGCAGTGGTTCATCGCCCACTGCAGGCGGTCCGGGGCGTCCTTCATCTCCGCCTCGATGGTGTCGAGCAGCCCGCCGAGGTCGAGACCCTCGGGCTTCTTCGCCACGCGTTCGGTGGTCAATGCCCAGCCGGCGCTGGCGACCACGGGATCCGGGTCGGCGAACCACGCGATCCGCAGCACTTCGGCGTTCGGGTTCTTCTTCACCACGTAGTTCACGAGCCAGTCGTGCACCTTCGGCGTGCGGGCATCGCGCAGCATGGCGTCCAGGTCGGCACGCTCGAACGCCTTCGGGCGGCAGATCAGCAGCGCCAGCAGCCGCGCCGCGGTGTCGCCGGTGTCCCAGAGCCGCCGGGCGAGTTCCTGCTGCGTCTTCAGCCGCTTCGCGACCTCGCGCAGGTTGCCGAGGTTCACCCCGTGATCGTCGCCGTGCTTCTCATTCACCTGGCGGACCTTGGGGTCCTCCAGCGCAGCCAGCTCGGCCATCACCTCGGCCACCGTCGTCTCGGCCACCTCAGCCTCCTCTCCGCCACGGACGTGTCCCAGGCTACGAGGAAATCATGGTCCACCAGGTGGTCGGCAAGCGCATGGGGCAGGCTGCCGCATTCGTCCTCTGGCCGGGGCGGGTCAGCCGCCTGCCGGTGTGGAGTTGTCGTGGCAGTAGGGCGTGGTGGGCACCCCGGGTGGCGCGGTGTCCGTGAGGAAGCCGAGCGCGAACATCGCCACGAGGGTGACCATGCCGAGGATCGCGCCGAGCGCGAAGTTGCGGGACTTCGCCGAGTCGGTCGTGAAGAACGTGGACACGGCACCCATGAACAGGATGGCGCAGGGAACCACGCCGAGGCATGCGGCGCTGAGGTACCACGCCCGTGCGCAGTTGCCGAACTGTGCGGGTTGCAGCAGGAACATCAGTACGGCCGGTGACAGTCCGACCAGGACACCCATACCTCTGCGCAGCCATTTCGACGCCCCCATTGCGGGGACGCTACGACATTTCGGCGCACGCGTGGGGGCGGCCGTCAGGCTGCGGACGCCTCCAGGGCCGCCCTGATCCGGTGGAACTCCGCCTCGATCTGGGCGGCGAGCTTCTTGTAGGTGAACACCACGACCCCGACGACGGTGTCCGTGGCCCAGGCGCACACCGGGAAGGCGGCCCCACCGCCGTCGGCCAGGCCGCACTCCATCTCGGCGGCCGGACCGACCGCCTCGACCTTGACGGTCGAGCCCATGGTCAGCCCGGGATTGCGCCGGTCGGGGACGGGGCGCAGCGATTCGAGCGCCGTGACGAGGGCCGCCTGCCGGTCCGCGACCTGCGTCGCCACCACCCCGGCCAGCACGATGTCCTTGCCGCCAGGGTCCTTGTACGAAGCCCCTACGGCCGACTCGCCCTCCGGGAAGGCGTACACGAGCACGGCTTGCAAGTCCTTGCCCCAGTCGTCCTTGTCGGGGACGATCATCATCCGCTTGCCGTCCAGGTCGAGGGGCAGTGCCACGTGCCGGGCGGACGGCGAGGGGGAGGCCGTGACCGGCGGTTCTGCCACTGACGGCGAGCAACCGGCACCCAGGGCAACGATCGCGCTGACGGCTGCGGCGCATACGCCGGTCCGGAGAATGGCGCGGGTCATGGCTGCTCCGATCACGAGAGGTGGCCGGAGCGTACGGGAGATCGATCGCCGATGTGCTCCCCGCCCGGCTCAGCCTGCGAGCACCTCGGACAGGGTGGCCGGTTTGAGGCCGCGCTCGGCGAGTCCCTTGAGGATGTGCGGCAGGGCCTCGTCGGTGAACTGGGCGTTGGCCTCGGTGACGTGCAGGATGATCACGGAACCGGGCTTGACCTTCTTGAGCACCGCGTTCACGATCGGCCGCCAGTCGGTGGCGAACGGGTCGCCGCTGACGACGTCGCCGTCGACGACGGTCAGGCCGAGCGAGGACATGGCGCGCAGCGCCGCCCGGTCGTGGCACAGGCCGGGGAAGCGGAAGTAGCGGGTCTGGCGCCCGCCGTACCGCTCGATGATTTTGAAGGTCTTCGCGACGTCCTCGGTCATCGCGGCAGCGGGGATGCGCGGCAGGGTGTAGCAGTCGGCGGTGAATGCCTGGTGGCCGTAGGTGTGGTTGGCCAGTTCGAAGCGAGGGTTGCCGGCGAGGCGCTCGGTCAGCGCGGGGTAACGCTGCACCCACTTGCCGGTCAGGAAGAAGGTGGCCGGGATCTTGTCGTGCTCCAGCATCTCGATGATCCGGACGTTGGCGTACGACTTGACGCGGCCGCTCTTGAGCTGGGCCAGCATGCTGTCGGTCATGTCCGCGTCGAAGGTGAGCGCGACAAGGTTGCCGGTGCGCGGCCCGTGGTTCACCACCGGCGGCAGCAGGCCGGGCTTGGTCTGGCCGGGCCGCCCCGGCCGGGCGCTCGGCGACGCGGACGGGCTTGGCGTCGGCGAGGGCGCGGCGGCGGACGGCGAGGCGGCGCTGCTGGCGGAAGCGGCCACGAAGGTCGGTATATCCGCTTCTGCGCCGCATGCGGCCAGTAGGAAGACTGCAGCAAGCAGCGTAGGTACAGCCGAGGGGAGGCGCACGCGGCAATGATCGCAGCAAGCGGGCCACCCGCGCCGCCCCTCCCGGAACTCAGCGCAGCAGGCTGCTCGCGATCTCGCGGCCCTGCGGGGTCCACGGCGCGGGGCGGCCGGTGCGGTCCATCTTGACCATGACCCGGCGACCGTCGGCGAAGACGGTGCCGCCGTCCTCGGACAGGAAACGGAAGCCGTAGACGGCGCTGGTCTCGCCCATGCTGTCCAGCCAGAAGTGCACCAGGATCGGGCCGGTGCCGCGGACCGGAGCGTGGTAGGTGATGGTGAACTCACGCACCGCGGCGATCATGTCAGGGCTGCTCGGCGCGCCGTCGCGGAAGCCGTAGCCGTGCTCGGCCCAGAACTCCGACATGGCCCGCTCCAGGATCAGGGCGTAGCGGGCGTTGTGCATGATGCCGACGATGTCGAGGTCGTCGATGTGGACGACGGCCCGGCGGACCGTGCCGGTGGTGGTGTCGAGCGTGGCGGTGGTCATCTCGGGCCTTTCAGTCGTACGGCAGCAGGTCGGGGTCGGTGGCGAGGCCGCGCAGGCGGGCGAGCACGGCCTGGCGGGCGTCGTCGGGGCTGCGCTCCAGCAGGCGCGAGTGCAGCAGCGCGGCGACACCGGCCGCGTCGACCTCGAAGGCCAGCCGCCGGGGCACCGTGTCGGCAGGCAGTTCGCCCAGCTCGACGGCCTCGGTGACGAGGCGCTCCAGCAGCGTGATCCACTCCGCGAGCACCGCGGCGAGCCGATCGGGCACGACGCCCGTGCGGCCGGTCGACTCGAACTCGGCGATGGCGAAGAAGCAGCCGCCGGGGAGCACCCGCTCGCTGTAGAAGGCCAGGCGTGACTCGTGCAGCGCGAACAGGCGGCGCAGGCCGCGAGGCCGGTCCAGGGCTGGGCCGACGACGCGGCGGGCCCACTGGTCGCGGGCGTGTTCGATCGCGGCGAGCTGCAGTTCCTCCTTGGAGGACCAGTGCGCGAAGAGCCCTGACTTGCTGACGTGCAACCGGTCGGCGAGCTGGCCCAGGGACAGGCCGTCGAGCCCTGCCTCGCTGGCCAGCGCCACGGCGGCGTCGAGCACCGCGGTGCGGGTGCGCTCGCCGCGGGCCAGCCGCCCGTCCGTTCCGGTCATGGAGCCAGGCTATTAAGAAGACCGATCGGTCGTACGGTTTTGTGAGGCGACTCACGGAGTTCGTGCACGTCGCCGCAGCTCAGACAGGCCTCGATGAAAGGAAGGGCACCTTCTACAACGCGGAGCGTTGTGAAGGTGCCCTTCCTTTCCTCAAGGGACGACGAGGGTGAGGTGGCGGGTGCCGGTGGCGATGGTGATGCGCTGGCCCCAGGCAAGTACGAGGTGGTCCGATTCGACGCCGTCGGCGAAGGCGACCAGGCGCTCGCTCTCGCTGGTCAGGGTGAGGCGCTGGCCGGAGCCGACGCGGCCGGCGGTGAGGCGTGCGCCGGTGGCGGGCGAGGGCCAGGCTTCGCGGACGAACCAGCACAGCTCGGACGCGTCCGGGCCGGGCAGAGTGTTCGCCAGGTCACGCATCAGGGCCACCGACGCGCACCAGCCGGTGGCGCCCGTGCCGGTGCCGACCAGCACGCCTGACGACGAGTGCCGTTCCTGCTCGCCCTGCGGCGTGGTGAGCAGGTAGCGGGAGGACTGGTGGGTCTGGTGACCGACGTAGATCTCGTTGAGGCCGGCGAGCTGCTGGCCGTCGTCGAGTGTGGCCACGGCCATCGCGCGCGACTGCGTGGCGGCGCGGCCGGCGAGGACCGCAGGCAGCAGGCCTGCCACGTCGCGGGCGGCGAACCGGGCCAGCACGCCGGGGTTGCGTTCGGGCTCGGGGTTGACGCCGAGCACCGGCTGCCCGGCGAGGTACTTCGCCGCGTTCGCGACCAGCCCGTCCTGCCCGACGGTGACCACGATGTCCTCCGGCGCGAACAGGAAGCGGGACAGGTCGTCGCGGTGCACCTGCCCGCGCCGCCAGTCCGCCGGCAGGGCGGCGCTGACCGCGGCCAGCGCCGCCTCCTGCGCGGCGTGCCGCGCCTCCACCTCGGCGATCTCCCTCCCCCGTTCCTTCAGGAAGTACGCCGCGGCGGCGCGCGTGCCGTGCCGACCCAGCAGCTCGTCGAGCTCACTGCGCCGGGAGACCACCACGACCCGTGGAGCCAGCGTCGCGCTCATGCCTCCTCCTCGCTCCGCTCGCTCAGCGGTCCGACGAGCCCGCGCCGAAGCGCGAGAGCAGGCCGGTAATGACGTCGGGCGTGACGGTGAGCTGGCCGATCTCCGGGAGCTGCCCGGCCAGCTCCCGAAGCGCAAGGCCCTGCAGCACCGCCGGCGGCAGGTCCCGGTAGGCCGCGAGCTTGGCGGCCTCGGCCTCGCCCTGGGCGACGCCGAGTGCTCGCACACCCGCGGCCTTGGCCTCGGCGAGCAGCTGCTCCTTCTCCGCCTCGGCGGCATTGAGCAGCTTCTCCCGCTCGGCCTTGCCCTGTGCCTCGACGAGCTGGGCGGCGGCGACGAGCTCGGCCTTGCGGCGGGTGTTCGCGCCGTTCTGCTCGACGAGCTGCTGCTCGCGCCGAGCCAGCTCGATCTTGTTCTGGAGTTCGTTCTCGGCGATGCCGCGCTCCTGCTCGACGGCCTGCGCCCGACGGGCGAAGGTGGCCCGGTCGGCCTCCACCTGCACCGCCTCCCGGGTCGGGGTCTGCAGCGCGCGCTCCAACTCCGGCTCCGGCCGGATCGCCACCACGCGGGCGCTGACCACCTGGACGCCCAGATCGGTCAGGCGCGGCTCGGCGCCCAGCGCGGCCGACACTGCCTCGCGCACCGCGGCGACCTCGCTCAGTGCCTCGGCCAGCGGCAGCCGGGTCAGCAGGTCCAGCGCGGGCTGCTGGGCCAGTTCGGCCAGCAGGGTGGCGATCTGGTCGAGCGGCCGGGCCCGCGCGGTGCCGAGGTAGGGGTCGATCGAGAAGTCCAGCCGGCCGACGGCGACGGCGGGGTCGGCCACCCGGTAGGTCACCGTGGCCTGCACGGTGACGTCGGTGAAGTCGCTGGTGCGGGCGTGGAACAGCAGCGGCAGCTCGCGGTCGTCGACCGGCACCTCGCTGAGCACGGCGGTCAGCGGCCGGTACCAGAAGGCCAGGCCGATGCCCTCCCGCTTGGCCCGGCCGCGGACGCTGTGGCGCACCCAGTTCGTCGGCGTGCTGCGCAGGTGGCGCAGGAAGAAGCGCTTGGACACGTCAGCCATCGTGATCGTTCTCCTTAGGAGGATTCCCCGGTCCCTTTTTCGTCATGATGACGATAAGCTTCGTGATACATTCTCGTCAAGGTGGTGATAAATCAGATGGCCGACTATCCAGCGTTCTCCGTCACAGCCGATCTGGTGGTGCTGACGGTGCAGGACAACGAGATGCGGGTCCTGCTGGTGCGCCGGGGCATCGAGCCCTATCGGGGGCAGTGGGCGCTGCCCGGCGGTTTCGTGCTGCCCGACGAGGACCTCGACGCGGCCGCCGCCCGCGAGCTGCGAGAGGAGACCGGGCTGACCGCGCCGGTGGGCCACCTGGAGCAGCTGGCCAGTTACGGCGCGCCCGGACGGGACCCGCGCGGCCGGGTGGTGACGGTGGCTTACCTGGCACTGCTGCCGCACCTGCCGGCCCCGGTCGCGGGCAGCGACGCGGAGGGCGCGGCCTGGACGGCGCTACCGGTCCCGGAGCTGGCGTTCGATCACGCGCGCATCCTGGCCGACGGAGTGGAGCGCGCCCGCGCCAAGCTGGAATACTCCCCGCTGGCGACGGCGTTCTGCCCGCCCGAGTTCACCATCAGCGAGCTGCGCGAGGTCTACGAGACGGTCTGGGGCGCCCGGCTCGACCCCCGCAACTTCCACCGCAAAGTGACCAGCACCCCCGGCTTCATCGAGCCCGTGGGCCGCAGCATCGCCGCCGAACGCGGCCGCCCCGCCCAACTCTTCCGCCGCGGCCCCGCCCGCCTCCTCCACCCGCCCATGCTCCGCCCCACCCCCTGACCCCCGCCGCCTGCCGCCCCGCCTGCACAACTCTTAAAAAGTCGCGGCCTCAGAGGGCGTCTGAGGCCGCGACTTTCTAAGAGTTGTGCGTGAGGCCGGGCCGGAGGGCCGGGCGGGAGGTGGGTCAGGAGGGGCGGCCGAAGCTGTGGATGGGGGCGGCGTCCATGCGGCGCATGGCGATGGGTTTGCCGGTCTGGGAGGCGTGGACGATCCAGCCGTTGCCGGCGTACATGCCGACGTGGTGCAGGTCGCTGTAGTAGAAGACCAGGTCGCCGGGTTTGAGGTCGGCGCGGCTGACGGACTTCACGGCGGCGCGCTGGGATCGGGCGTTGTGCGGCAGAGAGACCCCCGCCTGGGCCCACGCGGCCTTGGTCAGGCCGGAGCAGTCGAAGGTGCTCGGGCCGTCGTCGCCCCAGCCGTACATCTTGCCGATCTGGCGGCAGGCGAACTGGACCGCCTTGCCGGCCGGGCCGCCGGGGTACGCCGTCGGGCAGGGCACGGGGGCGAGCTCGCCGGTGCCGGCACCGCTGCCGTACGCCTGGAGCCGCAGCTTGTTCAGCTTCGTGATCTCGGCCTCGATGGCCTTGGTCCGCGTCCCCTGCTCCGCCTCGGTCTTGGCGAGCTGGGCGATGGTCTCGTCGAGCGGCTGCTTCACCGCGTCCAATGCCGCCTTGGCGGTGAGGGTGTCGGCGATGCGCGCCTTCTTGTCGTGGGCGAGCTGGTCGAGCACGACGAGCCGCTTCGCCATGACACTGGCGTCACCGCTGCTGAGAAACGCGTTGACCTGGGCCAGGGTGCCGCCGCGGTAGAGCTGGTCGGCCAGCACGCCGATGCGCGTCCGAGTGGCCTGCACCTGCAGCTCCAGGGGCGCGAGCTGCGCCTCCAGTTCGGCGGCCTTCTTGCGCTGCTTGGCCAGCTTCGCCTTGGTGGCGTTGTGCTCCTCGATGACCGGTTCGAGCTTGGCCCACTGCTCGTCGATCTGCTTCTCGATCTCGGCGGGGGTCGGTGCCGCGTGGGCCTGTGCCGCTGGCGCGAGCAGGCCCAGCAGCACGACGCCGACCGTCAGCAGGCCGCGGCGTATTCGTGGTGCGCTGGGAAGCCCCGCGTGGGGCCGATTATGGCTACACACGGGGATTCACGTTAGGCAAGACCGTTACAAGAACGCAATTCCGTCGATGTCGTCGCGTGTCACCAGGGCGTCTATCCGATCGCGACGAACAGGTCGTCGAGCGTGCCGTGGAACTGGTCGTTGTTCGGGGCGACACCCTTGCCGCCGATACGCAGCGGGGCGTCGTTGGAGATGTTCAGGTCGGCCGGGATGGCGGCCTCGCCCTGCGCCACGCCGTCCACGGTGATGCGCAGGACTGCCCCGTCACGTGCGCATTCGACGGTGTGCCAGCTCCCGTCGGCGATCCCCTGCGTCGCCTGCGCGACGTGGATGACGTTCTTGCCGTTCTGCGGGCCGGCCACGACGCAGGAGGGCATGCCCTTGGCACCGTCGACCTGGAGCTTGAACTGCGTGCCGAACTGCGAGTAGCCCTTCTGCAGCACGTTCGCGCCCTTGGCCGTCTCCTCGGGGGCCATCAGCACCGCCGCGCCCCAGCGGAACGCCCGCAGGCCGGGGTTGAGCGCCGGGTTCGCGCCGGCGTCGAGGATCGCGCGGGGGCACTGCTTGTCGTCCTTGCTCGCGCACGGGCCGGGGAAACGCACCGCGAAGTCGCCGTCGCGCGGCACGAGGGAGACGTCGCCGCCGGTCTGGCTCTCCTCGCGCACGGCGAGGGTCCCGGCGTCCGAGCCGACCACGCGTGCCTGCTCCAGGCCGTTCGCGAAGTCGAACACCACGCCCTCGCCGATGGTCTGCGCGGACGGGCTCGGCGCGGGCGCACTAGGGCTGGGCACCGCGGACGGCGACGCCGGGGTCGCGGTCGGAGGCTCGGGCTCGTCGCCGGTCAGTTGCACCACCAGGACCGTGGCGACCACGGCCAGTAGCACCAGTCCGGCAATGATCGCGGGCCATTTGAATCGCATTCGCTCATATTTACCAGAGCGGCGTCATCCCCGGACACCCGGTGAACAGCCGTAGCACCTGGCGGAACGGCCCACCCGAGCGATGAAGGATAGTTTCATATCAGCAACGCGTATCGGTAACTATTGACTAACCGTACGGCCGAGGGCAGGGTGACCGCATCGGACACTCGAAGGGAGCCGTACGTGTCACCCCGAATCCCCCTGCGCCGGCTGGCGCTGCTCACCGCGGTGGGTCTGGGGCTCGGCGCCGGCGTAACGCCGGTGGCCGCCCAGGCCGAGTCGCCACCCACCCGGCAGGACGACTACCTGGCGGCCGCCCAGGAATACGGCGTACCCGTGGACGTGCTGCTCGGCGTCTCCTATCTGGAGTCCCGCTGGGACGCCAACGCGGGCACGCCCAGCACCTCCGGCGGCTACGGCCCGATGCACCTCACCGACGCGGCGTACGTCGCCGCGCTGGCTCCGGCCGCCGAGCCGGAGTCGGAGCCCGCCCCCGAGGAGGACTCCCGGGGTGACGACAGCCGCCCGAAGGCGGTCGGCCACCCCGACGGCACCCCGGCTCCGGCCGAGGCAGCGCTGCGCACCCTGCCGGCCGCGGCGGAGCTGACCGGCCTGTCCGCCGAGACGCTGCGGACCGACCCGGTCGCGAACATCCGCGGCGGAGCCGCGCTGCTGGCCTCGTACCAGCAGCAGCTGAACGCGCCGCAGGGCGCGGACACCGACCCGGCGGCCTGGTACGGCGCGGTCGCCCGCTACTCCGGAGCGGACACCGAGCAGGCCGCGGCCGCGTTCGCCGACGAGGTGTACGCGACGCTGCGCGACGGTGTCGCCCGCACCACCGACGAGGGCCACGCCCTCAGCCTGACCCCCCGGTCGGTGACCCCGGTCAAGGACTGGCTGATCCGGCTCGGCCTGCGCAAGCTGGCCCGCCCCGACGGCATCGAGTGCCCGATCGACATCTCGTGCGAGTCGCTGCCCGCGCCGTACGAGGCGTTCGGCGACGGCGACTACGGCAACCACGACCTGGGCAACCGGCCGCAGTCGCAGCGCATCGAGTACATCGTCATCCACGACACCGAGGCGAGTTGGGCCACGACCCTGAAGCTGGTCGCCGACCCGACCTACGTCAGCTGGCACTACTCGCTGCGCTCGGTCGACGGGCACATCGCCCAGCACGTGAAGGCCAAGGACGTCGGCTGGCACGCGGGCAACTGGTACGTCAACGCCAAGTCCATCGGCCTGGAGCACGAAGGCTTCGCGGCGCAGGGCGGCTGGTACACCGAGGCGCTCTACCGCACCTCGGCGAAGCTGGTGCGGCACCTGGCGCTGCGGCTGGGCATCCCGCTGGACCGCAAGCACATCATCGGACACGACAACGTGCCCGGCACCATCACCTCCACGGTCGCCGGCATGCACTGGGACCCGGGCCCGTACTGGGACTGGTCGCACTACTTCGACCTGCTCAAGGCCCCGTTCCGCGGGCTGCCGGAGCCGCTGGCGGGCCACGCCGGGCTGGTCACCGTCAACCCCGACTTCGCCACCAACAAGCCCGCGTTCACCGGCTGCACCGGCGCGGCGAGCAACCCGTGCCCGCTGCGCTCCAGCTCGTCGGTCATCCTGCGCAGCGCGCCCGACCTGAGCGCCCCGCTGGTCCGCGACCCGGGCCGGTGCGGCACCAAGGCGAGCACCATGGTGGTCAGCGACCACTGCGCACGGGCCTCGGCGGGCCAGACGTACGCCGTCGCCGAGCGCACCGCCGAGTGGACCGCGATCTGGTACCTCGGCCAGAAGGCCTGGTTCCGCAACGCCGACGCGGGACCGCTGTGGAACGTGGGGTTCGTCGTCGAGCCGAAGCCGGGCCTGGCGAGCATCCCGGTGTTCGGCCGGGCCTACCCGGAGGCGGCGGCCTACCCGGCCGGTGTGCCGGTGCAGGCGGTCAGCCCGCTGGCCCAGTACACGATCACGGCCGGGCAGCGGTACGCGGCCGGGCCGGTGCTCACCGGCGAGTACTACCGCGCTGCCACGTTCGACGGATCCGGTCCCGGTGACCGCACCGTCATCCGGGGCGAGCAGCAGTACGTGCAGATCCAGTTCGGCCAGCGCATCGCGTACGTGCTGCGCGCCGACGTGGTGCTGAAGCCGGCCGTGTCGTTCTGACCCGTCCGACGCAACACGAAGGGCTCCCCACATTTGCGGGGAGCCCTTCGTCGTGCTGAGAGGTCAGTAGGCCCGGCGGTAGCCGGCGACCGGCATGACGTCGATGTACTGCATCCGCACCACGTCGCCGGTGTGCGGCGCGTGCACCATCACCCGGCGACCGTTGACCGTGCCGACGTACATGCCGACGTGGTGCAGGTCGCCGTAGAAGAAGACCAGGTCGCCGACCGCGGGCGTGGACACCTTCGTGGTCTCGCCCCACTGGTCCTTGGTGTAGTGGGTGAGGCTGACGCCCGCCTTGGCGTACGCCCACTGGGTCAGGCCGGAGCAGTCGAAGCTGCTCGGACCGGCCGCGCCCCACACGTACGGCTTGCTGATCTGCTTGCAGGCCCACGCGGCGGCGGTCTGGCCCTTGCCGGAGCCCATCTGCGCCGGGCAGGCCGCGCCGATCTTCAGCGAGCCGCCCGAGCCGCCGGTGCCGTAAGCCTGCGTCCGCAGCTTCTGCAGGCGGCTCATCTCGCCCTCGATGACCTTCTTCTTCGCGGCCAGGTCGGCGTCCTTGAGCTTGGTGTCCGCGATGGCCTTGTCCAGCGTCGCCTTCTCGCCGTCGTACTTGGCCTTCGCCTCGGAGGTCGCCGAGATCTGCTCCTGCTTACCGTGCGCGATCTGCTGCAGCATCATCAACTGGTCGGCGAACTGCTTCGGCGAGCCGCTGCTCAGCAGCGCGTTCACCTCGGCGTTGCGGCCGCCCTTGTAGTACTCGGCGGCGATGACGCCGACCCGGGTCCGGGTCACCTCGACGGTCAGCCGCAGCGGCTGGAGCTTCGTCTCCAGGCCGGCGGCCTTCTTCTGCAGCTTGACCAGCTCGCTGTGGACCTTGTTGTAGTCCTCGACCAGCGGCTCGAGCTTCTCCCACGTCTTGGCGATCTCGGCCTCGATCTCGCTGATCGACGGCTCGGCGTGTGCGGGCAGGGCCGGCGCGACGCCGACGAGCATGGCTGCGACCAGCACAAGCGCACGGGTGAGCGTGCGCGACGCGGTACGGAGGGGGGTCACCGGAGCTCCTTTTCCGCCGACCGCGACCGGTGGAACAGGGGGTGAACCCGGGCGCGGTGTCCAGGGCGGGGTCGCGAGGGGTCACAACCCGGCGTACGCACCAGACGGTCACCAACCCTAGAAAAGAAGGTGAGCCGGTTTCAAGCCGGAAGCGAGACAACTTCGCTGAGCTGCCCTGATGTCACTCAGCGTGCCCCGGAGAGGGCGATTCGCGCCGCCGCCGACAGCCGCGCTGACCTGCGCAGGTGTCGGCGGCGGTCACGCAGCGTCAGGAGGCGTCATACCGCCGGGGCCATGATGGCGTTGAGCACATCGTCGAGCGTCACCACACCCACCGGCAGCTGGCCTTCGCTCACCAGCACGATGTGCCGCCGCTCGCGGCGCATCGACAGCAGCAGCTCGGCCAGCGAACGGTCCGGCGGCACGACCGCCAGCGGCCGGACCAGCCCGCCCGGGATCGGCTCGCGGCGGCTCGCGCCTTCCAGCCCGATCACGTCCTTGATGTGCACGAAGCCCAGCACCCGCCGGGTGCCCCGGGCCACCACCGGGAACCGGGACCGGCCGGTGCGCGTCGCCAGCACCTCCAACGTGGCCGGGGAGGTGTCGTCGGTGACGATGGTGACCGCCGACCACGGCCGCAGCGCGTCCGCGGCGGTGCGCTGGTGCAGCGCCAGCGCGCCCGCGATCCGGGCATGCTGCTCCGGGTCCAACAGCCCCTCGGTGTGCGCCTGCTGCACGAGCCCCGCCAGTTCCTCGGCGGTGAACACGGTCTTCACCGCGTCCGCGGCCTCGACCCGCCACAGCCGCAGCACCTTGCGCGACGCCCACTTCATCGCCACCAGCAGCGGCTTGGTGGCGATGCAGAACGCCAGCATCGGCGGGCCCAGCCAGAGCACACTCGCCTCCGGCCCGGCCAGCGTGATGTTCTTCGGCACCATCTCGCCGATCACGGTGTGCAGGAAGACCACGATGAGCAGCGCCAGCACGAACGCGATCGGGTGCTGCATGTTCTGCGGCAGGTTGAGCGCGTGGAACAGCGGTTCGATGAAGTGCGCCAGCGCGGGCTCCGCGATCGCGCCCAGCGCCAGCGAGCACAGCGTGATGCCCAGCTGCGCGCCCGCGATCATCAGCGGGATCTGGTTCATCGCGGACAACGCCCAGGCCGCGGGCCGCGAGTGCTGCGCCTTCGGCTCGATGACGGTACGCCGGGAGGCGATCAGCGCGAACTCCGCGCCGACGAAGAACGCGTTGCCCAGCAGCAGCGCCGCGGTGATCAGCAGTTCACTCATCGTCGTCGCCCGCCAGCTGGACCAGCCGCACCTGCTCCACCCGGTGCCGGTCCATCTCCACCACGGTGAACTCCCAGTCGTTGGCGACCAGGGCGTCGCCGACCACCGGGATCCGGCCCAGTTCCGCCATCAGGTATCCGCCCAGCGTCTCGTACGGGCCCTCGGGCAGCCGGAACCCGGTCTGCTCGTCCAACTCGTCCTCGCGCAGCATGCCGTCGACCAGCCAGGTGCGCACCCCGCCCGGCACGGTCACCTCGATCGAGCCCGACTCCTCCTCCTCGGCGGTGTCGTGCTCGTCGGCGATCTCGCCGACCAGCTCCTCGACCAGGTCCTCGATGGTGACGACACCATCGGTGCCGCCGTACTCGTCCACCACGATGGCGAAGTCGGAGCGGCTCTCCCGCAGCGCGGCGACCACCTTGTCCAGGTCGAGCGAGGCCGGGACCAGCACCGGTTCGCGGGCCACCGCGGCGACCGTGGTCAGCGAGCGGCGGGCCGGCGGCACCGCGAGCGCGTCGTTGACCGATACCACGCCGGTGACCGTGTCCAGCGTCTGCTCGTACACCGGGAAGCGGCTGTGGCCGGTCTCCCGGGCCGCCTCGAACAGCTCCGCGACGGTCGCCGAGCCGGCCAGCCCCACCACGTCGATACGCGGGGTCATGGCCTCGGCCGCGTGCTTGTCGCCGAAGCGCACCGTGCGCTGCAGCAGCAGGGCGGTCTCCGACGGCAGCGCGCCGGCCTGTGCCGAGATCGCGGCCAGCAGGCCCAGCTCCTCGGGCGAGCGGGCGCTGGCCAGCTCCTCCTGCGGCTCGATGCCCATCCGGCGGACCAGCCAGTTGGCGGTGCCGTTCAGCGCGAAGATCAGCGGTTTGAAGATCCGAGAGAAGATCCGCATCGGTCCAGCCGTACGCAGCGCCACCGGCATCGGGCGGGACAGTGCCGCGTTCTTCGGCACCAGCTCGCCGAACAGCATCGAGAACAGCGTCGCGATGGCCAGCGAGATCACGTGGCTCAGCCCGGGAGGCGCGCCCAGCGGCTCGACCAGCGGGCGCAGCGCCGGCTCGGCGAGGTAACCGGTGAGCAGCGCGGTCAGCGTGATGCCCAGCTGCGCGCCGGAGAGCTGGAAGGACAGCTCGCGCAACGCGCGGCGGACCGTGCGGGCGTGGCGCTCGCCGCGGTCGGCCCGCGTGTCGATCTCCGCCCGGTCAACCGTGACCAGCGCGAACTCAGCCGCCACGAAGAATGCCGTGCCGACCGTGAGCAGCACGAAGAACAGGATGGGCAGGATTGCCGACAACGCGTCGATGACGAGATCACCTCGCGCCCGATTCTGCCAGAACCGGTCACGCCGCCTTCTGCCACCGGCGCGAGCCCACCCGCTTGGCGCAACTCTTAAAAAGTCGCGCCCTCAGACAAGTGCTGAGGGCGCGACTTTTTAAGAGTTGCGAAACCTGGGGCGCGCCCCGGCGGGTGGGCGGGGGTCAGGTGGTGGGCTTGACGGAGCGGAGCAGGACCGAGGCGACGTCGATGACCTCGACCTCTTCCTGGCCCTTGGAGCGCACGCCGTCGGTGATCATCGTGGAGCAGAACGGGCAGCCAACGGCGATGGTCTTCGCACCGGTGGCCAGGGCCTCCTCGGTGCGCTCGACGTTGATCCGCTTGCCGATGCGCTCCTCCATCCACATCCGCGCGCCACCGGCACCGCAGCAGAACGAGCGCTCCTCGCGCCGGCCCATCTCCAGGATGCCGGTGCCCGCAGTGGGGGCGGCTCCCGCACCGATGGCGGCGCCGAGCACCTCGCGCGGCGGGGTGAACACCCGGTTGTGGCGGCCCAGGTAGCACGGGTCGTGGTAGGTCAGCCCGCCGTCGACCGGCGCGACCGGGGTGAGCTTGCCGGTCTTGACCAGGTGCGCCAGCAGCTCGGTGTGGTGCACGACCTCGACCTCGAGCCCCAGTTCCTTGTACTCGTTGCCGATGGTGTTGAAGCAGTGCGGGCAGGTCGCGACGATCTTCAGCGCGCCCGATTCCTTGATCGTCTCGACGTTCTGCTGGGCGAGCATCTGGTAGACGAACTCGTTGCCGATGCGCCGCGCCGGGTCACCGGTGCAGGTCTCGTTGTTGCCGAGGATGGCGAAGGAGACCCCGGCCTCGTTGAGCAGCGTCGCGACGGCGCGGGTGGTCTTCTTGGCCTTGTCCTCGAACGCTCCGGCGCAGCCGACCCAGAACAGGTACTCGAACTCGTCGGTCTCGCCGACCCGGGGCACGGCGAAGTCCAGCCCCTTGGTCCAGTCCTCGCGGGTGTTGGGCGGCGCGCCCCAGGGGTTGCCCTTGTTCTCCAGGTTGCGCAGCATCGCGCCGGCCTCGGATGGGAACGACGACTCGATCATCACCTGGTAGCGGCGCATGTCGACGATGTGGTCGACGTGCTCGATGTCGACGGGGCACTGCTCGACGCACGCACCGCAGGTGGTGCAGGACCACAGCGCGTCGGGGTCGATGACGCCCAGCTCGGCCGCGCCGCCGATCAGCGGCCGCTCGGCCTCGGCCAGGGCGAGCACGTTGACGCCGGCGAGCTGCTCGGCGGTGCCCTTCTCCTCGCCGGACAGGTCCTTGCCGCCGCCGGCCAGCAGGTAGGGGGCCTTGGCGTAGGCGTGGTCGCGCAGCGACAGGACGATCAGCTTGGGAGACAGCGGCTTGCCGGTGTTCCAGGCCGGGCACTGCGACTGGCAGCGGCCGCACTCGGTGCAGGTGGAGAAGTCCAGCAGGCCCTTCCACCCGAAGTGCTCGACCTGGGAGACGCCGAAGGTGTCCTTCTCGGGGTCGGCCTCCTCCAGGTCGATCGGCGCGCCGTTGGAGGTCATCGGTTTGAGCGCGCCGAGGGCGGGCGCGCCGTCGGCGTTTCGCTTGAAGTAGATGTTGAAGAAGGCCAGGAAGCGGTGCCAGGCCACGCCCATGGTGGGGTTGAGGCCGATGGTGATCGCCCAGCCCATCGACACCAGGATCTTGATCAGAGCGGTGATCGTGATCGCGGTCAGCGAGGCGGGCAGGATCGCGCCGAGCGCGTGCGAGAACGGGGTGGCCCACACCGGGTGGTGGAACAGCCCGGACGACACCTTGAAGCCGCGGATTCCGAAGCCCAGCACCAGCACGGACAGGATGACGTACTCGACGAAGAAGGCCTGCCACATCGTCGAGCCGGCGAAGCGGGAGTTCGAGGTGCGCGACGGCAGCTGGCGCAGGCGGATCACGATCAGCACGATGATCGCCGGGATGCCGAGGATGCCGATCCACTCGGTCACGAACGCGAACACGTCCCAGCCGCCGAGGATCGGCAGCTCCCACTCGGGGTTGACGACCTCGAAGTAGGCGCCGGCGACCAGCGTCGACAGCACGATGAAGCCGATCATCACCAGCCAGTGCGCCGCGCCGACCACGGACCACTTGAACATCTTCGTGTGGCCGAAGGTCTCGGTCAGCATGGTCTTCCACCGGGCTGCCCGCTGCCCCGAGCGCGTGGGATCGGGCTGGCCGAGCCGGATGACGGCGAGCATCTGCCGCACCGCCCGTACGACCAGCGCCACCGCGACCGCGGTCACGGCCACCGCGATGACCGTACTGACGATCTGAACGCCGCCCATACCCACGCCTCCCTGCGTCGGAACAGCCCTGTGTATAAACCCCACCGCAGCCTACGCCCTAGTTACCGTTCAGTAATGTGAGGGTTGGCACAGCGCTGCCCTCACCCTAGGCCAGCGGCAGGTCACCGGTGTCGCGGACAGCTCCGGACAGCATCCGGGGTCACGGCCTCCACGCAGGAGGCCGCGACCCCGGATCGCGAGCTATCGTGGTCGGCTGCGGAAGCTCAGCGCCACTTCGAGAGGAGGCCGAGCGCGCCGACCATGGCGCCGAAGCCGACGGCGAGGTTCCAGTACCCCCAGCCCGCCACCGGGTACAGCGTTTCGGACAGGTAGTACACAACCAGCCAGGCGATGCCGAACACGATCAGACTGACCGCGGTGATCGGCAGCCAGATCGGACTCGGCTTCTTGTCCGTGGCGGTCGACGAGGGCAGCACGTCGGTGGGCGGCGTGTAGATCTTCTTCTTGCGGACCTGCGACTTCGGCACGGTTGTCTCCTGGAGGGGCCCTGCCCACACCGGTCGATGACCTAGGGCATGGGCCTGAATAATGTTCGACAGATAGCGTAGTCAGATCGTCGCGTTTTGGCACGGAGGGGGAGTGGTGGAATACACATCCGGCACCTCGTCATGGCGGAAAGCCGTGCTCCGGGTCGGGCGCGCGTTCAATCCCCTGCCCGGCCATCGCCGCAGCGGGTGGACCCTCGGCGTGCCGCTGATCGCCGCCACCGCAGGCCTGCTGTTCACTGTGAGCGCGACCACCTCCCAGGGAACCACGCTACGCGAGGACAACAGCGTTCGGCTGGATCAACTGGTGGGAAAGAAGGAAGCCGAGGTCGGCACGTACGTCCGCGATGTGAACCAGCTGCGCGCCGACATCGACGCGCTGGCCGGCGCGCAGGCCGGCGGCGACGGCCCGCTCTCGGCCGAACGCACCCGCGGCGAGGGTTACCTCAGCGACGCCGGGCTGACCGCGATGCACGGCACTGGTCTGACCGTTCGCATGGACGACGCGCCGCCCGGCGGCAACGGCCTGTCCACCGGAGCCACGCAGGATGACCTGGTCGTGCACCAGCAAGATGTGCAGGCCGTGGTGAACGCGCTGTGGGCGGGCGGGGCCGAGGCCATGACAATCATGGGCGTACGGGTCGTCACGACCACCGCCGTGCAGTGCGTCGGCAACACCCTGCTGCTCGAAGGGCGGCGCTACTCCCCCGAGTTCGTGATCTCGGCGATCGGCGACCCGGCCAAGATGCAGGCCTCGCTCGACGCCGCCCTCGGCGTACAGGCCTTCCGGGACGCTGTACGCGCATACGGCCTGGGATATAGCGTCACCCGCGAGACCGACATCGTCGCTCCCGCGTACCAGGGATCGGTGCTGCTGCGCCATGCCTCGGTGCCGCGTTAGTAAGAGCCGGAGACACGGATGAGCAGGCATCGGGCAAACGAACCCGAGGACGACGAGACGACCACGTTCCCCCGCGTGGCCGACGCCGCGCCGGCGGCGGACGCCTCCTCCATCACCAGCGTGCTGCCGGTCTTCCCGGCGGACGCGACCACGGTGCTGCCGGTCATCACCTCCGCCACCGCGCCGCCGAACCAGGCCGCTCCGGTCAGCCCGGCAGCGCCGACCAGCCCCGCGGCCCCGGTCAGCCCGGCGACGCAGTTCGGCCAGGCGGCTGCGGACGAGACGACGCAGCTGCCCCGGATCACAGACCAGACCGTGCCGCCGCCCCGGGTCGCCCGGCCCGCGCCCGCCGTGGCGAGCGGTCGAGCCGTCGCCACCGACGAGACCGGTCTGCTGGGAGCGATCCCGCCCGCGCCGCCCTCGTCACCCTCGGACGACGCCAAGCCGTCGCCGCGGCCCCGCTGGAGCGGCGAGCCGCCACCGGCGCCGGTCAAGGCGATCCGGGCCGGGGAGAAGAACTACCGGAGCATCCACTCCGAGTACACCCGGACCACCGTGGGCTCGGTGATCCGGACGACGCTGCGCGGCACCGGCGAGCTCATGATCACGTTCGGCCTGGTCATCCTGCTGTTCGCCGCCTACGAGGTGTGGGGCAAGACGGCCATCGTCGACGCCCACCAGACCGAGCTGGAGCAGCAGCTGGACTGGGACGAGCCGGTCGTCGGCCCGACCCCGTCGGCGTCGGCGTCCCCGCTCGCGCCGCTGCCCGGCAACGCCGTGGCCAAGCTCTACCTGCCCACGCTGAAGAAGCACTGGGTGGTGGTGCAGGGCGTCACCCAGAAGGACATCCGGTTCGCCCCCGGCCACTACCCCAACAGCGCGATGCCGGGCCAGAAGGGCAACTTCTCGGTGGCCGGCCACCGCAACCGGGCCACCTTCTGGAACCTGGACCAGCTGAAGCCGGGCGACAAGATGGTCGTGGAGACGAAGACCACCTTCTATGTGTACGAGGTGGTCAAGCAGCGCATCGTGCTGCCGACCGCGGTGGAGGTGGTGCGCGCGGTGCCGCCGACCATGGAGGCCGGCAAGCTGATCACGCTGACCACCTGCAACCCGAAGCTCGACAACTACCAGCGGCTGATCATCCACGGCAAGCTCGTCGACGAGCAGCCGCGGTCCGAGGGCCGGCCGGTCGAGTTGGCGGGGATGTCCTGATGTACGCGTGGATCTGGCGCAAGCTGCCCTTCGGCCTCGGCGGCAAGCTGGGCGGCTCGCTGGTGCTGCTCGGCATCCTCGGCGCGCTGCTGTGGTACGTGATCTTCCCGTGGGCCGAGCCGCTGCTGCCCTTCGACGACGTCCAGGTCGGCGACCCCGACAGCGGATACACGCAGCTGGACGAGACGATCCCGGAGCCGTCGGGTTCGCCCTCCGGCGAGCCGGGCGACGGCCACGACATCCCGTACGACACCGGCGAGACCCCGGCGCCCAGCGCGAGCAGGTGAGGCCCATGCGCGTACTAGTGATCGACAACTACGACTCGTTTGTCTACAACCTGGTGCAGTACCTCGGCCAGCTCGGGGTGGACTGCGAGGTGCGGCGCAACGACGAGATCAGCGTCGCCGACGTCGGGCGGGTCGGGGCGGCCGGCGTGCTGCTCTCCCCCGGCCCGGGTGCGCCCGAGTCGGCCGGCATCTGCCTCGACGTGATCGCCGAGTACGCCGGGAAGATTCCGCTGTTCGGGGTGTGCCTGGGCCACCAGGCCATCGGGCAGGCCTTCGGCGGCACGGTGACCCGCGCCCCGGAGCTGCTGCACGGCAAGACGTCGCAGGTCACGCACACCGGTGCGGGCGTGCTGGCGGGCCTGCCGGACCCGTTCACGGCCACCCGGTACCACTCCCTGGCCGTGCTGGAGGAGACCCTGCCCGTCGAGATCGAGGTCACCGGGCGTACCGAATCGGGTGTCGTGATGGCGATGCGGCACCGCTCGCTGCCCATCGAGGGCGTGCAGTTCCATCCGGAGTCGGTGCTCACCCAGGGCGGCCACCTGATGCTCGCGAACTGGCTGGCCTCCTGCGGCCACCCGCAGGCCCTGGATCGCGCACCCGAACTGGCCGAAGAGGTCGAGCAGCGCCGCCTGGCCGCCTTCCCTGCCTGAGGCCTACCCAGACAGCAAAAAGCCCGGACAGTACGCCGCTCAGGCGCACCGTCCGGGCTTCTGTGGATCACTGCGTGGGTGTCGGGGTGGGAGACGGCGGAGGCGACTGCTCCGCCTCCCGGAACACCAAGATCGTGATGACCGAGTTGACCGCCTTGAGGGTGCCCGCGGCCGGGTCCTGGAACTCCACCGTGCCGACCTTGTTCGCGTCCTCGGTGGGGCTGCCCTGCTTCACGTTGTACCGGAAGCCGGCCTGCTCCAGGGCCGCGATCGCCTGCGCCTCGGTCTTGCCGGTCACCGGGGGAACCGGCTTGCGGTTGCCCTTGGAGACCTTGAGCGTGACCTTCGAGCCCTCAGCGACCTTCTCGCCCGCCCCAGGGTTGGTGGACAGCACGGTGCCCTCGGGCTTCTCGCTGTCCTCGGCGACCACCTCGGGCACCAGGCTCAGCTCGCGCAGCGCGTTCTCCGCGAAGGCCTGGGTCGAGTTCTCCAGCGGCGGGATCGTCTTCAGCGGCTTGCCGCCGCAGATCTGGTACTTGACCTCGGACTTCTCCCGGACCTCGGCACCCTTTGCCGGGTCCTGCTTGGCGACGGTGTTCTCCTGGCAGTTCGACTCCAGGATCGGGTCGCCGAGGGTCGGCTTGAGGCCCTTCGCGACCAGGGCCTCCCTTGCTTGGGCCTCGGTCTTGCCGAACAGGTCCGGAACCGCGACGTCCTTGGGCTGGCTCGCCAGGATCAGACCGGCGGTCAGCGCGACCACGGCCAGCACGCCGAGCGCGGTCAGGGTCGCGATGACCCAGCCGGAGGCGCGGCGGCGGCGGGCGTCGCCGACCCGGGCCGGGGCGTTGCGGTTGGTGCCGGTCCGCGCCGGGGCCGTCATCGGGATCGTCTGCTCCTCGCGGAGCACCGGCGTCGCGAGGACCGGGCGGCCCGCGGCGGCGCGCAGCAGGTCGGCGCGCATCTCGCCGGCCGACTGGTAACGATTGGCCGGATTCTTGGACAGCGCCTTGAGCACGACCGCGTCGATGTCGGGGGTGACGTCCCGGTTCGACTCGCTCGGGGCCGGCGGCTCCTCCCGCACGTGCTGGTAGGCGACCGCCACCGGGGAGTCGCCGACGAACGGCGGGTGCCCGCAGAGCAGCTCGAACAGCACACAACCGGCGGCGTACACGTCGGAGCGGGCGTCCACGGCCTCACCGCGCGCCTGCTCCGGGGAGAGGTACTGGGCCGTGCCGATGACGGCGGAGGTCTGCGTCATGGTGGTCGCACCGGACGCCAGCGCCCGTGCGATGCCGAAGTCCATGACCTTGACCTGGGCGTTCGGCGTGAACATGACGTTGCCAGGCTTGATGTCCCGGTGGATGATGCCATGCCGGTGGCTGAACTCCAGGGCCGCGCAGATGTCGGCGGTGATCTCCATGGCGCGGCGGGGCATCAGGCGACCCTCGGCGGCCAGCACCTCCTTGAGGGTGCGGCCGGCCACGAACTCCATGACGATGTAGGGCAGCACCTCGCCGGTCGCCGCCCGCTCCTCGCCGGTGTCGTAGACCGCGACGATCGCCGGGTGGTTCAGCGCGGCGGCGTTCTGCGCCTCGCGGCGGAAGCGCATCTGAAACGTCGCGTCGCGGGCCAGGTCCGTGCGCAGCATCTTGATCGCGACGTCGCGCCCGAGGCGCAGGTCGCGTCCCCGGTGCACCTCGGCCATGCCGCCGTAGCCGAGCAACTCGCCGACTTGATACCTGCCACCCAGCAGGCGGGCCTGCGCGTTCATCGCGTACGTCGTCCTTCGGTCATTTGGTCCATGCTCACGTGGTCAGCCCCGTTCAGCCATCCGCCAGCCGAAAGTGTGACTTGTTCGGAATGTACGGCGCTGCCCCCGAGGGCATTGCCCTTCTTCTTCTCGTTCTCCCGAACCAGGTAGCCGATGTAGCCGGCGCACGCGAGCACCGCCAGCATCCCGAGGACCACCAGGATCACGGTCAGGGCGGTCCGCCCGCCGCTGCCGGCGGGTGCGGGAGCCTGCGGCCCGTACGGTACCCCGTGGACGGGGGTCAGCGGGGCAGGCGCAGCCGGGACGGGCGCAGATCCTCGCTGGTAGCCCCCGTTGGGGCGAACCGGAGCGGGGGTCGCGGGGCTCAGCGGGCGCGACGGGCCGGGCGAGACCGGGGTGGCCGAGACCGGGCTCGGCGACACCGGCTGCACCGGCAGGGTCGGTCCGCTGCCGTGGGTCAGCGCGCCGGCGGCCTGGCGGGCGGCGTTGGCGAACGAGGCCGCCGTCGGCCACCGGTTGCCCGGCTCCTTGGACATGGCGCGCTCGACGATCTGCCGCACCACCGGCGGGATGTCGTTCGGCATCGCCTTGGGCGTGCCGGTGACGTGCTTCATCGCGATTTCGAGCGGCGTGTCGCCGTCGTAGGGCCGGTGCCCGGTGAGGCACTGGTACGCCACCACGCCCAGCGAGTAGACGTCCGACGCGGCCGACGCGCCGACCCCGGAGGCCTGCTCCGGAGCCAGGTATGAGGCGGTGCCCATGACCGCGCCGGTGGCCGTGAGCTGGCTGGCCGCGGCCGACCGGGCGATGCCGAAGTCGGTCAGCACCAGCGTGCCGTTGGAACGCACCAGCAGGTTGCCCGGCTTCACGTCGCGGTGCACGATGCCCTTGTCATGGGCGGCCTGGAGCGCGTCGGCGGCCTGCGCGACCAGCAGCATGGTGCGGGCCGGGGTGAGCCGGCCGACCTTGTTGAGCGTGCGCGAGAGCGGATCGCCCTCGATCAGCTCCATGATCAGGTATGCCAGGTGCTGGTCGTTGCCGAAGTCGTAGATGCGCACGACGCCCGGGTGGTTGATGCCCGCCATCGTCTTGGCCTCGGCGTGGAAGCGCTTGACGAAGCCCGGCTCCTCCAGCAGCGCCGAGAGCATGATCTTGATGGCGACGGTGCGGTCGAGCACGTCGTCGGTGCCCTTCCAGACGTCGCCCATGCCGCCGGAGGCGATCCGCGATTCGATGCGGTAGCGGCCGTTGAGCACAGTGCCAGGGGAGACCATCAGTTGCCACCCTTGTCCTTGATCACGCCGTGCATGACCAGCCCGGCGATACGAGCCGCCTCACCGCTGCCGCCCTTGCCGGCATCATCCAGGATGACTGCGACAGCGGCGACCGCTCGGCCGTCCTTCATCGCGAACCCGATGAACCAGCCGTCGGAGCCCGCGTTGGCCTCCTCGTCGGCGGTGCCGGTGCCGGTCTTGCCGCCGACCACGTACCCGTTGATCTGCGCCTTCTTGCCGGTGCCGTTCTCGACGACGCTGACCATCATCTCGCGCAGCTGCGCGGCCTCACTCGCCGTGCAGCTGCGGCGCAGCTCCTTCGGCGCAGCGGAGTAGAGCCCGGTGGTCAGGTCCGGCCCGACCAGCCGCTCGACGAGATAGGGCCGCATCTGCGAGCAGTCGTTGGCGATCGACGCGGCGACCATCGCGTTCTGCAGCGGGGTCACCCGCACCTCGTTGAGGCCGATCGACGAGATCGCGATGTTCGGCTTGTCGTCGCCGCCCGAGCTGGTGGTCAGCGGGCCGAGCACGCTCTCCTCGACCCGCAGGCCCCGGTCGGTCGCGGACAGGTTGCCCACCCGCAGGCTGTTGTCGTAGAAGCCGAAGGCCCGCGCGGTGTCGTTGAGCCGCTGCGAGCCCAGCTCCACGCCGAGGCGCGCGAACGCGGTGTTGCAGGAGACGGTCAGCGCCTCCTTCAGCGTCATCTGCTCCTGGGGGCAGGTCGACGACGTCGCGTTCTTGATGACGTGCGTGGTGCCGGGCGCCTGGTAGCCGGGGCCGGCCTGCAGCGGCGTGTCCGGGTTCCGGTTCGCGGACAGCGCGGCTGCCGAGACCAGCACCTTGAACGTCGACGCCGGCGGGTAGGTCTCCTGCAGCGCCCGGTTCAGCAGCGGGTTGCCCGCCTGGCCTTCCAGCCGCTTGTACGCGTCGGCCGCCTTGCCGTCGTGGGAGACCAGCGGGTTAGGGTCGAAGCTCGGGAAGGACGCCATGGCGAGGATCGCGCCGGTGTTCGGGTCCAGCGCCACCACCGCGCCCGACTTCGCGCCGAGCTTGTTGTTGGCCAGCTCCTTGTACGCGGTGTCCTGCGCGGTCTTCGACAGGGTCAGCGTCACGTTGCCGCCGGCGGTGTGCGAGCCGGTGAAGATGTCGCGCAGCCGGTCGGCGAAGAGCTTGTCGGAGCTGCCGGAGAGGAAGTCGTTCTCCAGCTGCTCCACACCGGTCGCCGTGCCGTTGACCGGCTTGTAGCCGATCACGTGCGCGTACGCCGCGCCGCCGGGGTAGCTGCGCAGGTACTTCAGGTTGCCCTTGGTGGCCTCGGAGAGCGCGATCGGCTTGCTGCCGGGGTTGCTCACCATGATGTAGCCGCGCTGGCGGTCGTACTCGTCGATCTGCACGCGGCCGTTGTAGGGGCTGGTCCGGTAGTCGTTGCCCTTGTACGCCTGGACCCAGTTCAGGTTGGCGAAGAGCAGGCCGAACAGCACCATCACGACCACGCCGACGCGACGGAGAGGGGCGTTCACCGGCGGACACCTCCCGTCGATGCGGGCGTGCGCGCCGCGTCAGAGATCCGCAGCAGCAGCGCGACCAGCAGCCAGTTGGCCACCAGTGACGAGCCGCCCGCGGACAGGAACGGCGTGGTCTGACCCGTCAGCGGGATCAGCTTGCTCACCCCACCGATGATCACGAACACCTGCAGCGCCAGCGTGAACGCCAGACCGCCGGCCAGCAGCTTGCCGAACGAGTCGCGCACGGCCAGCGCGGCACGCAGACCGCGGGAGACCACGAGCAGGTACAGCGCCAGCATCGCGGTGAGGCCGAACAGGCCGATCTCCTCACCCATGCCCGCGAAGATGAAGTCGTTGCGCACTTCGGGCACCAGCAGCGGGTTGCCCGCGCCGGGGCCGGTGCCGAACATGCCGCCGGTGCCCAGGCCCAGCATCGACTGGACGAGCTGATAGCCGCGGTCGTACGGCTCGGCGAACGGGTCCAGCCAGATCTCGACCCGCTGGCCGAAGTTGGTGAACGGGCCGCCCACGGCGCCGGCCAGCACGTATGCCAGCACCGCGCCGCCGAAGAACAGCACCAGACCGATGATCAGCCAGCTGACCCGCTCGGTGGCCACATAGAGCGTCACCACGAACATGCCGAAGTACAGCAGCGAGGTGCCGAGGTCCTTCTCGAAGATGAGGACCAGGAGGCTCATCGCCCAGACGACGATGACCGGGCCCAGGTCGCGCCCGCGCGGGAAGTCGATGCCGAGGAAGCGGCGGCTGGCCAGGGCCAGCACCTCGCGCTTGCGGACCAGGTAGTACGCGAAGAAGGCCAGCAGCATCAGCTTCGCGAACTCACCCGGCTGGATGGCGAAGAAGCTGCCGAACCGGATCCACAGCTTCGCGCCGTTGACCTCGGAGACGCTGCCGGGCAGCACCGCGGGCAGCAGCACCAGGACGATACCGGCCAGGCCGAGCGTCCAGGCGTACTTGGAGACCTCGCGGTGGTCGCGGACGAACCACAGCAGCACCATCGCGCCGGTCACCGCGATCAGGGTCCAGAGCAGCTGCTTGCCGCCGTCACCCGCGAAGATCGCGAGCTCCGGCCGGTCGTCGATCTTCGCCCGGCCCAGGTCGAGTCGGCGCAGGAAGGCCACACCCAGCCCGTTGAGCAGCGCCACGGTCGGCACCAGCACCGGGTCGGCGAACGGCGCGCGCAGCCGGATGACGACGTGCAGCGCCAGGAACACGGCGGTGAGCACACCGGCCGGGTACCAGAAGTCCATCGTGACCGTGTCGAGCATGTTCGCCTCGACCGCCGCCAGGTAACCGGCGACCATGGCCATGGCCAGCAGCAGCAGCCACAGTTCGGTGCGGCGCACCCGGCGGGCCGCCGGATCCAGCCGCAGCAGCGACGGCTTCGCCGCCGCAGGCGTCTCGGGGACGGCTGCGGCTGCTGCGGGAGGGGCGGTATGGGGGGTGGTCACGACGTCCTCATGCTCAATTCGGCCGGCAGGGCACCGGGCTCGGCACCACCGGCTCGCTGGGCGGGCTGCTCGCGTCGGCGGCCGGCAGCGGGGTGGCCGTCGGCGTGACCCCGGGCGACGGCGTCGCCGACGGGGAGGGGCTGGCCGAGGTCGGGCAGCTGGGCAGGATGTTCATGTTCGCCGGGTCGTCGCGGATCAGGTTCTCCAGTCGGGAGACCGCGTCGGCCTCGTTGTCGGCCTGGATGCCCTTGCGCACCTGCTCCTGCGCGACGGTGGTCAGGTCGTCGAGGGTGACCTCGCTGACCTGCTCCGGCTGGGAGAGGTCGAAGCCCGCGATCTGGCCTGGCACGCCGCGGAATATCGCCACGTGCCCGGCCTCGGTCGCCCCGATGTAGTAGCGCGACTGCGAGTAGTCCCAGGCGAACCAGACGCCCGCACCGAGCACCACGAGCAGGCCCAGCACGAGCAGCCCGGCGCGCACCGGATGCCGGCCGCGCCGCGCCGCGGGCTCCGCGGGCGGGGCGGCGGGCTCGGCGGCGGCCGGGCGCGGCGTGGCGGTCAGCGCCGAGGCGCGGGCCGCCGGGGTGGACTCGACCTGGGCTTCGCTGGTGTTGCCGCGATCACGGGCGGCCGCGCCGCCGACCACGGGCGCCTGCTCCACGATGTCCTCGTCGGTGGCGTCCGCGATGATCACGGTGATGTTGTCCGGCCCGCCGCCGCGCAGGGCGAGCGCGATGAGGCGCTCCACGCACGCGGTCGGGTCGACGTACTCACGCATGGTCTGGCCGATGGTCTCCGCGCTGACCACGCCCGACAGACCGTCGGAGCAGATCAGGTAGCGGTCGCCGGGATGCACCGGCCGGACGGTGTAGTCCGGCTCGATGTCGCGCCCGTCCATCGCGCGGGTGAGCAGCGAGCGCTGAGGATGGCTGCTGGCCTCCTCCGCGCTGATGCGACCCTCGTCCACCAGCATCTGGACGTACGTGTCGTCCTTGGTGATCTGGTTGAACTCGCCGTCGCGCAGGAGGTAGGCCCGCGAGTCGCCGATGTGGGCCATGCCCAGTTTGGAGCCGGTGAAGAGCATCGCGGTGAGCGTGGTGCCCATCCCCTCCAAGTGGGGGTTGGCGTCCACGGTGTCGCGAAGCTGCTGGTTGGCGAGGTTGACGGCCGACCGGAGGGCGTCGACGATCGCATCGCCGGGGACGTCCTCGTCGAGCGGGGCCATGGCGCCGATGACGATGTTGCTGGCGACGTCACCGGCGGCCATGCCGCCCATGCCGTCGGCGACGGCGAGCAGCCGCGGCCCGGCGTAGACGGAGTCTTGGTTTCCGTCACGGATGAGGCCGCGGTCACTGCGGGCCGCGTAGCGCAGGATGATTGTCATGGCCGTAATTCGAGGGACGTGCGGCCGATGCGAATCGGCACGCCGAGGGGTACGGGAGTAGGTCCGCTCACCTTGCTGCGGTCCAGATACGTGCCATTGGTCGAGCCGAGGTCCTCCACCATCCACTGCCCGTCCCGGGGGACCAGGCGGGCGTGGCGGGCGGAGGCGTAGTCGTCGGTGATGACCAGCGTGGAGTCCTCCGCCCGGCCGATGGTGATCGGAGCCTCGCCCAGCGTGATCTTGGTGCCGGCGAGCGAGCCCGCCGTGACCACCAAGGTGTGCGCGGCCCGGCCCTTCTTGACCTTGGCCGGGCGCGCGCTGCCCGCCGCCTGCGCGGTCCCCGCGACTCCGCGGGGTGCGGCGACCAGCCGGCTCGTGCGCGAGCCGGCGAACAGATCCCGTCGGATGACCCCGACCACCGTGAACACGAAGATCCACAGCAGTACGAGGAAACCGAACCGGGCGGCGGTGAGAACGATTTCGGGCAAGGCCGATCAGCCGTCCACGCGGAACGTCAGGGTGGTCGTGCCGATCTGGATCATGTCGCCCGGGTTCAGGGCGACCGCGGAGACCCGCTGGCCGTTGACCATCGTCCCGTTGGTCGATCCGAGATCGGTCAGCACCACCTGGGAGCCGTCGAAGTCGAGCCGGGCGTGCCGCCGCGAGATGCCGACGTCGGGCAGGCGCAGGTTGGCCTGGTCCCCACGACCGATCGTCGTCGAGCCGATGGCCAGCGGGAACGTCCGCCCGTCACCGGAGACGAGGCGCACGTTGCGCGCGCCGCCGCCACCGGGCGGCGGGCCCGCCTGCTGGCCGCCGTACGGCGGGTACTGCGGCGGGGCCTCGTAGCTCGCCTGCGGCGCCTGGTCGGCCGTGTAGACCTCGGCCGAGACGCGGAACATGCCCGTGTCCAGGCCGTCCCCACGCTCGATCTCGACGATCACGTCGCCGTACACCGTCCAGGCCTGCTCGCCGATGAACTCGGCCTGCGACTGCGCCAGCTCCTGAGCCAGCGCGGCCGCATACGGCGCGAGCCGGCTGTGGTCGTACGGCGAGAGATCGATCACATAGCGGTTCGGCACGAGCGTGCGCCCACCAACCAGGATCGCCTTGTGAGCTTCTGCCTCACGCTGCATGGCATTCAGGATCTCCACAGGGTGGACGACCCCCTTGAATACCTTCGCGAAGGCGCCCTCAACCAGGCCTTCCAGGCGTTTCTCGAAGCGTTGCAACACGCTCACCGGTCCTCCTCGGGTTCCGAGGACATGATGTTATCTGCCCTCCACTCCCGCGTCTTCGCCCAATACGTCCGCCGTTGCCGACGCCACGCCAGCATGACGACCATCCTTGCCTCCGATTTCACCCTTGGCCAGGTGGTCGTGTTAGTGTTCTCCCCGCAACGCCCGCCGGGTTAACCGGTTGGCGAGGCGGAGCAGGCATAGCGTAAGCTGTGCCAGCACGCAACGGGAGGTGACTCCCGGGCGAGCCGCCGGGACTGCTAAAGTTCCTGCACACGCCGCGGGGAAGTGGCGGAATGGCAGACGCGCACGGTTCAGGTCCGTGTGCCCGAAAGGGCGTGGGGGTTCAACTCCCCCCTTCCCCACCAGCAAGAAGAGGTCTCCTCCGGGAGACCTCTTCTTTTTATCTCAGCTCGGTGTCGGCCACCGAACTGTCGGCCGTTCACAGGAAGATCGCCGTTTTCGGTCAGAAGCACCTCACCACGGCCTCACCTGGACCTCCTCGGACGCCGAACGCACCCCGGAAGATCACGATTCGATGTCGAGTCTCCGGACCCGCTGCCGTCGGCCCGTTTGATCGTCCGACTTGCCAGGCAGGTGGGCGAATGTCCGGTCAAGATACGCACAGGTGCCCGGCAAGTCCGACGATCCTGGCCCCGCGGTAGGGGTCTGATGGTGGGAAGGGCACCTTCTACAACGTGGAGCGTTGTGAAGGTGCCCTTCCTTTCTCAGGGGGTGGCGAGGGCCTCCGTGGGGGAGAGGCGGGAGGCTCGGATGGCGGGGTAAAGGCCGGCCAGGCCGCCGATGGCGAGGGTGGCGGCGAGGCCGCCGAGCATGGCCCAGGCCGGGACGACCGTCGGCCAGCCCTGGTACGCCGAGTAAGCCGACGTCACCGCGATGCCCAGGAGCACTCCGCCGACCCCGCCCAGCGCGGACAGCAGCAGTGACTCGGCCAGGAACTGCACCCGGACCTGGCCCCGGGTCGCGCCCAGCGAGCGCCGCAGGCCGATCTCGGCCCGCCGCTCCAGCACCGAGATGACCATGGTGTTGGCCACCCCGACCCCGCCGACCAGCAACGCCACCGCGCCCAGGCCCAGCAGCAGGCCGGTGAAGGCCTGGTTGGCGGCCTGCTTGGCCTGCAGCGCGTCGGACGGCCGCGACACGTCGACCTCGTTCGGGGCCTCCGGGTTCGCGGTCGCCGCCAGCACGCCCTGCACCGCCGCGACCGCCGACTCCACCGAGCGGGTGTAGACGGTCGTCGGGTGCCCGTCGAAGGCAAGCCGTTCCGCCGCTGCCGGCCAGCCGACCAGCACCGCGGCGTTCAGCTCCGGGGCCAGCGGCACCGGCTCCAGCACGCCGACCACGGTGAACCGCTTGCCGCCGACCATGATCTGGGTGTCCGGGCCGACCGCCCCGATGCCCAGCCGGGTGGCCGTGTCCGCCCCGACCACCACCGCCGGGTAGCGCTCGGTGGCGGCGTTGAGCCAGGTCCCGGCGTGCAGCTTCGCTCCCACCGTGGTCGGCAGGTCGAGCCGGGCGGCGTACACGGCCAGGCCGTTGGTCTGCGCCGCGGGGATGCGGTCGGACCGATAGGCTTTGGCTCCGTCGACCTTGCCGATGGCGGACACCTGCTCCACCGGCGCGATCCGGGCGATCATGTCGACCGACTCCACCGGCAGTTGGGCGTCCGCGCCGAACATGGTCCGGCCCGGGGTCACCGTGAGCAGGTTGGTGCCGAGGGCGGCCAGGGTGCGGTCCAGTTCCGCCCGCGACGACGACGAGATGCCGACCACGGCGATCATCGCCGCGATGCCGATCGCGATACCCAGCGCCGACAGGAACGCCCGTACTGGACGGGTGCGCAGGCCCACTCCTCCGACGCGCAGCACGTCGCGCGGCCGCATCCGGGCTGGATACAACCTCGGTAGCGCGGGGGCCGTCATCGCGCCCTCCCGCCGACGCTCGCGGGATGCGTCCCCGGTCCAGTCGGCGGAATCGCCCGACCGCCGGTGGACAGGTCCGCCGCCAGGACGGCGCGACCGGCTGTCGGGCCGCTGTCGGCGATCACCCGGCCGTCGCGCATCTGCACCTGGCGGGGCGCGCCTGCGGCGATCTCCCGGTCGTGCGTGATGATCACCACGGTGGTGCCGGCGGCATGCAGCTCCCGCAGCAGCGCCATGATGCCCGCGCCGGAGGCCGAGTCCAGGTTGCCGGTGGGTTCGTCGGCCAGCAGCAGTGGCGGGTTGCCGACCACGGCCCGGGCGATGGCGACGCGCTGGCGCTCGCCGCCCGACAGCTCGTGCGGCTCGTGGTCCATCCGGTGGGCCAGGCCGACCCGGTCCAGGGCGGCGGCCGCCCGGCGGCGGCGCTCACCGAGGCCCAGACCGCCGTAGAGCAAACCGTCGGCGACGTTGTCCAGCGCGCTGACCCCGGCGGCGAGGTGGAACTGCTGGAACACGAAGCCGACCCGGGCCGCCCGCAGCGCCGACAGCTGCCGGTCCGACAGGGCTGCCACGTCGTAGCCGGCGATGCGTACCGACCCGGTGGTGGGCCGGTCGAGGGTGCCGACGATGTGCAGCATGGTCGACTTGCCGGACCCGGAGGGCCCGACGATCGCCGCCATCTCCCCCGCGCCCACGGCCAGCGACACCCCGTCCAGGGCAGCCACCCCACCGGGCGCAACGTGGGGAGTCGCTTGGCGCGCCGCGAGAGCGGCGGCGCGCCGGGACGAGCCATGTTGCGGATACACCTTGGTGACGCCGTCCAGCGCGATCATCGCGGGATTCCCACGGTCATGCCCTCGGCGAGGCCGTCGCCGCTGACCTCGACCCGGCCGCCGGAGAACAGGCCCGCCCGCACGGCGACGTAGCGGCTCGTGCCGTTCTCGACCACCTCGACGCCGTACCCGCCCTCGCGAAGCGCGACCAGCGCCGAGACCGGCACGGTGAGCACGCCGGGGCGCTCGGCGGCGGTGAAGGTGACGTCGACGGACGCCTGGTTGAAGGCGGCGACCGCCTTCTGATCGGCCAGCGAGACCACCGCCTCGATCTTCGTGGTGGCCTCCTCGCCCTGGCCGCCCGCCTCGATGACGGTGTACGCCTTGGCCACCCTGCCCTCCGCCGTGCCGCCCGCGGGCAGCTCGACCCGCACGGCCGCGCCCACCTTGGCCAGCCGCTGGTCGGCGACGTCCAGCTGCACCACCACGACCCGGACCGTGCCCGTGTACTTGAGCACGGCGGCCCCGGGCTGCGCCGGCGCGCTCGCCGTGGCCTCGACGCTCTCCACCCTGATCTGCCCCGACGCGAAGACGACCCGGCCGAACTCGACCCGACCCGTCTCCTTGAGCCCCAGGTCCTCCTGCCACTGCCTGACCGCGGTGGCCGTGGACGAGGTGAACTCCCGGTCCACCGTGAAGCCGCTGTAACCGAGCGCTTTGAGGTTCTGCTCCAGCTGCTTGACGTCCGCACCCTCGTCACCCACCTTGAGCTCGCGGTACGCGGGCACGTCGCCGTACATCAGCACGGCCGGGGTGTTGTCGATCCGGTAGAGGGGCTTGCCGCGGGAGATCACCGCGCCGGACTCCGGCAGCCAGGTCACCGTGCCGTTGAGCCGGTTCACGGCCGAACGGGTCGGGCCGAAGCCGAGCTCGCCGTCGAGGGTCTGGGTGTCCTGCAGGGTCTGCCTGGTCACGGGTGCCGTGGCCGGCGGCAGGTTGCTCGCGGGCGGCGTGGTGCCGTCCCCGCCCCCGAAGCCGACCGCGGCGGCGGCCGCGGCCCCACCGGCGGCCAGCGCCCCGAAGACCAGCAGCGCGGTACGTGCCCCGCGCCGGCGGCGGCGCCGTAGGGGTGCCGCCGCGGTCGCGGTGTGCGGCGGGGCGAGCTGCGCGGTCTCGGTCACGGCGCCTTCTTCTGGAACGCGCCCGGCATGAACTTCTCCTGGCACAGCTTCTGCGCCGCCTCGAAGTCCGGGTCCTCGCCGATCGACTTGTCGATCATCACGCGGCCGCCGTCCGGGTCGGGGAAGTTCGGCACCCCGTTGTCGCGCATGCACTGGGCGAATTTGCGCATGTTCTCCGCCGCCTCCGGATCGGCCTGGCCGGGCCCGCCCTCGCCGAACGGCGAGTACTGCTTGCACGCCTGCTGCGCCGCCTCGAACCGGTCCCGGTCCACGGGGCCGCCGCTGATCTGGATCCGGACCGGGCCGCCGTTCGGATCGGGGTCGGGCATGTCGACGCCGTTCTCGCGCATGCACTGCGCGAACTTGAGGCCCTTCTCCGCCTGGCTCAGGCTCGGCCCGGTGCTGGGCGTCGCCGCGGCGGTCCCGTTGCCGGCCGAGGCGATGCCGTCGCCGCCGTCCGGCTGTGCGCAGCCGGCCAGCGCCAGCGCCGCCATCAGGGGCAGTGCCAACGCCGCCCCCAGCAGCCCTCGCTTCATCGCGTGTCTCCTTCGTCGGGCCGCCGGCCGGTCGCCGGCGGCACGGTGCCCAGTCCACGCGGGCGGCCGTTTCCCGGCCGTTTCCGCTCGCGATAACGGCGAGGAAACATCACGTCGGGTAACTATTGGCTCGCCGGACCGACCGGCGGGGGAGGCGGATCCGGACATGCGGGTACTCGTGGTCGAAGACGAGGCGCTGCTCGCCGATGCCATCGCCGAGTGGCTGCGTGACGACGCCCACGCCGTCGACGTGGTGTACGACGGTGACGCGGCGCTGGAACGGCTGGCCGTGCACGACTACGACGTGGTGCTGCTGGACCGGGACCTGCCCGTGGTGCACGGCGACGACGTGTGCCGCTCGCTCGTGGCCTCGCAGGCCGACACCCGGGTGCTGATGCTCACCGCGGCCGCCGAGGTCGGTGACCGGGTCGCCGGGCTGACCCTGGGCGCCGACGACTACCTGTCCAAGCCCTTCGCGTTCGCCGAGCTGGCCGCCCGGGTGCACGCGCTGGGCCGGCGCGCCCGGCCGGCTGCCGCGCCGACGCTGGTGCGCGGTGGCATCCGGCTCGACCAGGCCCGCCGGGAGGTCTTCCGAGACGGCTACTACGTGCCGCTGTCCCGCAAGGAGTTCGGCGTGCTGGCCGAGCTGCTGCGGGCCGAGGGCGCGGTGGTCTCCGCGGAGACCTTGCTGGAGAAGGTCTGGGACGAGAACGCCGACCCGTTCACCTCGGCGGTCCGGCTGACCATCCTCAAACTGCGCCGCAAGCTGGGCGACCCGCCCGTCATCGCCACCGTCGCCGGAGTGGGGTATCGCCTCCCGTGAGACTGCGTCCGCTGAGACTTCCGTCGTACCGGCTGACCATCCGCGCCCGGCTCACGCTGGTGTACGGCGGCCTGTTCTTCCTCGCCGGGCTGGCGCTGCTGGTGGTGACCTACTTCCTGGTCGACCAGTCGCTGCTGCAGAAGTTCACCTTCCAGGCCCCGCTGCCCGACCTGGGCAAGGCGCCCGGGGTGACCGGCCTGGCCGGATCGGGCGGCTCCCGAGTGCGGGTGCTCATCGACAACAACCCCGACCTCGTCTACTACATGGACAAGCAGGCCGAGTCGCTGCGCCACGCGACCATGCTCGCGCTGCTCCAGCAGGGCGCGATCGCGCTCGTGGTGGTGGGCACGGTGGCCATCGCGCTGGGCTGGCTCATCGCGGGCCGGCTGCTGTCGCCGCTGCACCGGATCACCGACACGGCCCGGCGGATCAGCACCGCCCCGGCCGCCGACCGCGGGCTGCACGAGCGCATCGCGCTGCGCGGCCCGAACGACGAGATCCGGGAGCTGGCCGACACCTTCGACGCCATGCTGGCCCGGCTGGACCAGGCCTTCGACGGGCAGCGGCGGTTCGTCGCGAACGCCTCGCACGAGCTGCGTACGCCGCTGACGCTGAACCGGTCGCTGGTGGAGCTGGCGATGCACCGCCGGACCGCGTCCGAGGACGTCAAACGGCTCGGCGAGACGCTGCTGGACATCAACGGCAGGCACGAGCGGCTCATCGAAGGGCTGCTGCTGCTGGCGCGCTCGGAGAACGAGGTGGTGGAGCGGCGGCCGGTCGACCTCGCCGACGTCGTCGACCACGTCGGGCTGCAGAGCGCGGGCGCGGCGGCCGAGGCTGGCGTGTCGGTGGCGGTCGAGGCCGCCCCCGCCGAGACCGCGGGTGACCCGGTGCTGCTGGAACGGGTCGCGCAGAACCTCATCGGCAACGGCATCCGGCACAACGCCGCGGGCGGCTGGGTCCGGGCCGCGACCGCCACCCGGGGCGACCGGGTGGAGCTGGAGGTGTCCAACAGCGGGCCGGTGGTGGCGGCGTACGAGGTGGAGGGGTTGTTCGAGCCGTTCCGCCGGGGCAGCGAGCGCACCCGTTCCGACCAGGGGGTGGGGCTCGGCCTGTCGATCGTGCGCGCGATCGCGCGGGCGCACGGCGGCACGGTCGCGGCCCGGCCGGGCGAAGGCGGCGGCCTCGTCGTAACGGTCACGCTGCCCCGCTAGCCCCCAAACCACCCAGAGAACAAGGAAGGGCACCTTCCCATCGTTTTTCGTATAGGAAGGTGCCCTTCTTAACGCTCCGTGTAACGGGCGGCTGCGGGGCGGACGGTGGGCGGACGGGCGGGGCCGGTCAGGGTAAGCTCTCCGCTGGTCGAGTTCGTCGATTGGTTACAGGGAGTATCTGGTGAGCGTTGCGCTGGTGACCGGTTCGGCCGGTCTGATCGGTTCCGAGGCAGCCCGCCACTTCGCCGGCCTGGGCATGCACGTCGTCGGCCTCGACAACGACATGCGCAAGTACTTCTTCGGCGAGGACGGCTCGACCGCCTGGAGCCTGGTGAACCTCACCAGCAAGCTCGGCGACTCGTACACGCACTACGACGTCGACATCCGCGACCGTGACGTGCTCAACAAGATCTTCGAGCGGTACGGCAAGGACATCTCCCTGGTGATCCACACCGCGGCCCAGCCCAGCCACGACTGGGCGGCCAAGGAGCCGTTCACCGACTTCGACGTCAACGCCGTCGGCACCCTGAACGTGCTGGAGTACACCCGCCAGCACTGCCCCGACGCCGCGTTCATCTTCTGCTCGACGAACAAGGTGTACGGCGACACCCCGAACCGCCTCCCGCTGATCGAGCAGGAGACCCGGTACGAGATCGACGCGAACCACCAGTTCGCCGACGGCATCACCGAAGACATGACGATCGACAACAGCATACACTCGATCTTCGGCGTGTCGAAGGTCGCCGCGGACGTGGCCGTGCAGGAGTACGGCCGCTACTTCGGCATGAAGACGGCCTCCTTCCGCGGCGGCACCCTGACCGGCCCCGCGCACAGCGCCGCCGAGTTGCACGGCTTCCTGGCCTACCTGATGCGCTGCGTCATGGAAGGCCGCACGTACAACCTGTTCGGCTACAAGGGCAAGATGGTCCGCGACGCCATCCACTCGCACGACGTGCTCACCGCGTTCGAGGCGTTCTTCCGCAACCCGCGCTCCGGCGAGGTCTACAACCTGGGCGGCGGCCGCTTCTCCAACACCTCCCACCTGGAGGCCTTCGCCATCGCCGAGAAGATCGCGGGCAAGGAGGCGAAGGTCAACTACGTGGAGCAGGCGCGCATGGGCGACCACCAGTGGTACGTCAGCGACATGGCCAAGTTCCAGGCGCACTACCCGGACTGGCAGATGACCTACAACGTGCCCGCTATCCTCAACGAGATCTACGAGGCCAACGCCGACAAGTGGATGTAGCCCCCATCGGCGCGCACACCCTAGGAACGTCATGACGACGACGCTGAACAGCGGCAGCAAGCGCAATGTGCTCGGCGTCCTCGTCGACGCCACCGACTACGCCGACGCCACCGACCGCATCATCCGCGCGGCGACGGAGGGCCGGCCGTACGCGGTCACCGCGCTCGCGGTGCACGGCGTGATGGAGGGCGTCGCCGACGGCAGGCTCGGCGCGCAGCTCAACAGCTTCGACCTGATCACCCCGGACGGCCAACCGGTGCGCTGGGCGCTCAACCTGCTGCACGGCGCCGGCCTGCGCGACCGGGTGTACGGCCCGGAGCTCACCCTGCGGGTGCTCGGCCGCGCCGCCGAGCAGGGCCTGCCGGTGTACCTCTACGGCTCCACCCAGCCCGTGCTGGACCTGCTGATCCCGGCGCTGATCGCGAAGTACCCGGCGCTCAAGATCGCGGGCAGCGAGCCGTCGAAGTTCCGCGGCGTGGAGCCCGGCGAGGCCGAGCAGATCGCGGCGCGCATCACCGGCTCGGGCGCGCGCATCGTGCTGGTCGGGCTCGGCTGCCCGCGGCAGGAGAAGTTCGCGTACGCGATGCGCCCGTACCTGGGGATGCCGCTGCTGGCGGTCGGTGCGGCGTTCGACTACCACGCCGGCGGGCTGCGCAAGCCGCCCGCGTGGATGCAGCGGCACGCCCTGGAGTGGCTGTGGCGCCTGGGCCTGGAGCCCAAGCGCCTGTGGCGTCGCTACCTGATCCTGAACCCGAAGTACCTCGCCCGCCTCGGTGCCCAGAAGACCCGCCTCTGGCGCGCCACCCCGGTCACCCCGGCCACCGAGTCCCCCTCGACCTTCGCTGTGTAGCCGGGTCAGAGCAGCCGCTTCTGCCGCAACTTTTAAAGAGTCGCGGCATCAGGGGGAGTCCGATGCCGCGACTCTTTAAGAGTTGCCGCCCGAAGGGGGCCGGGGTCAGCGGCGGAGGTAGATGAGGCCCAGGACGGAGCGGGTGGCTTCGAACCAGCGGTCGACCCATTCGTCGGTGGGCGGGGTGTTGCGGGGCGGGAGTTCGAGGAGCAGGCCGCGCAGGAGCGGGTGGTCGACGAGGGTCAACTCGGCGGGCATGTCCAGCCAGCTCGACGGCGTGAACGACTGCTCGCCGAACCGATCCAGGCCCAGCGACTGCAGCGGTCCGGGGCCGGGCTCCAGCAGGGTGTCTCCCGGCAGCTGGACCCGTTCGGAGTCGCGCAGGCCGCGCTCGCGCGGGGTGGGGCTGGTGTTCTGGCTGGGCACGTGTTCAGGCATCGTCATCTTCGTCCTACCCGGTCGGCGAGTTTCGCGGTGTGGTGGGGCGCCGTCTGGTACAACGACCGCAACGGAACGCAGGCGACGGTCTACCCGCTATCGTCACTGCACGTGTTGCTTGCGTGACTAAGCGCAAGCTAACCAGTTGTGCATCACGTGCGGGGGAACCACGATGGCCGCTGAACCGGCGTCCACACCATTGCCAGCCCAAGTCACGCCGGCGCAGCTGATCGGCGAGATCAGCCGCCTCGTGCGGCAACTGCCCTGTCCGCACTGCGGCCAGGAGAGCGCCCACTCCACGCCGGTCCATTCCCAGGCACTGGTCCCGGCCGCCCGGGAGCCCTACGACGACATAGCGCCGATCGACCCGCTGGACGAGATCGGCGACGACGAGCGCTGGCTGTGGCGCCTGGTCGAGGAGGCCGAGCGGGTCGCCGCGGCGGCGCCGCCCGGGCCGGATCCGCGCCAGGTCGCGCTCGCCGAGCAGCGCTGCCAGGAGGCGTACGAGGCGGAGCAGAAGGTCCAGGCCCGCATCCACGCCACCATCGCGGCGCTGGCCCAGCCGTCGTCGTGGCTGCGGCCCCGCCATCGGGCCGCGCTGGCCCGGCACCTGCGCGAGGACCGGGCCGCCGCCGTGCTGACCGCGATCCAGCGGGGGCGGATCGAGGAGATCCGGGGGCGGCTGCGCGCCGTCACGAACCGGCGAGCCGACTACCTGTCGGCCCACCGCGCCACGCTGGAGGCCGGGCGCAACGCGCGGGTGGAGCTGACCCGGGTGCTCGACGACCTGATCGACCGGTACGCCCGGATGTCGCAGCCGCCCGCCTGGTTCAAGTTCGGCCTGGACTACCCGCCGGAGCCGGGGCAGCGCCGGGAGTGGCTGCAGCACGCCCGGGAGGCGATGGTCGAACGGCGGCGGGCCAACCTGCACCGGGTGCTGCTGTGATCAGCCCTGGTACGGCGAAGGACCCCCTTCGGCGCCCTTGACAACGGCGCGGAAGGGGGTCCCACCTGAACGTGATCCAGAGCTGTTACCAGCAACGGGGCTCGACCTAGAGATCGAACTCCCCGTCCTTGGCACCCTCCACAAAGGCGTCCCACTCGTCCGGCGTGAAGATCAATGCCGGCCCGGTGGGGTTCTTGGAATCGCGCAGCGCGATCGCACCACCCACGAACGCGACTTCAACGCAGTTGTCGCAGTTCGGGCCACTCCGCGTGCTCTTGTACCAACGCGCTTCGCTCAGATCGACTCGAAACCCCTTGGTCTCGATTTCCATAGTGGCTCCTCCGCCAGTTGTGCGATCAGCTCGGCGGACTCCTCGGGGCTCAACGCAGCCTTTCGGATGTTCTCGAAGATCTTGGTGTACTTCCCCAGCTCGTCGTTCTTCTCCAGGAAGAGTCCCCCGGTCGCATTCTCCGCGTAAACGACATCTGAGTCCCCGGGTTCGGGAAACTCCAGGATGGCGAAAGTACCGTCCATACCGGCGTGTGGACCTGCCTCGAACGGCAACACCTGCAAGGTCACGTTAGGCCACGAGGCTGCTTCGGCCAGTAACCGAAGCTGGTCTCGCATGACCCTGTCGCCGCCCACGGGCCGGCTCACCACCGACTCATCGAGCACCACCTGAAACCTGATCGCATCGTCTTGTCGCGTGAGCAACGATTGACGACCCATCCGGACACGGACACGATTCATGATCGCTTCTTCGTCCCAGTCCGGCCAGGCGCCGCGAATCATCGCCTCCGCATATTCCGCTGACTGCAGCAGGCCGGGGACAACCTGCTGTTCGTACGCGCGGATGGAGCTGGCCGCAGCCTCCAGCCCGACGTAGGCACCCACCAGCACGCTGCTGTACGGATGCCACCAGCCCTTCTGCCGCGCCTCCTTGGCGATCTCCACAAGCACGTCGACCTCGTCGGTCGGCGTGCCGTAGATCGTCAGCATGTCGCGGACGTCGCGACTGGTCACCGAGCTGTGTCCAGTCTCGATCCGCGAGATCTTGGACTGCGAACACTCCATCCTCTCGGCCACGAACTCCAGCGTGATGCCGGCATGTTCGCGCCGCTTGCGCAGTTCGGCACCGAGTCTTCGTCGGCGCACTGTCGGGCTCTGTCGGGTTGTCACGGCGCACCTCCGCGACGCACGTCGGCGGAGGCACGAAAGTCGATGCCCCCGCCCGATGGAACTTGCATATGTCGTGTTGCGAGTCTGCTCCGACGATCGGCGAATCATCAACCGGCCGAACGCACAGAGGGTGCGACTCGGCATCACCGGGGAGACCGACACCAGCTTGTCACATACCGGACGAAGGACACCAGAGCGCATACGCACTTTGCAACTTGCATTCAGCAAAGTCTTCCGGCACAGTGTCTGTTATGGCCCCCGCTGTGCTGATCTTCCGTTTTCATGATCACGCACGGTGGGCGCGGCTTCACCTCTAGCGTTCAACGAGCGACTCCCGATTACGTGTTGTCCAGATCGCACCGGTACGAGAGAGCAGGAGAAAAGGTGACTCCCCAAGCCGGCGACATCCTCCACGTCACTCGCGAAGCCAGCGTTCAGTTCCTCCGCCCGATGATGTTCCGGGTGATCCGTGTGCACGACTGGCCGACGTACGAGGGCTGGGTGTGGCTCGACGGCTACCAGCTCAACGCCGCAGGTGACGCCGTGGAGCGCCGCTCGATCTTCGTGCAGCGCGCCGGCCTGCGCATCGTGCCCGATAACAGTGCCGCGGCCCGTGCCCGCACGGCACCCGCCCGCGCCGGGCAGCGGCCCACGCTGAGCCGCCCGAACCTGCGCCCCGCGACCGCCGGCGCACGCTGAGAATTTCTCGCGATCCGCCTCCGGTCGGCCTGTACCGGATCTACGCTCGAATGACCCTAGTTGAACGACGGTGGCGACTCGCCCGGCCGTTTGCGGTCAGCAGGCGGCCGCGACGAATCTCCCCGTCGCGGAACATGGCCGGTCCCGGCGCGCCGCCGCTCTCGCGGCGCGCCAACGGACTCCCACGTTCCGGCCCTCGCGTGGCACGGCACCCGCTCACCCGGGGGACGGCGCCATGGACATTCGAACGATCGCATCTGGACGGGAGCCCAGGGCGACCATTCCACATCGGCCTCACCGGCTTGCCGCACTGTGCGGTGCGGCGCTGGCGGCGGCGTTGTTCACGCCGGTGCCCGCAACGGCCGGCACGACCGAGGTGCGAGCCGCAACGGTCGCGGACGCATCCACCCGGCAGGCACCGCCGCCCGCCGCAGTAACCGCCCACTCCGTGCCGCCTGAGCTGATGGCACGCTCACTGATCTCCACCGGAATGATCGGTATCGGTCTCGCGCTGGGCGGGATCGTCATCGTCACGCACCGACGCCGCCAATGGTGACGGGCCGGCAGACAGAACGCGCCCATGCCGTACGGCATGGGCGCTGTTCATGTCACGACGTGGAGTCGAACCTGCCGGTCAGTCGTCGTCGCCGTCGGGGCTCGGGCTCGCCTCCGCGCTGGGGCTCGGCTCCGGCGACGGGCTGGTCGGCGCCGAGGCCACCACGATTATCACCGTCGAGCCCGGCTCCAGCAGCGTGCCCGGTTCCGGCTCCACGTCCACGACGGTGCCCGGATCGGCGTCGCCGGTGACCCGCACGCTGATGCGCGGGTTCAGGCCCGCCGCATTCAGCACGTCGATCGCCTCCTGCTGCGACAGGCCGACCAGGTTGCCCGGCACCGGGACCGCGGACACCTCCGGCGACGGCGACACCGACGCCGACGGGCTCGGGGCGGCGCTGGTGGGCGCGGCCGTGGTCAGTGCCGGAGTCGGCGACGCGCTCGGGGTCGGCGTGGGTCCCGTGCCGCGCAGCACGAACCAGGCCGCCACCGCGAACAGCGCCAGCAGCAGCAGCGCGATCCCGATGATGATCAGCGGCGCCCGCCAGGTGCGCTGGCCTTCGCCGTACTCGATGCCGGGCGGCGGGGTGGCGTCGCGCATCGACCGGGGTTCCGGAGTGGGCACGCCCGCCCGGCCCGTCCAGACGTCCTGCGCGGGCATCACCGAGGTGTGCTCGTCCGGCGGCACGTGCCGACCGCCGACAGGCGGCAGCACGGAGGTCGGCTCGCCGCCCGGAGGCACCGCGGCGGGCCCGCCCGCGGGCAGCACGGTCGTCGCCTCGTCACCGGGTCCTCCACCTGCGGGAAACACGGTGGTGGCGTCATCGCCAGGCCTGCCCCCAGCCGGGAGCACGGTCGTCGCCTCGTCACCGCCCTGCCCGCCCGACGGCAGCACGGTGGTCGGCTCGTCGCCGGGCCCGGGCTCGTCGTCACGGCGGTGAGCAGCCATCGGGGCGGTCTCGTCGGAGGGAGACGACCCGGGGCCGCTCCCGCGCGCCGCCGGATCGTTGTCGTCGTGCCGCTGCTCATCGGACATGCTGAGGTCCTACCACGTCGCCGGGTCGGTTACGCCTTACCTGGGTGCGTGGCGTGCCGGCACGCCACGCACCGTCGATCAGCCTGCGGCCGGAGAGGGCGGTGGGGCGGTCTCGCAGGTGATCGAGACGCCGCTGTTCCACTTGAGCTTCGTGCCGGCCTCGGCGGTGGCCGCGGTGACCGTGCCGGTCTTCTCCGCCGGGTACGGCCCGACCTGCAGACCTGCCCCGACCAGTGCGTTCTTCGCCTCTTCGCAGGACAGGCCGACCAGCGTCGGCACGTCGACGTCGACGATCGGACCGGCGACGAAGAGCTTCACACTCGTGCCCGGCCGCACCGGGGCGTCCGCGGCGGGCTCGGTCTTCGTGATCTTGCCGGCCTCGCCCTCCTGGTCGAAGACGACGTTCACGGTCACCTTCAGATTCGCCATGAGCTGGCGGCGAACCGCCTGGAACTCCTCCCCGGCCACGTTCGGCATGCGGGGGCCGTCCGGCGCGGGCGAGGCGGTGCTCGGCTCGATTGTCGGGGTCGGCGTGGGCGCCTCGCTCGGGGACGGGCTCGCCTCCGCCGACACGGCGACGGACGGAGTGGCGCTGGGCTGGGCGTTCGGCTCGCCGTCGCCGGCGACGAACCATCCGATCGCGAGGCCCGCGACGGCCAGCAGCACCGTGGCCGTCGCCAGGATCGCGACGGTGCCGGGGCTGAACCCACGTGGTCGCTGCGGCGTCAGCGGCGCCGTCTGTGCCCACGGGTCGGTCATGATGCTCTCCTCTTTCGGGTACGCCCGGCGAACGCTACGCCGCAACGAGAGTAAACCGTTCACACGAACCGCCCTCGCATTGCTATACGCTCGCGTCATGTCACTTCAGGGCCCGGGTACGCGGCTGGGACTGAGCTCCGTCGCCGTCGCGGTGGGCGTTGCCGCCGCGGCGGGAGCAGCGCAGTTGGGTGTCGGATACGGCCTGGGGGTCTTCTCCTGGGTGCCCACCGTGCACGGTGGCGACGAAGCCGCGTGGTTGGCGAGTCTGGCCTGGACGGTGTGGATTTCCGCCCTGTCGGTGGTGCTCGGTGCCGTTGTGGCCGATCGTGTCGGCCGCCCGACTGTCCAGTCGTCGACAGCGGTCCGCGTGTTGCGCCGTGCCGCGCTGTCCATCGCCGCGGCGCTGGGCGGCCTGGTCGTCGTCGCGCTGACCGCGGTGCCGGCCCGGGTGGCCGAGCGCGCGGACACGTTCGCGCCGCACCTGATCGTCGGCGGATACGCGATCGCCGGGGTGCTGCTCGGCCTGTTCGTCGCCGTGGCTGCGCTGATCGCGCGCTCGATCGCCGCGAACGTGCTGGCCACCGGCGGCTGGCTGTGGCTGCTCGCGGTCACGGCGGTGGCCGACGGCATCGCGGCCGGACGGGACTCCGTCGTGGCGCAGCTCGGCTCCTGGCCGGTCACCACCGACGGGCCCTGGTTCCGCAGCGTCTACCTGCCCGGTGCGGCCATCGCCGGGGTCGCCGCCGTGTTGATCGGATTCCTGGCCGCGCTGCCCGCGGCCCGCCGCCGCGACGCCCAGGCGGGGGTGGCGCTCTCCGGTGCCGCCGGACCGGCCCTGGTCGCCGTGGCCTACCTGCTGGCCGCACCGAAGCTGACCGGCGCGCTGCCCGAGCAGCTGTCGGCATACCTGGTGGCGCCGTACGCCGTGTTCGCCGGACTGCTCGGCTCGGTGCTCGCGCTGGTGCTCTGCGGCCCGCGCCGCCCGCGCCCCGTGCCGGCCGCGGCCGAGCCGGTCCCGCCGCAGTACACCGGCTGGGACGCCGTGCCGGCGCCGGCCGTGCCCGCGCAGACCGGCCCGGACCGGTCCGCCACGGACAAGGACGTGTCGGCCAAGGACGCCGCGGCCAAGCCCGCGGCCGCCAAGGACAGCGCCGCCAAGCCTGCTCAGGGCAGGGCCTCTGTCGCCAAGGCGGCCCAGGCGACCGCCGAGAAGTCGGCGGATGAGCCGACCACCGGCACACCGGTCGGCACCGGCGACGCCGTCTCTCCCGCGGCGGACGCGCCGAGCCCGAAGCAGCCTCGCAAGAAGCGCTGACCCGCGTACCTCAACGCACGACAACCAGGCCCGCGCTGCCCGCACCACGCGAGCGCAGCACCCGGGCGGAGCGTTCACCGCTGGCGCGGCAGGCCGCACGGCGGGCGGCCGGGCACGCCGACACCAGCAGCACCCGGACCGGACCACCGTCGAGCTGCATGTACGTCGGCAGCGCCGCCGCCGCGGACACGGTGAACCGGCCGGGTGCCGTCTCCACGAAGGTGAACCGGCTGATCACCCCGTCCCGGGTGACGTCCGAGAAGCTCTGGTTCGAGACGTGGTTGCCCATACCGTAGGCGACCCAGCGGCCCTCGATCCGCTCGAACGGCTGCACCACGTGCGCGTGGTGGCCGAGGATCAGGTCCACCGCGCCGTCGCGCAGCAGCTGCCGGGCGACGGACACCTGCTGCTCGTTGGGGCGCTGCTGATACTCGGTGCCCCAGTGGATCGACACGATGACGACCTCGGCCCCGGCCTGCCGGGCCCGGACCGCCGCCTGCCGGACGCGCTGCGGGTCGAGCGAGTTGACCAGCCATTCCTTGCCCCTGGGCCGGGTCAGCCCGTTGAAGGAGAAGGTGTACGACAACAGCGCCACCCGCACCCCGCGCACCGTGACGATGGTGGGCTTGTCCTGCTCGGCGCGGCTGCGGGCCATGCCCGCGTGGGCGATCCCGGCCGCGTCCAGTGCGGCCAGCGTGCGCCGGATGCCGGCCTCGCCGCCGTCCAGGGAGTGGTTGGACGCGGTGGAGCAGGCGTCGTAGCCGGTCTGCTGCAGGGCGGGCACGATCTGCGGCGGCACCTTGAAGATCGGATATCCGGTGAACGGGCCCTGCGGGCCGCCCAGCGGCGTCTCCAGGTGGCAGATCGCCAGGTCGGCTGCCTCGATCACCGGGCGTACGCCCTTCAGCAGCGGCGCGAAGTCGTAGCCGCGCCCGCCCGCGTCGCGCTGCGCCTGCCGCCAGAGGCCGCCGTGCAGCAGCACGTCCCCGCTGCCGACGACGGTGAACGTACGCGGCACGAACGTCCCGCCAGGGCCTGACGGGCTGGGCGAGGGCTCCGCCGACCGGCCAGGAGCGGCCGTGCTGCTCGGCGCGGGCCGCGGCACCGGCACGCTCGCCGTCGGCAGGACCTGCGTCGAGGCAGGCTGCGGTGCCCCGCCGGGCAGCCACGGCGGCAGTGCCGCGGCGGCGACCACGGCCAGCAGCACGGCCAGGATCGCGGTCAGCGCCCAGGGACTGACGTCACTACGGTCACCGGTCACGGCTGCACCCTCCCCCGGGGTCGACGGTCACGCCATCCGCTGTCAGGCCGAGTCAGCCCACGGGCCAGGTGTGCACCGGTTCGTTGGTGCGCTGGTGCTCGGCATACCGGCCGACCATGGCCCGCAGCGCCGCGGGCCGGGTCGCGCCCTTCGCCTCCAGTGCCCGTACGGTGTCGACCTGCCAGGTCGAACCGTTGCGCCCGAGCAGGCAGCGCTGCTCGATGATGCCGAGCAGGCGGTCGCGCTGTGCGGGGTCGACGCCGAACCGGTCGAGTCCCTCGGCGGCTTTCGGCAGCAGCATCTCCAGCACCAGGTCGGTCACCCGGATCTCACCGAGGCGCGGCCACCACACGGGCGCGGCGATGCCCCGGCGGGCGGCGGCGTGGAAGTTGTCCTGCGCGACGCTGAACGGCAACTGCGTCCAGAGTGGCCGGTCCTCCTCGACCAGCGCGCGGACGAGTCCGAAGTAGAGTGCGCCGTTGGCCAGCATGTCGACCACGGTCGGACCCGCGGGCAGCACCCGGTTCTCCACGCGCAGGTGCGGGCGGCCGCCCATGATGTCGTACACCGGCCGGTTCCAGCGGTAGATGGTGCCGTTGTGCAGGCGCAGCTCGCCGAGCCGGGGCACTCCACCGCTGCGCAGCACGGCCAGCGGGTCCTCCTCCTCGGCGATCGGCAGCAGTGGCGGGAAGTAGCGCACGTTCTCCTCGAACAGGTCGAAGATCGACGTGACCCAGCGCTCGCCGAACCACACCCGGGGCCGAACGCCCTGGGCCTTCAGTTCGTCGGGGCGGGTGTCGGTGGCCTGCTCGAACAACGCGATCCGGGTCTCCGACCAGAGCTGGTGGCCGAACAGGTAGGGCGAGTTGGCCCCGACCGCGACCTGCACCCCGGCGATGACCTGCGAGGCGTTCCAGTAGGCGGCGAACTCCGCCGGCGACACCTGCAGGTGGAACTGCAGACTGGTGCAGGCCGCCTCGGGCGCGATGGAGTCGGTGCGGATGCGCAGCCGGTCGGCTCCCCGGATGTCGACGCCGATCTGCTCGCCGCGGGCGGCCAGGATCTCCTCGTTGAGCGAGCGGTAGCGCCCGTTGACGGACAGGTTCTCGGTGACCGCGTGGTCGGTGGTGAGCGTCGGCAGGATGCCGATGGTCAGCACGGCCGCGTCGTGCTTGCGCGCGTGCGCGTCCGCGCGGCGCAGGCTCTCGATGATCTGCTGCTCGTACTGGACCAGCCCGTCGTCGGAGATGAGCCGGGGCGGCACGTTCAGTTCCAGATTGAACCGGCCGAGTTCGGTCTGGAACTGCGGATCAGCCAGGTCGTGCAGCACCTCCTCGTTCACCATCGTCGGCAGGTGCTCCGGGTCGACGAGGTTCAGCTCGATCTCCAGCCCGGTGGTCGGGTGGTCGGCGTCGAAGCTGAAGTCGTTGAGCATCAACGCGAACACGTCCAGGCAGCGTCTGACCTTCTGGCGGTAGTGCTCGCGTTCCTGGCGGGTGAACGTCTGCAGCGAAACGTCCTTGCCCATGAGCCCTCCCCGACACACGGTGACCAAGCGAACCCTCAGAGTACGGTTCGCGGGCGACAGTCGTATCGGGTGGTCGTCCCGATTGGCATACCCGTCGTCCCACTCTGCGGGAAACGAAGGGCAACAAATGTGCCATCTCTCCATATACGATGCGCAAATGGAGCTACTCGAGGATTCGAGGCTCACCGCCATGGGCCTTTTGACAGAGGCGTTCACCAGCCTCAACACCCTCTGCGCGGAGCAGCTCGCCGCGCACGGCCTGGCACCTGTCGAGTTCGAAGTGCTGGTGCGGCTGGCCCGCTCGCCCGCGCGACGACTCCGCATGACCGACCTATCCCGACAGACCGCGATGAGCACGAGCGGGGTGACCCGCATGATCGATCGGCTCGAGCGGGAGGCCCTGGTCTGCCGGGTTCCCTGCGACATCGACCGGCGCAGCTCGTATGCCGCACTCACCAGCAAAGGCCTGGCCCGCCTGCAGGAGACAGTCCCCGGCCACCTGGAACTGCTTGACGAATGGCTCATCGGCCCCCTCACCCAGCGCCAGTTGCACGGCCTGCTCGTCGGGCTGCGCGTGGTGCGCGACGCGGTCCGCCCCGAGGCGACCGCGGGCGTGCATGACCAGTGACGACCAGATGCGGCGGGGTGGTGCTGCCGCTGCGGCAGAACCGGCGGCAGAAGTGCCACGGTCCTGCCAGAAAGGACGGTTTAAGCCCCGAATCGGGTGAACCGGGCTGCTAGCGTCATGGCCCTGTGGAGGGACGGCAGGCCGGTCAGGCTGGTCGGCGGTCCGGCACAGGAGCTGCATCGGCGCGGGCGGAGACGGCGGGGGGCGCGGTTCGCCACGGCGGGCCGCGGAGGGACATCATCCGTCGGGGGGCCGCCCGCGCCGAGCACAGCACTACGGCCCGCCACCGATCAGAGGTGGCTGAGCAGGTCCAATGCCCGTGGCGTGAGCGAGATGCCCGTGCTGTCACGCAGCACGTAGAGCCGGGTCACGACCTCGGCCGGCTCGTCGCTGGTCGCCGCCAGCCCGACGAGCGCCTCCATGGTGTCCCGCCGGTCGTGCAGACCGCTGGTCAACCGCGCCGCCGCCGCGAACCACGAGGCCGCGAGCGTGCGGTGACCCCGCTGCCAGGCCACCGTGGCCTCGATCATGGCGCAGTGCCAGTCCTCCTCGGGCTCGACCGAGCCGGGCACATCGGTCTCCGGACCGGGCTCCTCCAGCAGCGCGGCACGCATGTCGGTCAGCGTCTTCTCCGCCTCCTCCAGCCGCCCGCCCTGCGCGTACGCCAGCCCCACCACGCCCACCAGCCGCCGGCGCTCACCCGGGTTGCCGACCTCGGCCAGCATCTCCACGGCCTGCAACCCCACCCGCACCGCCTCGTCGTAGCGGCCGTCCAGGCGCAGCACCTCGGCCAGGTTGGCCCGCGCCAGCGCCCGCAGCTTGTGCTCCCCGGACCGGGCCGACAGCCGGTCCACCGCCGCCAGCCGCCGCTGTGCCGCGGCGAGATCCGCTTCGCGCAGGTCGTGCCAGATCAGGTTGTGCTGGGCCACCGCCATGTCGCCGACCCGGCCGGTCCGGGTGGCCAGCGCGAGGGTCGCCTCACCGTGGCGGCGGGCGTCGTCGTACTCCCCCGCGCTCTGGTGCACCACCTGCAGCACGCCGCGCGCCGCCAGCTCCCCGGTCACATCCCCCACCAGCAGGAACGCCGCGAGCGCTGCCTCGCCCCGGTCGAGTTCGGCCCGGCCCGCGCCGTGTTCGGCCGCGAGCTGCACCACGCCCAGGTTCGCCCAGGCCCGCATGATCGGGTCCGCGTCGGCGGTACGCGGGTCGTCGAGCAGCCGCAGCAACCACTGCCTGCCCTGCTGGTCCCGGCCGCGGAAGCGCCACCAGCGGGGCAGGTTCGACGCCAGGCACAGCGCGGTGTGCGGGTCGTGCTCGGCCGCGTGGGCCAGTGCCGCCCACAGGTCGCTGGCCACGTCGTCGAACCGGGCCACCGCCGCGGCCAGCGTGGACCCCACCATCGTCGGCGCGGTGCGCGCGGCGAACCGGGCGAAGACCACACCATGCTGCCGGCGCGCCTCGGCCAGCTCCCCGGCCACCTCGGCCTGCTCGGTGGCGTACTCCTTCACGACGTCCAGCAGCACGAACCGGAACGCCCCCGAGCCGCGCACCTGCACCAGCCCCAGCTCGACCAGCCGCTCCAGCACCGGCACCACGTCGACCTGCGGGCCGAGCAGGTCCTCGGCCAGCTCCACGGACCAGCGATAGCCGAACACGGCCAGCCGCCGCAGCGCCTCCCGCTGCGCGGGCTCCAGCAGGCGGTAGCTCGCCGTCACCACATCGCGCAGGGTCACCAGCGGCGGCGACGCGGCCACGTCGGCGCTGCCCAACTCCAGCAGGCGGTTGCCGTACCGGGCGAGCATCTCTGCGGGATCGAGCACCCGGCCCCGGGCCGCCGCCAGTTCGATCGCCAGGGGCAGCCCGCCGAGGCGGCGTACCAGCGTGACCAGTGCCTCCACCTCGACGTCGGCCGGAGCGCGGCGCACCCGCCGCCACCGGGCCAGGAACAGCGCACTCGCCGGGTGCCGCTCCGCCTCGGCCAGCACCCGCGTCCCGGCCGGGGGCAGCGCCAGCGGGCCCAGCGGCCACACCTGCTCGCCCGCGTGCCCCAGCGGTGCCCGGGCCGAGGCGAGCACTCGCAACGTGGGCGCGGCCGCGAGCAGCTCCGCCAGCACGGTCCGGAACGCGTCCGGGGAGCGGTCCACCGCATCCACCATCAGCAGCACCGGCTGCTCCAGCCGGGCCGGCAGGTCGGCCGGCCGGTTGACGCCGAGCACTGCGCAGACGACGTCGCGGACGTCGGTGACGGTGTCGCCCGCCGCGACGCTGATCGCGCCCACGCCGGCCGGGAAGTGCGGCTGCATCCGGTGGGCGACGCTGATCGCCAGCGCGCTCTTGCCGACCCCGGCGAGCCCCACCAGAGTGGTGAGCCCCGGCTGGGCGACCAGGTGCGCCCCGAGCGCGGCCGACTCCTCGGCCCGGCCGTGCAGTTCCGGCGGCGTGGGCAGGGTGTACGCCGCCGGCCTGGGCTGTGGTGGGAGCTGGCCCCGGGCGGCCGAGTAGAACTCCGCGGCCTCGTCGCCGGTCAACCCCAGCGCGCTCACCAGCAGCTCGACCGTGCTGCGCTGGGGTCGCGAGGCTCGGCCGTGCTCCAGATCCCGGACCGTGCGCACCCCCAGCCCGGCTCGCGCGGCGAGCTCCGACTGGGTCAGCCGCGCGGTGTCCCGGTGCGCGCGCAGGAGCGCGCTGAAGGAGGCCGCCGACGCGTCGGCGGCCTCAACGTGAACCGGGTGACCTGGGGCCATGGCCGCAAAGACTACGCATCCGAAGCCGAACGTGGGAGTCGAGCGTCTACTTTTTGGCGCACTCGCCGGACATGACCGGTGTCACACCGCAACCCTTCCGATGACCGGTGTCGGACGGCCGACATGCGCAACCTTCCGTCCGGACAACGCGTGTCTTCAGGCATCGACATGTCTCGGCGGCTGCCGGGACATGTCGCGACACCGACGGGGGGTCTCCGGTCGCCACAGCGGCCGGAGACCGCGGTGCGGGTGAGGCCCACGGAGGGCCTCACCCGCACCGGTCAGCGCAGGCCAAGGTCCCGCGCGATGACCATGCGCTGGATCTCCGAGGTGCCCTCGCCGATCTCCAGGATCTTGCTGTCGCGCCACATGCGGGCGACCGGGAACTCGTTCATGAAGCCGTACCCGCCGTGGATCTGCGTGGCGTCCCGGGCGTTGTCCACCGCGACCGTGCTGGCGTGCAGCTTCGCGATAGCGGCCTGGCGCTTGAAGTCCGCGCCCGCGACCAGCCGCTGCGCCGCGTCGCGCCAGGCCAGCCGCGCGGTGTGGGCACGCGTCTCCATGTCCGCGATCATGAACTGGATCGCCTGGTACGAGCCGATGGCGTGGCCGAACGCCTCCCGCTGCGACGCGTACTTGAGCGATTCGTCGACGCAGCCCTGGGCCAGGCCCGTGGACAGCGCCGCGATGGCGATCCGGCCCTCGTCGAGGATCTGCAGGAACTGTGCGAAGCCGCGGCCCCGCTGGCCGAGCAGGTTCTCCACCGGCACCCGGCAGTCGGTGAAGGTCAGCTCGTGGGTGTCCGAGCTGCACCAGCCGACCTTGGAGTAGCCGGGCGCGACCGTGAAGCCGGGGGTGCCCGACGGCACGATGATCGAGGAGATCTCGTTCTCGCCGGTCCGCGCGGTGACGGTGACCAGGCTGGTCATCGTCGTGCCGGAGTTGGTGATGAACGCCTTGCTGCCGTTGATGATCCACTCGCTGCCGTCCTCGGACAGCCGCGCCGTGGTGCGCGTGCCGCCCGCGTCGGAGCCCGCGCCCGGCTCGGTCAGCCCGAACCCGGCCAGCGCCTCGCCCTTGATCAGGGCCGGCAGCCAGCGCTTCTTCTGCTCGTCGCTGCCGAACCGGTAGATCGGCATCGCGCCCAGCGAGATCGCCGCCTCCAGCGTGATGGACAGCGAGGAGTCGACCCGGGCCAGCTCCTCCAGCACGATGCACAGGGCGAGGTAATCGCCGTCCATCCCACCGAACTCGCTTGGGAAGGGCAGCCCGAACAGCCCCATCTCGCCCATCTGGCGGACCAGGTCGTACGGGAACTCGTGCCGCTCGTACAGGTCGCCGATCACCGGCGCCACCTTGTCCTGGGCGAAGCGGCGCACGGTGTCACGCAGCTCGCGGTGCTCCTCGGACAGCCCGAAGTCGGTCATCACGGCCTCTCTCAAACGGGAGTCACGCCGTGTCGGCGGCGTGAGAAGTGACGGTCCTTGCCCTGTGCGGCGCGGTACCGCTGGATGAGCTCGTCGCGGAGCCGGTCGGGCTCCACGATCGTGTCGATGACCAGCTCGCTGGCGAGCCGGACGATGTCGATGTCGGTCTCGTACTCGGCGCGCTTGGCGGCGATGAAGGCCTCCCGCTCGGCCTCGTCCTCGATCGCGGCGATCTTGTTGGCGTACACGGCGTTCACCGCGGCCTCGGCGCCCATGACGGCGATCTTGGCGGTGGGCAGCGCGATGGTCGCCTCGGGCAGGAAGCCGGGCCCGGCCATCGCATACAGGCCGGCACCGTACGCCTTGCGCACCACGACGCAGATCTTCGGCACGGTCGCCTCGCTGATCGCGGTGACCATCTTCGCGCCGTGCCGGATGATGCCCTGCTTCTCCACCGCGCTGCCGACCATGAAGCCGGGCACGTCGCACAGGAACAGCAGCGGCACGTTGAACGCGTCGCACAGCTGCACGAAGCGGCTGGCCTTGTCGGCGGAGTCGACGAAGAGCACCCCACCCTTGTGCAACGAGTTGTTGCCCACGACGCCCACGACCTGGCCGTCGAGCCGGCCGAAGCCGACCGTCAGCTCCTTGGCCCAGCGCGCCTGGATCTCGAAGTACTCCCCGCCGTCGAGCAGGCCCTTGACCAGCTTGCGCATGTCGAACGCGCGGCGCTCGCTCTCCGGCACGATCGCGGCCAGGTCGGTCTCCGGCGCGGGCATCGGCTCCAGCGCGGGCGGCTGCTCGGTCCAGTTGGCGGGCAGGAAGGACAGGTAGCGCCGCACCACGCCGAGCGCCTCGTCCTCGTCCTTGCACAGGAAGTGGCCGACGCCGGACTGCTCGGTGTGCACCTTCGCGCCGCCCATCGCCTCCAGCGTGGTCTTCTCGCCGGTGACCATCTCGACCATGCGGTCGGAGCCCAGGTACATCGAGGCGTTGCCGTCGACCATGGCGACGACGTCGCAGAAGGCGGGGATGTAAGCCCCGCCCGCGGCACTCGGCCCGAACAGGGCGCACACCTGCGGGATGCTGCCCGAGGACTTCACCTGCTGGTAGAAGATGTTGCCCGCACCCCGGCGGCCGGGGAACAGGTCGACCTGGTCGGTGATGCGCGCCCCGGCGGAGTCGACGAGGTAGACCATGGGCACACCCTGGCCGTACGCCCGCTCGATGATCCTGATGATCTTCTCGACGGTGCGCGCGCCCCAGCTGCCGGCCTTGACCGTGGAGTCGTTGGCCATCAGGCACACGGGGCGGCCGTCGATGGTCGCCTGACCGGTGATCACACCGTCGGCGGGCAGCCCGTGCGCCAGCGCGTTGGCGAAGATCCCGTCCTCGACGAACGAGCCCTTGTCCACCAGCCGCGCGATACGCTCGCGCGCGAAGAGCTTGCCTTTGGCCTCGTTGGCCTGGTGGTACTTCGGCGCCCCACCGGCCCCGATGCGCTCTCTCAGCTCATCCAGCCCCTCGTGCATGCCGCACCCACTCCTCCCACAGGCCCAACCTGAACGATAGTTAAGTTACCACCAGGTGAGACAGCCCGCCTCCCCCGACCAGTCGCGCACCTCAAGATCACTCGACTTGCCAGGCAACCGTGCGTATCTTGAGCCCGCATTCGCACAGGTGCCTGGCAAGTCGAGCGATCTTGGGGGGGTCGGCGGCGGCCGGGCATGGGAAAGGGCCGGCGCGCGTCCGCGCCGGCCCTTTCTGGTGGGGAAGATCTGTCAGCAGAAGTTGGCGGTGGAGCCGCCGACGCTGGAGGCGTTGGCGTTGCCCAGCAGCGCGCCCACGGCCACGCCCGACACGTCGATCGGGGCCTGCACCGGAACGAACACCTGGTTACCGCTCAGGATCCCCGAGTTGCCGAAGGTGTTCCAGTTCAGCTCGCAGGTGCTCGGCGCGGAGTGCTGCCACTTCTTGTTCTTGCGCTGGTTCATCAGCTGCTGCTGCTTCGCGCCGATGCCGACGCTGGCGCTGGTGTTGCCGACCGCGCTGGTCAGGCCGCTGGTCAGCCCGTTGATCGGCAGCAGGCCGGTGATGACGTCCAGCGGGGAGCTCTCGGCCACGGTGCTCTCGATCGGGGCCGCCGTGGACACGAAGTCCTTCTTCTTGTTCTTGTGCTTGTGCCAGTTCGGCTCGCCGTACGGCTGCGGGTACGGGTTCTCGTCGCCGTCCTCGCCGGGCAGGTTGGCCTCGGAGCCGCCGACGCACCACGCGTTGGCGTTGCCGAGCACCCCGACCCCCACGCCGCAGGCGTCGATCGGGACCTGGATCGGCGCGAGCACCTGGTTGCCGCTCAGGATGCCCGAGTTGCCGAGGCTGCTCCAGTCGGTGGCGAGGGCGTCCTCGCCGTAGTTGGCCTCACTGCCGCCGGTGCAGCTGGCGTTGGCGTTGCCCAGGATGCCGATGGCGATCCCGCAGATGTTGATCGGGGCCTGCACCGGCAGCTTGATCTGGTTTCCGCTGCCGATACCGCTGTTGAAGGAAGAGTTCCAGTTGTCAGCCGCGTGCGCGCCCGTACCGCCGATGAGCAGCACACCGGCGGACAGGACGCCGACCTTCACGGACGTCTTGGTCCACGTGCCCAGCGAAGTCGCAGTCATGTGAATCGCAGTGCCTTTCGATCTGGAATTGCCACGGGGAGATGCAGTGTCTTGCCATGTCACGGCCACTTTGCGGAGCGTCCTGTGTGCACGATGAGCGCACCGGAGCGCGGTTGCTCCGGCTGTCGACGCGCGCCCGTAGTCACCTGATTCGGCTCGTACAAATAGGGCATTTATGACATCGCAAGGGTCAACGAGCCTGCCATTCCTCGGACACGGATCACCCAACGGATCAACCCGGGGGGCAAATGCCATTCCTGGCACTATTTATGGCTTATGTCCGAATTGCTGTGAATTGAAGAACCGTTGAGCGTCGGATAGCCGACAGGGAGTGACCATCGGTCACTCCCTGTCATTGTTGGCACGGCCCGTTTTCAGCAGGCCGTAGTGGCTGCGCAGATCCGTGCCACCGCCTTCTCCGCGAGGTCCTGGGCGAACGCGACGTCATCAGGACCGGGAGCGGTCGGGAACCAGAGGGCGAGTTCGGCGTACACCGCACCCGCGCGCACCAGCACCAGCAGCGTGCGAGGCGTCATCCGGACCAGCAGCGCCTCGTCACCGGCGAATCCCGTGGCGATGATCTCGAACTCGACATGGGTCTCCCCGTGGTCCACGACCGCACAGTGCTCGAACCCGGCCCGTTCGTGGGCGATCAGTTCCCCGGCCGACCGGGCCGACGCGTAACCCTTCACCTCCTGGACGACATTCACGGTTTCCGGGCCCGCTTCCAGCACCAGCCGCCGGAACGAATCCCGCTCCCCGGTCGACTGCGGCCTGGCGGGCGTGCCGTCCCACTGGCCCTTCTCCTGGCACAGCCCGGTGACGTACCGGTAGCTCTCGCCCATGTACTCGCCGCTCTGCACCCGGTGCGCGGGGCTGACGTCGGCGGCCCGGAGCATGGCGGCCAGTGGGATCACCGTGTCGAACGGCGCCTCCTCCGGGCTCGGCGAGGTCAGCGCGGGCCGCGCCGAGGGCGACGTGCTGAGCTGCGGAACCGCGGTGATCGTCGGGCGGGCCGTCATGGTGGGGTCGGGCTCACCGGGCCGGCCGCCGAGTGCGAACGCGGTGCCCGCGACCAGGACGGCGGTCACCACGCCGGCGGCGGTCATGCCCACGGCGCGCACGCGGCGGCGGCGCTCCCCCCGGCCGCGGATCTCTTCGGGGGAGGCCCAGGTCATCGCCGGCATGTCCGCTCCGAACCCGTCGAGCTGCTGGGAGATGTCGTCACGCATAGCTGTTCCCCGTCTCGGTGCGGAGCAGGTGGGCGAGGGCCTGCCGCCCCCGGGACAGACGTGCCTTGACCGTGCCCTCGGCCACCCCGGTCTCGGCCGCGATCTCGGCGACCGACCGGCCCGCGATGTGGTGCAGCACGATCGCCGTGCGCTGGGCCTCGGGGATGCCGCGCAGTGCGGTCACCAGCGCGACGGTGTTCTCGTCCGGTGGTGCCGCGCTCGGCTCCCCGCCGTGCCGGCGGTGCGCGGTGAACATGCTGCGGGCACGCCGCCAGCGGCTCACCGCGATCCGGAACGCCACGGTGCGCACCCACGCCTCGGGATCGTCGTAGGCGCCGACCTTGCGCCAGTTCTGCCAGGCCCGCGCGTAGGCCTCCTGCACGACGTCCTGCGCCTCCTGCACGTCCCCGGTGACGGCGTACGCGCAGCGCAGCATCCGCTGCCTGCTGCCCAGATAGAACTCATCGAACACGGGTGGTGACATCCAGGGCTCCCCCGGTGGTGGGTGTCAGGTCACCCACAAGTCACGCCCGCACCCGGCGGCCGGTTGCGTACGGAATTCGCACAGCGGGTAGATCAGCTCACGGTGCGGCTGCGCGGACCGGCCCGCAGCACGCCGGACGGCAGCTCACGGCCCACGATCTGCTCGGCCAGCCGGGCCGCGTCGATCAGCTTCTCCAGGTCGATGCCGGTGTCGACACCCATGTCGTGCAGCATGTGCACGACCTCCTCGGTGGCCACGTTGCCCGACGCACCCGGCGCGTACGGGCAGCCGCCCAGGCCGCCGACGCTGGCGTCGTACTCCGTGATGCCGAACTCCAACGCGGTGAGGATGTTGGCGAGGCCGGTGCCGCGGGTGTTGTGGAAGTGCAGCAGCATCGGCACGTCCGGGTGCCGCTCGCGGACGATCGACAGCAACTCGCGTACCCGGCGCGGGGTGCCCATGCCGGTGGTGTCGCCGAAGGCCACCCGGTCCGCGCCGTCGGCGACGACGCGGTCGACGATGCCGGCCACCCGCTTCGGGTCCACGTCCCCCTCGTACGGGCACCCGAAGGTCGTCGCGATGATCACCTCAGCGGTGGAGCCGCCCTCGTGCAGGACCGGGATGAGCTGGGCGATCTCGTCCAGCGACTCCTCGGTGGCGCGGTTGATGTTGCGCCGGTTGTGCGTGTCGCTGGCCGAGACGACCACCTCGACCTCGGTGAAGCCGCCGGCCAGGGCCCGCTGGGCGCCGCGCAGGTTGGGCACCAGCGCGCTGTAGCGCACCTTCGGGTCACGCGTGGCCGTGCTCCAGACCTCGTCGGCGTCGGCCATCTGCGGGATGGCCTTGGGGTGCACGTATGACACCGCCTCGATGCGGCCGACGCCGGTGGCGCTCAGCGCGTCGATCAGCCTGACCTTGTCGGCGGTGGGCACGGGGTCCTCGTTCTGCAGCCCGTCACGCGGGCCCACCTCACGAATCGACACCCGGTCCGGCAGCACAGCACCCATGCGGCCACCTTAACCCTCGTTAATCTCACCTGCCCACCCCTCCCCTGACCTCGCCGTTCGCCATACCTTCACAAGGATTTGAGGTATTCACTCATGTCGCTGCCCAACGTATCGGCCTATCGGCACGTCTCTACCAACGACAGTCCAAGGCGGACTGATCGAATGGACGGGGAGGAACATGCGATCCAGCAGAGGTACGAGGGCAATGCTGGCCGGGGGGATCGTCGCCGCGCTGCTGATGGCAGCGCCCGGCACCGCGGGCGCAGGACAGGCCGGCGCACCACTGGCCGCCAGACCCGCACCGGACAACGCGAAGACGCAGACCGTGGCACTGATCACGGGTGACCGGATCTCCGTGCACGGCAACGGGCGGATCAGCCTGACGCCGCGCGACGGGGTCACCTACCAGAGCTACCGGATCAAGGACCACCAGTACGTCATCCCGTCCGACGCGGTGCCGCTGCTCGCGGCGAACCGCCTGGACAAGCGCCTGTTCGACGTCACCGAACTGCTCGCGGTCAAGGCCGCGCGCAAGGCCTCGCTGCCGCTGATCGTCTCCGGCGCGAGCGCCGCACCGGGCCTGACCGCCGAGCGCAGGCTGCCCGCGGTGAAGGGCTTCGCCGCCGAGGTGGCCGAGGAGAACCTGGCCTCGCAGTGGCAGGCGACCCGCAAGGCGGCCACCGGCAAGATCTGGCTCGACGCCGTACGCAAGCCGGCGCTGGACCAGAGCGTCCCGCTGATCGGCGCGCCCGCGGCCTGGTCCGCCGGGTTCGACGGCACGGGTGTGAAGGTCGCCGTGCTGGACACCGGCGTCGACATCACCCACCCCGACCTGGCCGGCAAGATCAGTGCCCGGCAGAACTTCACCGAGGGTGAGGAGGACGACCTCGACCGGGTCGGTCACGGCACGCACGTCGCCTCGACCATCGCGGGCAGCGGGGCCGGCTCCGGCGGCAAGTACAAGGGTGTCGCGCCCGGCGCTTCGCTGCTCGACGGCAAGGTCTGCGTCGAGTACGGCTGTGCCGAGTCCTGGATCCTGGCCGGCATGCAGTGGGCCGCCGAGTCCGGAGCCGACGTGGCCAACATGAGCCTCGGCGGCACCAACACCCCCGAGATCGACCCGCTGGAGCAGGCCGTCAACGACCTGACCGCGCAGTACGGCACCCTGTTCGTGATCGCGGCGGGCAACGCCGGCGCGGACGAGACCGTCGGCTCGCCGGCGACCGCCGAGGCCGCCCTGGCCGTCGGCGCGTTCACCAAGACCGACGAACTGGCCGTGTTCTCCAGCCGGGGCCCCAGCGCCGACGGCTGGGCGGTCAAGCCGGAGATCGCCGCGCCCGGCCAGGACATCGTGGCGGCGCGCAGCAAGGACGGCTTCCTCGGCGAGCCGGGGCAGCTGTACATGCCGCTCGACGGCACGTCCATGGCCACCCCGCACGTCGCGGGCGCGGCCGCGCTGCTGACCCAGGTGCACCCCGAGTGGACCGCCGAGCAGCGCAAGTCGGTGCTGATGGCCTCGGCCAAGCCGTCCGCGGACATCGGCGTGTTCGCGCAGGGCGCGGGCCGGGTCGACGTGGCTCGGGCGATCACCCAGCAGGTCACCACCAGCCCGGCGTCGGTCACGTTCGGCCTGCAGGAGTGGCCGCACGAGGACGACGACGTACGCACCAGCACCGTCACGTACCACAACGGCGGCAGCGCCGCGGTGACCCTGCAGCTCGCCCTCACCGGCGCGCCCGCCGGGGTCTTCTCGCTCAGCGCCGACACCGTGACGGTCCCGGCCGGCGGCGACGCCTCCGTGACCATCTCGGCCGACACCCGCCAGGGCGGCGACCTGACCGGCGGCATCGGCGGCCGGATCACCGCGACCGCCGACGGCGTCTCCGTGCAGACCCCGTTCGGCATCGTCCGGGAGGAGCTCAAGCACAAGGTCCACATCACCGCGACCGAGCGGGACGGCGACCCGGCCGCGGACGCGTTCACGGTGCTGTTCGACTTCCAGACCTTCCGTGACTACATCGTGGAAGGGGCAGGCGCCGACCTGCGCCTGCCGCCGGGCAAGTACTTCGCGTTCACCTGGGTCTACGAGGAGGACAGCGTCACCCAGGTGATGTACCCGCTGTACACCGTCGCCGGTGACCAGTCGCTGCACATGGACGCGCGCAACGGCTCCGACTTCGACATCACCGTGCCCGACCCGAAGGCCGACGTGCTCATGGCGTCCTTCGACGTCAACATGAACTACGGGGACGCCGGCATCGGGGTCAGCGTGATGGGCGAGAGCTACGAGGGCATCCACGCCAAGCAGCTCGGCCCGAAGAAGGTGCCCGGTCTCAGCTCGGCGGTCACCGGCACCCTGGCCCAGCTCGACGAGGAGGGCAGCCCGGCGGCGTCGCCATTCGTCTACAACCTCGGCTGGCACAAGGCCGACGGCATCTGGAACGGCCTGGTCAAGCACCTGAAGCCCAATGACCTCGCCACCGTCAAGGCCGGCCACGGCCTGCTCGACAAGGGCACCTACGGCGTGAAGCTCAACTTCCTCGCGCCGCCGGACGGCGGGGGCGGCTGGGCCACGGGCTGGCAGACGCCGCTGCCGTTCACCCGCACCGACTACTACGCGGGCAACGTGCGGTGGCAGGTCGAGTTCATGGTCGAGAAGGCGGCCGAGGGCGGGGAGTGGCCGGAGACCGTCTCCGACAACACCGCCAACGTGGCGTACAAGGCCGGCCGGACCTACCACGAGCAGTGGAACAAGGGCGTGTTCGGGCCGAGTGTGGCGGACTTCTGGCCGGGCATCGTGCCGGCCGAGCGCGACGGCGACGTCATGTACGTCGGCCCTGCCCTGCTCGGCGACGGTCAGGGCCGGCCCGGCTTCGGAACGATCACCGCGGGCCGGGGCGCGCTCTACCGCAACGGCGAGCTGATCGCCGAGGCGACGGACGGCCCGTACGTCTACGCCGAGGAGGTGGACGCGGCCAAGGCCTCGTTCCGCTTCGACGGCAGCCTGGAGCGTGACTCCCGGCTCACCACGAAGATGTCGGTGAGCTGGACGTTCCGCTCCGGCCACGCGGACACGCGGGCATCGCTGCCGCTGACCGCGGTCGCCTTCGCGCCGAAGCTGGACGCGAACAACGTCGGCAAGGCCGGCGGCCTGGGTGTCTACCCGGCGACCTTCACCCAGACCGAGGGCTCCGGCCGCGTGGTCAAGCTGTCGGTGAAGGCGTCGTACGACGACGGCAAGACCTGGGTCAAGGTGCCGGTGCTGTGCGTCGGCGGCGAATGGGTCGTCATGGTCGCGCACCCGAAGGCGGGCGGCTTCGTGTCGCTGCAGGCAACGGGTGCGGACTCGAAGGGCAACACCTTCGACCAGACCGTGATCCGGGCGTACGAGATCCGCTGATCATGCGACAAAGGGGGCCCGGCGGTCGCTGGGCCCCCTTTGTCATGTCTGCTCAGCGCATCCGCGAGACCAGGCCGGTGTCGTAGTCGCCCGAGACGAACTCGGCGTTGTCCATCAGTTCGGCGAAGAACGGCAGGTTGTTCTTCGGGCCGATCAGCTCGAACGCGTCGACCGCCGCCTTGGCCCGCGCGATGGCCTCGGCCCGGTCGGCCCCGTACACGATGACCTTGGCCATCAGCGAGTCGTAGCTCGGGGTGACGACATTGCCCTCCGCGTAGCCGGAGTCCACCCGCACGCCCTCGCCGTGCGGCTCGACCCAGGTCTTGATCGCGCCGGGGCCGGGCAGGAAGCGCTTCGGGTCCTCGGCGTTGATCCGCAGCTCGATGGCGTGGCCCTGGGAGGCCAGCGTGGACGGCTCGAACTGCACCGGCAGGCCGGCGGCGACGCGCAGTTGCGCCTCGACCAGGTCGATGCCGAAGACCAGCTCGGTCACCGGGTGCTCGACCTGCAGCCGGGTGTTCATCTCCAGGAAGAAGAAGTCGCCGGTGGCCGGGTCGAACAGGCACTCGACGGTGCCGGCGTTGCGGTAGCCGACCGCCTCGCCCGCGCGAACCGCGGCGGCCAGCAGCTTCTCGCGCTGCTCGGGAGTGAGCGCCGGGGACGGCGACTCCTCGACCAGCTTCTGGTTGCGCCGCTGCACCGAGCACTCGCGCTCGCCCAGGGCGAGCACGGTGCCGTCGGCCAGGCCGAGGATCTGCACCTCGACGTGGCGCACCCGGGGGAAGTAGCGCTCCAGCAGCACGGAGCCGTCGCCGAACGTGCGCTCGGCGAAGCCGCGCACCTGCTCGTACTGCGCGGTCAGCTGGGCGGCGTCGTTCGCGACGGCCATGCCCATGCCGCCGCCGCCGGCCGCGGCCTTGACCATGACCGGATAGCCGATCTCCTCGGCGGCGGCCAGCGCGGCCTCGACAGTCACGGCCGGGTCGGCGGTGCCGGGGGCGACCGGCACGCCCGCGGCGGCCATCAGGTTACGAGCGTTGATCTTGTCGCCCATCGCGGTGATCGCCTCGGCGCCGGGCCCGACCCAGATCAGACCACTGGCCGCGACGGTACGGGCGAAGTCGGCGTTCTCGGAGAGGAAGCCGTAGCCGGGGTGGATCGCCTGCGCGCCGGTCTGCTTCGCGGCGGCGAGGATCGCCTCGGCGTTGCGGTACGACTCGGCCGGGTTGGCCGGTCCGACGCACACCGCCTCGTCGGCCTCGCGCACGAACGGCAGTTCGGCGTCGGCCTCGGAGTACACCGCGATGGTCCGGATCCCCAGGCCCCTGGCGGTGCGGATGATGCGCCGGGCGATCTCTCCCCGGTTCGCGACCAGCAACGACTCGATCATGCCCGCGTCCCTCCTACGCTCAGCCAACCACACCTGAGCCTAAACGCACGTTAAGTTCGGCGCACCCACCGGGGCCGCCGCATCGGCACGGACCAGCAGTTTCGGGGAAACTGCGGCTTCCGGGCACGCCGAAGGCGCAGTTTCCCCGAAACTGCGAAAACGGGATGGGCGGGTCAGCCCAGCAGGGCGGCCAGGGCGGCGGCGCGCAGGAGGGTGGCGCGGCGCTGGCGCTCGACCTCGCCGCCGAGGAACGGGGTGGAGTTCATCAGGCCGAAGGCGGCGTGGGCGAGGACGCGGGCCTCGCCGCCGGTGACGTCGCTGCGCACCGAGGTGAGCACCTGGACCCACTCCTCGACGTACTGGCGCTGCAGGCGGCGGATCTCCCGGCGGGGCTCCTCGGGCAGGCGGTCCAGTTCGTGCAGGTGCAGGGCGATCACGGCGGGGTTGGCCAGCGCGAACTCGACGTGGAAGTCGACCAGGGCCTCGACCGCGGCGCGCGGGTCGCCGGGGTGCGCGGAGACCTGTCCGCGGCCGCCCGCCAGCAGGCCCTCGCTCACCGGCATCAGCGCGGCGACAAGCATCGCCTCCTTGCCGGCGAAGTGGTGGTAGAGGGCGGGCCCGGTGACACCGGCCGCGGTGCCGATGTCGTCCATGGACACGCCGTGATAGCCGCGCGCGGCGAACAGGCCGACGGCGATCTCGAGGATCTCCTCACGTCGCGACCTGCGCGCCGGCTTCGCTGGGGGGGTGTCTACCTGCTGCTCCACTGCCGTCACCCGAGACATGCTACTCGCCGGTCAAGCCGCAGCTTAACGTCCGTTTAGTCCAGTTCGAACCCATATTCGCCCGCCAATTCGCGCGCTTCCTCGCCCCGGCCGCACTGCATCAACGCGTGCGCGAGCGCGTACGCCGCCCGCGGCAGCGTCGCCGAGTCGCGGGGCAGGCCGTTGAGCACCTCCCGCAGCAGCCGCTCGGCCTCCTCCGCCCGGCCCAGCGTCAGCAGCACCTCGCCCATGGTCAGGTCGGCGAGGAACGCCTCCCCGAACGCCTCCAGCCCGCGGAAGCGCTCGGCCGCGCCGCGCACCCGGGTCAGCGCCGCCTCCGGGTCACCCGCGCCGGCCACGGCCCGCGCCCCGTCCAAGGCGAGCCAGGCCAGCTCGTACTGCGCCTCCGGCTCCTTGGCCAGCCCCGGTGGCAGCTCCGCCGCCGCGGCGTCGGCCAACTCCACCGCCTGGCGGGCCCGGTCCGGGTCGTCGGCGTACATCGCCGCCACGGCCTGCCGGCGCCGGGCGCGCATCTCGTCCAGCGGCAGCCGCGCCAACCGGTACGCGGCGGCGGCCGAACCGAGCCGGGTCGCCGCGAGCGCGTCGCGATCGAGGTCGAACAGCAGCTCACCGGCCTGTTCCAGGACCCGCGCCCGCCCCGCGGCGTTGTCGAACCCGTCCAGGTTCGCCGCGAGCTGATCAAGGTAGGAAAGCGCCTGGTCGGTCTCTCCCAGCCGCTGGTGGATCGCGGCCAGCAAGTGGCGCACCTGATCGGCGAGGTTCTGGTTGCCGGCCCGGTCCGCGCCGTGCACCGCCTCCTCGGCGACCTCGGCGGCCTCCTCGACCCGGCCGGTGTTGAACAGCGCCACGGACAGGTGGAAGCGGGCGTGCTCGGCGTCGTCGCCGTGCTCCTCCCCCGCCTCGGGTTCACCCGTGAGCCTGACCACCATGGCGGCCAGGTCGTCGACCACTTCCCGGGCCCGCGGCGTGCCCGCCAGCAGGACGGCCCGCCGCTCGCGGACCTCACGCTCCAGCGGCTCGGGCAGCACCCTCGCCAGCGCCCGGTCGAAGGCCGCCGCCGCGCCCGCGTTGTCGTCGAGCATGCTCAGGCCCTGGCCGAGGAAGAACTCGCCCAGCCCGGTCATCTCGTCCTGGTCCTCGGCGACGGCCTGCACGATCAGGTGCCGGGCCGCGTCCACGGACTCCTGCACCCGGCCGTCCGCGCCCAGCGCCTGCGCCCGCAGCAGCATGACCTGCAGCCGCACCCGCGCCCCCGGGTCGGGTTCGCCGACTCCGGCGATACGGTCCAGCTCGCGCAGCGCCTCCCCCGGCTGCTGGGCGTGGAGCAGCGCGACCGCGAGCCGCCGCAGCGCTCCGGCCTGGTCCTTCGGCCCGCCGTGCGCCAGCAGGTAGTCCGAGGAGGCGCGGACCTGCGCCAGCCCTTCCTCCGGCTGGCCGTGCCGGCTGCGGTGCAGCCCCAGCCGCCCCCGGATCCGCTGGCAGCGCACCTCGTCGCCGGCCGCGGTGTAACGCTCCAACGCCTCGGTCCAGGCGTGCTCGGTCTGCTCGGCCGTCTCGCCGTGCAGCCGCATACCACGCAGGTCGGCAAGCCGCCCCTGCTGCAGCGCGGTCAGCCCGGCCGCGCCGGTGAACGGTTCGATGCGCTGCCACAGCGCCTCGGACCGGGGCTCGTCGTCACACCGCAGCGCCTCCTCGATCAGATCGAGCAGCCGGTCGAGGCCGGCGTCCGCGGGCACGTCCGGCAGGTCCGCCACGACCGGCGGGGCCGCGACCTCGGGCGTGCGCCGCGCCGCCGCGCCCACCCGCGCGGTCAGGCTCAACGGCAGCCGCTCCACCAGCGGCTCGGCCGCCAGCAGCGCAGCCACCCGGGCACTCTGGGCGAGCGTGCCGTTGCGGGCGTCGAAGCGCTTCGCCAGCACGCCGGCCCGCTCCGCGAGGTGCTCGGCCAGTTCCGCGATGCTCTGCTCCGTGCCGTGCACCGGCTGCGCCCCCTGCCCGGCGGCGGCCAACTGCCGCAGCACCAGCGCGGCCGCGGCGGCGAACTCCAGCTCGACCATCGGGGAGGGCGCCTCGGCCAGCCACGGCAGGTGCCGCTCGACCAGTTCCAGGCCGCGTACGGCGTTGCCGCTCACCGCGAGGAAGTACACGTGCTCGGCGATCGTGCCGAGCTTGCCGCGGTCCCCCCGGATCGCGCGGTATGCCTGATGGTGCGCCTTGCGCGCCTCGTCGAGCCGACCGGTACGCAGATACGGCAACAGCAGCGCGGTGAGGATCTCCTGCGGCTGCTCGGCGCAGGTCAGCCGCCCCGCCAGCACCGGCTCGGTGAGCTCGATGGCCTCCGCGTCACGGCCGCGCTCGGTCAGGTGCCGCACCTGGTCGGTCGGGTCGCATCCGACGCAGTCCGAGTTGCCGTCGCGCGGAGCCGCCAACCACTGCTCGTAGTGCAGGTCAGCGGCCGCACGGTCACCGAGATGGAACGCCAGCAGCCAGCGGTGCTTGTGCACGGCCTGCGGGCTGTGCCCGCCCTCCTCATAACGGCGCTGCATGTCGTCGAGCACCGCATGGGTCCGGGCGAGCGGCACGTCCGGAAACCGGGTCGCCGAGTTGATCACGTACTTGTAGTGCCAGAGCAGCAGGTACTCCTGGTCCCCGTACCGCTCCGGATACGAGTCGAAGCGGGCCAGGCACCAGGAGAACGTCACGAACCCCTCGGCCGGCCGCCCGGCGCGCTGGTACGCCTCCGTGGCCGCCATCCGGGCGTGGAACCGCAGCTGCTCGTCACCGAGCGCGTCCGCCTGGGCGATCGCCTCCTCGGCCAGCGCCACCTGACCCGCACCTCGGGGGGCGTCCCAGCACTGCTCGATGAGCGCGCGGATCCGGTCGGGGTTGGGGTTGGTCATGGAGCGGGGTTCTCCTCGTCGGTGCTCACACCCGGCTCCCTGGGTCCGGCTCAGGTAGAGACGCGCTGGGCGGGGGCAAAGGGTGGCGGCGAACCGCGACCACTTGCGGACACGACGGCACGGCCCGCACGGCGGCAAGCCGCAGGCCCGACAGGTCGATCGCGTCCCGTGAACCGCCCTGGAACGAGTGCTCCACGTCGGACACCGTACCCGGACGCGGCGACGCGCGCGCGACACAGCCGAACGGGCGACTCCCCAGGGGGAGCCGCCCGCCGACCCTCAGCAGCACCCGGTCACTCGTAGCAGTCCTGATTGCGCAGCTGCAGGCTGATCTGGATCACCGATGTGTGGCCCATCTCGATCCGATATCTGGCCGCGGGGTTGCCGGGCACGTCCACGTAACCACGACCGAGCGGGCGATCCGGCTCCACGACCGATTCCCAGCTCGGGTAGATCGCGATCAGCTCCTCGTAGGTCATGCCCAGACGCAGCCCTTCGGGGGTCTCGACGCCCGGCATGGCGTAGATCGCCGCGAGGCCCAGCCGCTGGGAAAAGAACAACTTCCCGTCGATGTCGCGGTCGTCCTCCGGCGTCGGCGTTCCCTTGAGGACGGCAGAACTGTCGCACGTCATACCGTCGTCGATCGTCCCGTTCCCGACCACCAGGCCTGTCGCGACGGCTTCGGCGGGGCTCTGCCCGAGCAGCAGATCGCCGTAGCCGCGCGGCCCGAGCACGAGTTTCGCGGCAGTGTTCGCGGGCGACGGGGTCGCCGAGCGCGAAGGCGTCGCGGAGGGGGACGACGCACCGCTCGGCGACACCGCGACCTGCGTCGACGCCATGGGGTCGGGCGGGCCCTGGCTGCCCCGGTCCAGGGAGGCGTACGCCAGCGCCGGTGCGGCCAGCAGCAGCACCCCGAGCACGCTCAGCGCTGCTGTCGTGCGGGCCCGGCGGCGCTTGACGGTGTGCCGCACCGCGCCCGCACCAATGGGGCGTACCGAGGGCGCGGCACCGGCGGCGAAGCCCGCGAAGGCGTCCGTGATCAGGTCGTCGTCGAAGTCGGTCATCTCAGTTCTCCTTCTTGAGCTGGGCGGCCAGGGCGGCGCGGCCACGGCTGAGCCAGGATTTGACGGTGCCCTCGGCGACACCTTCCTGCGCCGCGATCTCCGCGACCGGCAGCTGCGCCATGTAGTGCAGGACGACCGCCCGCCTTTGCTGGGCCGGGATCTTCGCGAGGGCCCGGGTGAGCGCGACCCGGTCCGGGTCGGGTCCCGCGGTGTGCTCCTCACGCTGGCGGCGCAGGAAGTTCAGCGCCGTCCGCTTGCGGCGGAAGTTGCTCGTCGCCAGGTTCCAGGCGACCCGGCGCACCCAGGCGACCGGCTCGTCGTACCTGCTGATCCGGCTCCAGCGGGCGTACGCCCGGCAGAGTGCCTCCTGCACCAGGTCCTGCGCCTCGCCGAGATCACCGAGGTAGGCGTACAGCTGCAGGCTGAGCGGCGTGAAACTCGCCGCGTAGAACTCGTCGAAGTCGCGTGACACGGCGGATGCCGCCGAGTCCGCGACCCAGACCTCCCCGTGTTGCGTGGCCATGGCGGTCACACGGTCCTTCCTCCCCGATGTCACCGGTCGGATCCGGTGGATGGCACCAACACGCGCGATCTCCGGTACCGGTTGCACCCCGATCCGTGCCCGACATCGTGCCGTCCCGCGGAAGCTTGCATCGAGGGGGTGAACGCGGAAGGCTGCGGCCATGTCCGCACACGACCGCGCCGCCGCGGCCTGCCGCCACAGCCTGCACGCCCTGGCCAAGATCGGTGACCAGCTCACCGACGAGCAGTGGGCCGCCTCGACCGACTGTCCCGGGTGGTCCGTGGCCGACGTGTACGCCCACGTGGTGAGCCTGGAACAGTGGATGGCCGACGGCGGTATGCCCCCGGACAGCCCGCCGCAGCAGCTGATCGACTCCGGGGTCGAGCGGTGGCGCGGCACGACCCGCGGCGAGGTGCTCGCGGCCCTGCACGAGCTGCTGCCGGTGCGCGAGCGTCAGCTCACCGACGAGCTGCGGGCGGCGGACGCGCCCGGCTGGTGGGTGTGGGCGAACACGGCCGTGCCGTTCGCGGTGCAGTTGTCGGCGCGCGCGTTCGACCTGTGGGTGCACGAGCAGGACGTGCGCCGCGCCCTGCGCCGGCCCGGCAACCTCGGCTCCCCCGGCGCGCAGAACGCCCGGGACCTGGTCCTGCAGGCGCTACCGCGGATCGTGGTCAAGAAGGCCGGTGCGCCACCCGGCGCCGCGGTGCGCTTCACCACCCTGGGCGAGCTGCCGCAGGACTTCACGGTGTACGTCGACGAGCACGGTCGCGCCTCGGTGGTGCCCAGCGACAGCCATCGGTGCACCGCCCACGCCACGCTGAGCTGGGAGGCGTACACCCTGCTCGCGACGGGACGCAGCACCCGGGACCGGCAGCAGGTCTGGCTCACCGGCGACGTCGCCCTGGCCGAGAGCGTCCTCGACCACCTGAACATCGCCCCATGACCCGGCCCTGACCCGGTGGTCAGGCGGTGGGATCGATCGGACCGAGCTCGGCGCGTTTCGCGGTGACGGTATCGCCGGAGGAGCGGCCGGTGAGGCGGCGCTTGATCCAGGGGGCGAGGTAGCGGCCGGCCCAGGCCAGGTCGTCGGCGCGGGCCGCCGGCCAGGACTTCACCGTCGGCCGGGGCGGCACGTCCCACCAGGTCGGGTCGGTCGGCACGCCGAGCGCCGCGAGCACGTGGGCGGCGGTGCGCCGGTGCCCGGCCGCCGACAGGTGCAGCCGGTCGATGCTCCACAACGCGGGGTTGGCGTACTCGTGGTCGTTCCACAGGTCGACCAGGCGCGCGCCATTGCGGTCGGCGACCTCGCCGACGGCCTGGTTGAGGTACCGGATCCGCGGCGCGACGAGGTTGTTGCCGGGCAGCCGCGACATCACGTCGGCGAACCGGAACAGCAGCACGTCCGCGCCGGTGTCCCGGAGCCTGGCCACGGTCGCGTCGAACCGCGCCATCAGGGTCGGCGGGTCGCACTTGCGGCGCAGCACGTCGTTCGCGCCGGCCGCGAAGCTGATCAGGTCGGGCTTCATGGCCAGCGCCGGTTCGAGCTGCTCGCCGACGATGCCGTCGAACAGCCGCCCGCGGATGGCGAGGTTGGCATAACCGAACCCGGGGGTCACCTGGCCGAGCCGCCCGGCGACCAGATCGGCCCAGCCCCGGAACACCCCGTCGGCGTACGGGTCGTCCATGCCCTCGGTGAAGCTGTCCCCCAGCGCCACATACCTGCTCCAACTCACCGCGACATCTTGCCACCGCCGGGCCTACCGGCGGGTAGTGCCCTTGCGCACACCCGCGCGCGGTGTGGGGAACAGAACCCCTCGCCACCGTGTTTCATGGGGACGTGCAGATCGAGATCTACTCCGACGTCGTATGCCCCTGGTGCTGGATCGGCGAGCAGCGCCTGTTGAAGGCGCTCGACGGCTTCGCCGAGCCGGTGACCCTGACCTGGCGTGCCTTCCAGCTCGACCCGTCGGCCGAGTCCGGGCCGCTGGTGGAGTGGCTGGGCCGGCGCTACGGCGGCGAGTCGAACGTCCGGCGGATGTTCACCCAGGTCACCGAGGTCGGCAAGGGCGAAGGTCTGACCATGAACTTCGACCGCGCGATCAACGCGAACACCTTCGACGCCCACCGGCTGATCTGGTGGGCCGGTCAGCACGGCGAGCAGCGGCCGATGGTCGAGGCGCTGCACCGGGCCCACTTCACTGACGGCCTCGACATCGGCGACCGTGCCGTGCTGGCGGCGGTCGCGGCCGGACTCGGCCACGACGAGCAGCAGATGCGCACGCTGCTCGACTCGACCGATGGTGTCGCCGAGGTGCAGGGTGAGCTCGCCATGGCCCGTGAACTCGACATCACCGGCGTGCCGATGTTCGTCTTCGCGGGCAAGTACGGCATCAGCGGCGCACAGGACCCGTCCACGTTGCGCGAGGTGCTGGACGAGGTGCACCGCCGCGAGGGCAAGGCACCGCTCACGGTCCTGCCGACGCCGCGTGGCGCGGTGTGCGACGACGACTCCTGCACGATCTGACCTGCGGCACGACACGAAAGGGCCCCCGGAATGGGGGGCCCTTTTTCATCCGTTTTGTCGATGTTTCACGTGAAACAAGATCGTCAACTGCCGATGCGGAAGAGCGCCTTGTCGTCCTCTTTCGCCCGCGCCTTCGCCTGCCGCCGGCGCAGGGCGCGGACCACCACGAAGACCCAGCCGATCGCCGCCGCGATCCCCGCGAGCGTGAACCCTGTGATCAGCAGATACGTGGAGCCGCCCGCGGTGGCGAAGACGCCCTTGCGGGCACCGGTGTCGAGCGCGTCGACGGTCTTGCCGACCCGCATCGAGTCCGGCTCGTCGTACAGGATGACGTCCTTGCGGGTGCTGCCGTCAGCGGTCTCCCACTCGCCGTAGAAAGAGCAGCTGTACTTGCCGCAGTCCTCGCGCATCGCGGTGAACAGGCCGGGAGTGCCGCTGCCGGAGTGCGCCTGCCAGGCCGGCACCAGATCTTGGGTGCCGTACAGCAGGCCGATCGCCGCGATGACCGGCAGGCCGATCCACACGAAGAACTTCGCCCGCCAGTTCTCGATCCGTCCCAGGATGCCCATGGCCGCGGAGCCTACGGTGGCCGGCCGAAGCCAGACACTGGCCGAACATGCAAAAGGCGGCGCGGGACCGCAGTCCCGCACCGCTTCGCCTCGCCTGGCAGCGGCGTGCCCTGGCCCGCTCAGCCGAGGATCACCTGGAACGGCAGCCGGCCTTCGACGGCGGCCCCGTCGACCGTGATCTCGGAGATCACCCGCAGGTCCGGGGCAAGGCGGTAGAGCTTGCCCGGATCACCCGCCACGCCCACGGCCAGCGAACCGTCCGCCTGGAACCACACCCGGGAGACCTTGCCGACCGGGAACTCGACCGGTTTGCCCGTGGTCATGTCGATGACGTCGGCGACGTTCAGCTGCCGGCTGGGATCGCTGCCCCCGGTGCTCACCGACGCGTATTGGCCGTCCTGGGACACGGCCATCACCACCACGTCCGTGTCGTGCTCGGGCTGGTAGGCGACCGACCTCGGCGCGGTGCCGTCTGCCGTGGTGACGGTCAGCCGGCCGTCGGCGACCGTACCCCGGAACGGACCGGTGGCCAGCGTCTGCGCTTCCACCCACGCCTCGCGCTCCAGCGGAGTGAACTTGCCGGTGCTCGCCTCGACCACGCCGGCGGTCGCGGTGTTGCTGACCTTGCCGACGTACAGGCCGGTGGAGTCCGGCGTCCACACCAGGCCCCGGGTGCCGAGGCACATCACCGTGCTGCCCCGCTTCTGCGCCTGCCCGCCGCGGGTGTCGGCGATCATGAGGTCGCCGCCGCTCCCGTACGAGTCACCGGCGCTGACCACCCACGCGACCTGCCGGCCGTCGGGCGACACGACGATCGAGTTCGACGGGCAGCGGTCGTCGGCCGGGTGGGTGATCGTCCGCAGCTTCTCGGTGCGGGTGACCGGCTCGCAGGTCCCCGGCTCCGGCGTGCCGCACGGGTAGGTCTCCCGCTGCACGTGGAGTTCGAGTTTCGTGGCCCCCACCGCCCGAAGGAAGTAGTAGTCGCCCGTCACCGCGGGTCGTGCGGCGGCGGACGGTGACGGCGGCGCGACCGAGGCGGAAGCCGTCGCGCCTGGAACGACGTCTCCGCCGCCCCCGCCGGTCATCGCGACGGCGGTGACGCCGGCGCTGCCCAGCAGGACCAGCGACAGCGCGGAGGTCAGCACGGTGCGCCGCACGCCGATCCGGTGCGAGGTCCGCAGCGCGCGGTCGCGCAGGTCCACCGGGTTCACGTCGTCGGCGAGGTTTGCCAGGCCGGACCGCAGGTTGTCCATCGGGGCGTTCATCGGGCAGCTCCGTTCGCGACGTGCAGGTCGGACAGTTCGGGGGCGATCACACGCAGCCGCGCGAGCGCCTTGGCGGTCTGGGACTTCACGGTGCCGACGGACACGCCGAGCACCTCGGCGGCCTCGGCCTCCGTCCGGTCCTCGAAGAAGCGGAGCACCAGCACCGCCCGCTGCTTGTCGGACAGCTTCAGCAGTGCGGCACGCAGGCTGAGTTTGAGCGCCGACGCACCGGAGTGATCCCCGCCGCGCCCGCGTTCGGGCAGCTCCCCGGGCAGCACCTCGGCGACCTTGCCGCGGCGCCACCAGGCGACCTGCAGGTGATACATGACCTTGCGGGTGTACGCCTCGGCGTTGCCGCTGTCGTGCAGCCGCCGCCAGGACCGGTGGGTGCGGGCGAGTGCGGACTGCACCAGGTCTTCGGCCAGATGCTGGTCCCCGGTGAGCAGGTAGGCGGCGCGCAGCAGCGCCGGCGAGCGGTGTCGGATGAAGCTGTCGAACTCCGCTGATGGCGAGTCGACCACGTATGCCCCCGTTGAATGAGGAGTGGCGGCAGGCGAGGTGTTCCTGCCGTATTGACGACCTGCAAGATGCGTGCTCCGCGCGGAAGGTTGCCGCCGCCGACTGAATATTCTTCGCAGGCCCGTTGCCTCGGTCACCAGCCCTGGCCCGCAGATCGTTTGCTCGGCTAAGGTTCTGCGCGTGAGCGAGGTAGCCGAGAAGCAGGCCGAACCGGGCACGGCCGTTCCCGCGCAGCGTCGCCGGTTCTTCATGGACACCCGGCCGCTGCGGCACCGGCCGTACCGCCGGCTCTGGACCTCGACCATCGTCACCGCCCTCGGCAGCCAGCTGACCGCGGTCGCGGTGCCCAAGCAGATCTACGACATGACCGGCTCCTCGGTCTGGGTCGGCATCGCCAGCATCTCGGGGCTCGCCCCGCTGATCGTCTTCGCGCTGTGGGGCGGCGCGATCGCGGACACCGTCGACCGCCGCCGGATGCTGCTGTTCACCAACTCGGGCATCGCCCTGCTGTGCGTGGTCTTCTGGCTGCAGGCGGCGCTGGACGTACGCTCCATCCCGCTGCTGCTGGTGCTGGTCGCGGTGCAGCAGGCGCTGTTCGGCATGAACATGCCGGCCCGCACCGCATCGGTCGCCCGGCTGGTGCCCGCCGCGGAACTGCCCGCGGCCGGGGCGCTGAACTCGACCGTGATGCAGGGCGGCCAGATCGTCGGCCCGATGCTGGCCGGCGCGCTGATCCCGCTGCTCGGCCTGCCCCTGCTGTACCTGTTCGACGCCATCGCGCTGTGCGCCGCGCTGTACGCCGTCTGGCGGCTGCCGTCGCTTCCCCCGCTGTCGGGCGTCGCCCGCCGGGCCGGGCTGGGCGACATCCTGGACGGCTTCCGCTACCTGGCGACCCACCGGCTGCTCATGGTCTCCATGGCCGCGGACGTCATCGCCATGGTCTTCGGCATGCCCCGCGCGCTGTTCCCGCAGCTGGCCGACACCGCGTTCCCCGGCGTGGACGAGAACTTCGCGCTGGGTCTGCTCTACGCCGCGATCCCGATCGGCGCCCTGCTCGGCGGCCTGCTCTCCGGCACGTTCTCGCACGTACGCCGGCACGGGCTGATGCTGGTCATCGCGGTCTGCGCCTGGGGTGCGGCGATCGCGGGCTTCGGGATGAGCAGCTCACTGTGGCTGGCCGTGGTGTTCCTGGGCATCGCTGGCGTCGCCGACATGGTCTCCATGGTGTTCCGCGGGGCGATCCTGCAGGCCGCGGCGACCGACGAGATGCGCGGCCGGATGCAGGGCGTGCACACCGTCGTGGTGGCGGGCGGGCCGCGCCTGGCCGACCTGCTGCACGGCGTCGCGGTGCCGGTGGCCGGGGCGAGTGCGGCGGTGGCCGGCGGCGGCGTGCTCGTGATCGTCGCGATGACGGCGCTCGCTCTGGCCGTGCCCGCGTTCCTGCGTTATCGCGGTCCGGCCCGCTGACGAGTCTGAACACCCATTAAGGTGGTCCGACCGGAGCAGGCCTGGTCCGGGTGTGGCGGGTCGCCGCGCCGGGAGCGGCGGGTTCCGCCCACCCCCTCGGAACGGAACAGCACATGCGCGTCACCCGGCGAAACAAGATCCTCCTGTCGGTGCTGGCATGCCTGCTGGTCTTGCCGGTGGTCACCGTCTTCGGCCTCAACCGGTACGTCAACGACACCTCGGTGCCGCTGACCGACAGCCTTTTCCCGGAAAGCGCCCCCAAGCGGCTGCTGGCGATCTTCGCGCACCCCGACGACGAGATCACCGTGGCGGGCTCGCTGCGCCGGATGAGCGAGGAGGCCGACGCCGAGATCACCATCGCGTACCTCACCCGCGGTGAGGCCGCGAACGTGCCCAAGACCTCCCTGTCCGACCTCGCGCAGCGGCGTACGGTCGAGGCGGACAACGCCGGCAAGGTGCTCGGGGCCGACAACGTCGAGCTGTTCGACTTCCGCGACAGCGGCCTGCCCGCGGCCGACGCCGACGAGGCGCAGAAGACCATCTCGAACCTGATCGACGAGTACCGGCCCAGCGTCGTCATCAGCTTCGACGACCGGGTCGGCTTCTACGGCCACCCGGATCACGCCCAGGTCGGGGTGTGGGTCAAGACGGTGCTGAACACCCGGCGGCATGCCCCGGACTTTCCGGTCAAGCACTTCTACCAGGCCACCCTGCCCGAGTCGATGATCTCGGTGGCGAAGGACCTGTCCCCCACCTTCCGCGACATGTACCCGACCGACCCCGCACAGGGCCTGCCCGCGCCGACCGTCGCGATGACCATCGACAGCGTGGCGAGCGAGAAACGCGCCGCCCTCGACGCCCACGTCAGCCAGGTCACCGTCCTGCAGGCCGTCCAGCCCGGCTACGACAAGCTCCCGTCCTGGATCTACTTCCGCATCCTCAGCCGCGAATACTTCACGCAGGTCTTCTGACCCCGCAGGTCAGAGGTCGGTGGGGTCGGTGTTGGCGCCGCAGGCGATGACGACGACGCGTTCGCCGGGGGCGGGGCGGTAGGCGCCGCCGCTCAGGGCGGCGAGTGCGGCGGCGGCCCCGTGTTCGAGCACGATGCGCCGGTCGGCCCAGAGCGCGCGGCGGGCGGCCACGATGTCGTCGTCGCTGACCAGCACACTGTGCACCCCGTCGCGGACCGCGACCGCGTACGCGATGTCGCCGACCCGGCGTGCGCCCAGCGAGTCGGCCGCGACCCCGGACACCGCGACGTCCACCGGTCGTCCCGCCGCGAGCGCGGCGCGCAGGCTCGGCGCGCGTTCGGGCTCGACGGCGACCACCCTGGCCTGGCCTGCCACCGCGGTGGCGAGCCCCGCCATCAGGCCGCCGCCGCCCACGGCGACGAGCACGGTGTCGAACCCGCCGGGAATGTCGGCCAGCAGTTCCAACCCGATCGTCCCGGCCCCGGCAGCCATCTCCGCCTGGTCGTACGCGTGGCAGTACACCGCACCCGCGTCCGCGGCATGCTTCACGGCGGCCTCGTACGCCATCGCGTACTCGGTGCCGTGCTGCTCCACCCGTGCACCGAGGCCGCGCAACTTGCCGACCTTGAAGGCGGGAGCGGTCGCCGGCACGAATACCGTCGCGGGCACCCCGCAGGCCCGGGCCGCGTACGCCACCGCCAGCCCCGCGTTGCCGCCCGACGCCGCGACGACGCCGACCGCCGGGTCGAGCTCGCCGGCCTGCTGCGCCGCGAGCACCCGGTTGAGCGCACCGCGCGCCTTGAAACTGCCGGTGTGCTGCATGTACTCGCACTTGAGCCAGGTCGTGCCGAACAGCCCGCCGGGCTCGATCGAGGCCAGCGGCGTACGCCGGAAACGCCCGGCGATGCGGGCGGCCGCGTCGGCCACGTCGACTTTCGTGATCACTCGGGCACCATAACCGAGCAGCGGGAACCCACGGTGGATGGCGTAGCGAAAGAGGCCTCGCCGGGAGTCGAACCCGAGACCATCCGTTTTGCAGACGGAGCGCCCCACCCGGGACGTCACGAAGCCGAGAACGTGCGGATGGGGAGATTCGAACTCCCTCAGCAGAGCACCTGGTTTACAGCCAGGCCCGACTCTCCTACGTCGGCGCATCCGCGTGGTGTTGCCTTCGAGCAGCGCGGACGGGATTCGAACCCGCAACACTCCCGCTTGAAAGGCGGGTGACTCTTCCGTTCGTCCACCGCGCCGTGGACTTGCTGGTCGGGATGGCCGGACTCGAACCGACGACCTCTGCACCCCCAGTGCAGCGCGCTACCAAGCTGCGCCACATCCCGTTCTTCACTGCGTGCCCTGAGCAGGATTCGAACCTGCAACCCCCGGCTTCGTAGACCGGTGCGCTGTCCAGTTGCGCCATCAGGGCGGGTGGAACCGTGGACCCAGCCGGAGTCGAACCGGCCGCCTCCGCTTTGCAAGAGCGGCGCTCTACCAGATGAGCTACAGGCCCGTGTACAACGCTCGCGGGCAAGGATTCGAACCTCGATTCCCTGATCCAGAGTCAGGTGTCCTGCCGTTGGACTACGGAACAGGCTGCGGGACCCCCATCCCGCAGCCCGGAGCCGCAGGACCCCCGTGGTCCCCGCAGCTCTTGTCAGCGCCTGGCCAGCACCGTCCACGAGGGTGCCGACGGGTTGAACCGCAGCGGCATCCGCGCCTCGGCGGGCGTACGGTCACCCTTGCGCTGATTGCAGCCGCCACAGGCGGCCACCGTGTTGAGCCAGGTGTTACGTCCGCCCCGGGAGCTGGGCATGACATGGTCGATGGTGTACGCCGGACCGCCGCAGTAAGCGCACCGGTGCTGGTCACGGGCGAGCACGCCGCGCCGCGACCAGGTCGGCCCGCCGTGGTAACGCCAGCGGGTCACCACGTAGCTGACCAGGCGCACCACCTTCGGGATCGGCCAGACGCCGATGGCTTGGTCGGGCTCAGCCTCGTGCACCACCGCGACCTGCCGCCACAGCATGCGCAGGGCGTGACGCAGGCTGACCCGGTGGAGCGGGCCGAGATCGGCGTTGAGGACGAGTACTGCGTTCATCGGGTCACCTCCTGGAATGCTGTGATGGATACGGAGCGGTAGCCGGGAGTCGAACCCGGATCTCTGCCATGGCGAGGCAGCGCACTGCCGTTGTGCGACAACCGCGAGCTTCTTTCCTTGCGTAGTCGATGCGGGACTCGAACCCGCTTTCCCGCGTCGAGAGCGCGGAGGCCTACCCATAGCCGAATCGACCGCTGCGCCGCGAAATGCGACACGCTTTCTCTTACGCCATCCACTGTGGAGTTCTCAAGGTGCGACATCACCGGCCGGGGCCGGGGCTTCGTGCTGTCTTCACTGCTCACAGCTGCCGGATAACGAAAACGCCGCCCGCTTCCGAGTCCGGAGGCGGGCGGCGTAAGCCGCTTGTCATGGCGCGTCAGCAGCGCCATCCGCCTCGTCCGGGGACGAGTTCCCAGCCATAACCCGCACCGCGTCGGGCGGCGGCGGGCATGGCGCACTGAACGCACGGCGTCAGCCGCTGCATCGCGTTCGAGAAGCTGCTCATGTCTGTCTCCGGTCCGTTTTCTAGCGGTGTCGTTCTTGGTGTGGGCATACCGTATTGGCGCCGAGTCGACGAGGCAACCTCATTTTCCGCGGTATGTGTGTGCGCAGTTCACGGCCCATTGCGGCGCATCAGGTTCCTGGCCGTTCGCCCGCCTGTGCACGACGGACTCCGGCGGTAGAAAGAGTCCGGTCCCCCATACCCACCCGGAGGTGGCGGCATGACGCGGTGGCGTCCGACGCGGCGGCAGGTGCTCACCCACGGCGCCACCGCGGCCGGGGCACTGGCCCTGGGCAGCGCCGCCACCCTCGCGGTCAGCGACTGGGCCGCGGAGGGCGTGATCCCGCCGGGGCCGCCGCCGGGCGCCCTGCTCGACGACGCCAGCCGGATCAACCCGACCGCGGTCCGCGGTGTCCTGTACGCAGCCCCGGACCCGGACGAAACGGCACGGGTGGTCGGCCCACTACTGCGCCGTATCACCGCCGGGGACGATCCGGCCCTCGCCGTCGCGGGGGTACGCCACTCGATGGGCGGGCAGAGCATGCTGGCCGGCGGCTGGGTGCTCGATACCCGCCCGATGAACCGGATCTCCCTGGACAGCGCGGCCCGGGTCGTCCGGGTCGGCGCGGGCGCCACCTGGCGCGACCTGATCCCGGTGCTCAACGCCGCCGGGTTCTCGCCCAAGGTCATGCAGTCGAACCACGACTTCTCCGTCGGCGGCTCGCTCATTGTCAACTGCCACGGCTGGCACGCCGGCCACCCGCCGATCGCGAGCACGGTACGCGGGCTGCGCCTGCTCACCGCCTCCGGCGAGGTCGTCGACTGCGGGCCGGCCGAGAACGCCGAACTGTTCGGGCTGGTGCTGGGCGGCTACGGGATGTTCGGGGTGATCCTCGAAGCCGACCTGGAGGTGTGGCCCAACGCGCGTTACGTCCCGCACTTCGACAGCGTGCCCGCGCTGGACTACGTCGAGGAGTTCACCCGGCTCGTGCCGGGCTCGGACTCGACCGCCGAGATGGCGTACGGACGGCTGTCGGTCGACCCGCGCAGCTTCCTCGAAGAGGCGATCATCGTCCGGTTCACGCCCGAGGCGGGCACCGTCGGCACCGTGCTGCCGCTGGCCGGCCCGGACACCTCGTCGCTGCAGCGGGCCGTCTTCCGCAACTCCGCCGGCAGCGGCCTGGGCAAGATGCTGCGCTGGACCCTGGAACGGGAGGCCGCACCATGGCTGGCCGGGCCGCTCAGCCGCAACAGCATCCAGAACCAGCCCGCGGCCGTGTTCGCGGACCACTCCGAGCAGACGTCCGACATCCTCCACGAGTACTTCGTGCCGCATGCGACGCTGGCCAAGTTCATCGCCAGCGCCCGCGAGATCATCCAGCGCTCGGGGCAGGAACTGCTCAACGTCACCGTCCGCGACGTACGGCGGACACCCGCAGCGTGCTCGCGTACGCCCGCGAGGACGTGTTCGGGCTGGTCATGAACTTCCGGCAGGAACGCACCGCGGAGGCGGACGCCCGGATGCGGGCGCTGACCCGGGAACTGGTCGACGCGGCGCTGGAGGTGAACGGGACCTTCTACCTGCCGTACCGGCTGCACGCCGCGCGCGAGCAGGTACGCCGTGCCTACCCGGGCTGGGAGGCCGCGATGGCCGCCAAATCCCGGATCGATCCCCTTCCCGTCTTCCGCAACGCCCTCTTCGACACGTACGCCTGACCCCACGGCACAGAGCGCGGCACCGGAAGTTGAACCCGCGGCCTTCCGTACCGAGTAGGACCGAACCGTGGTTGGACACCGGGTCAGCAGCGCGCCGGGTTCCTCATGGACTGCGCGTCGTTCTCCCACAACCAGGCTGACGTACCAGCCGGTATCCGCTTCGGTGAGCCGTTGGAAGGCGACTGCTCACCTGACCGACCAGCCGCACGAGCCGGTTGAAGGGCCGTATCCCCGATGGTCAATCGTTGAGACGGATGCGACCCTCTGCCAGTGAGCGATCGATGGGAGTACGCCATATTTCCGGTCCACCACGGCATGGGAAATTATTTACCATCTCCGATGGATCACTTGGCCAAGTCGGTCGAGGAATGGGTACTAGCCTTGAACGCCCTCGGCCAGCAAGGCTGGGAGGCGGTAGGACCTGTTCAAACAACACCGGTGGACGACAACAACATGCACCGAGAATGTGTGCCTGTGCAGTTCCTGTTGCTCAAGCGCAAGGTCTCCGCTTGAATTCCGCCGCTTGGGCTCGTTCGTCGCGGCCCACCCCGGTACGGTGCATCGTCACGGTGGGCGAACTCGCAAACGAGGTCAAGACCGATGCAGGACACTGAACCTGCCACCTCGCTCATGCCTGCCGCTGGCGAAATGCTGACTTTGGATCTTCCTGACCCGGAAAACGAAACTGGCCACTCGCCGAATGACGGCGGTGACCAGCTTGGGCAGTGAGTGGAGCCTAGGAGAATCGAACTCCTAACCCCCGCCTTGCAAAGGCGGTGCTCTGCCAATTGAGCTAAGGCCCCGAGGGACGGGCTCGGCCCGTCTGACTCAGCGGAGGTCGGGTGCGGTGGTGGCCTCGTGCCACAGTTCCCGCTCGTCGCTGGCCGCCTTGAGCTTCTTGGCGACCAGTGCGACCGCCACGCCGACTCCGGCGACGATCAGCAACTTCTTCCACATGATGAGCACCTTACGCTCGGGAGTGGGGCTAGCTGGAATCGAACCAGCGACCTCAGAGTTATCAGCTCTGCGCTCTAACCGACTGAGCTATAGCCCCGTGCGACAACGAACCTTACCGCACCCGTCTCGGCTCTTCCAAACCGGTATCCCCTCCCCGCGTGGCGTGTCCCGTTCGGGCTCCGGCCGAGCCGGAAGATCGCTGTTTGCGGTCAGAACCTGCTGTCTCACGCAAGGTTCTGACCGCAAACAGCGATCTTGAAAGACGCCGGCCCGCGCGGGGTGCGGGCGCACCACAGCGGTCCGTGGGCGAGCCGCGGACCGCTGTGGTGTGGCGTGAGGTCAGTCGCGCTCGGCGAGCGTGATCTCGACGCCGCCGACCAGGTCGGCGCAGACGTTGTAGATGAACGCGCCCAGGGTCATCAGCGCGGTGAAGAGCACCACGTTGATCGCGCCCAGGATGGCCGACGTCCCGATCACCGCGCTGGCGCTGATGCGGAAGTCGCCCGCACTGCCGTTCGAGGCGAACAGATCGGCCAGGGTCGTGTTCAGCGAGTTGAACACGCCCATCGCGTCCAGCGCCAGGTACAGCACCGAGGTGGCGACCACGATGACGACCAGGAGCACGAAGGACACGGCGAACGAGAACTTCATGACCGACCACGGGTCGATGCGCTTGATGCTCAGCCGGGCCCGGCGCGGGCCGCGCGAGGCGGCCGAGCCGGCACTGGTCCGAGCGGCACGCACGGCCTCGGTGACCCGTACCGCGCCGGCACTGGCGCTGTTGACCACCGAGCGCAGCGTCGAGGAGCCGGCCGCGGCCCGACCGGTGGCCGTCGCCGGCCGGTCGGAGGTCGCGATGGCGCCCGTGGGCTCCGAATCCGGGACGGGCATGCCCGCCGGCCGGGTGAAGGTGCCGGTGGTGGTCGTGGCGGCAGCAGCAGCGGTGCTGCCGGCCGGCTCGTCACCCCCGGTCGCGGACCGGGCCGGGGTCGGCTCGGACTGATCAGCGGGGACTGTCGCGCGGCCTACGGCCGCCCGGCCGGTCGACGAGGCGGCGTCGCCGCCGTCCTTCTCGACCGGACTCGCCGGAGCCCCCGCGGTCTCCGACATCGCCTGTGTCTCCGTCATGCACTAGTCCTGTTCGTCCGGCTCATCGGCATTGCGGGCAATGGCGACGAGGGTTACGCCTTCTGGGAGGTCCATCAGCTTGACACCCATTGTGTTCCGATCGCGCGTCCGCCGCACGGGCTTCACCGGAGTTCGGATAACTCCGCCGTTGCTCGTGATAGCGAAGAGCTCGTCTTCCGGGCTGATAACGACCGCACCCACCAGTCCGCCACGGCGTTCGGTGATCTTTGCGGTCAGTACGCCCTTTCCGCCCCGGCCCTGCACCGGGTACTCGTCGATCGGGGTGCGCTTGGCGTAGCCGCCGTTGGTCGCCACGAGGACATCCATGCCGTCCCGGACCACCTCCATGGCCAGCAGCTCGTCGCCGTCGCCGAAGCGCATGCCGATGACGCCCGACGTGGCGCGGCCCATGGGGCGCAGTGCCTCGTCGGTGGCGTTGAAGCGGATGGCCTGGGCCTGCTTGCTCACCAGCAGCAGGTCGTCCTCCGCGGCGATCAGGGCCGCGCCGACGAGCTCGTCGTCGTCGCGCAGGTTGATCGCGATGATGCCGCCGCTGCGGTTGGAGTCGAACTCCGCCAGCGCGGTCTTCTTGACCAGACCGTTCTTCGTGGCCAGCACCAGGTACGGCGCGACCTCGTAGTTCTGGATCTCGATCACCTGGGCGATCTGCTCGTCGGGCTGGAAGGCGAGCAGGTTGGCCACGTGCTGGCCCTTCGCGATGCGCGAGGCCTCGGGGAACTCGTACGCCTTGGCGCGGTAGACCCGGCCCTTGTTCGTGAAGAACAGGATCCAGTCGTGCGTCGAGCAGACGAAGAAGTGGCTGACGATGTCGTCCTGGCGCAGCGTGGCGCCGGAGACGCCCTTGCCGCCCCGCTTCTGCGAGCGGTACAGGTCAACCTTTGTCCGTTTGGCGTACCCGGTTCGAGTGATGGTCACCACGACGTCCTCGCGCGCGATGAGGTCCTCCATGGAGACCTCGCCGTCGAACGGGATGATCTTCGTGCGCCGGTCGTCGCCCCACTTGGCCACGATCTCACCGAGCTCGTCGGAGATGATCTTCCGCTGCCGCTCGGGCTTGGCCAGGATGTCCTTGAGGTCGGCGATCTCGATCTCGATCCGGGCGAGCTCGTCAATGATCTTCTGACGCTCCAGCGCGGCCAGGCGGCGCAGCTGCATGTCGAGGATCGCGGTGGCCTGGATCTCGTCGACGTCGAGCAGCGCCATGAGGCCGGTCTTCGACTCCTCCGCGCTCGGCGAGCGACGGATGAGGGCGATGACCTCGTCCAGCATGTCCAGCGCCTTGACCAGACCGCGCAGGATGTGGGCCCGCTCCTCGGCCTTGCGCAGGCGGAAGGCCGTCCGTCGCTGGATGACCTCCATCTGGTGGCTGACGTAGTACATCAGGAACTGGGCCAGGTTCAGCGTGCGCGGCACGCCGTCGACCAGCGCCAGCATGTTCGCGCCGAACGTCTCCTGCAGCTGGGTGTGCTTGTAGAGGTTGTTCAGCACCACCTTGGCCACGGCGTCGCGCTTGAGCACGAGCACCAGGCGCATGCCGGTACGGCCGGACGACTCGTCGCGGATGTCCGCGATGCCGCCCAGCTTGCCCTCCTTGACCAGCTCGGCGACGCGCTCGGCGAGGTTGTCCGGGTTGACCTGGTAGGGCAGCTCGGTGACGACGAGGCAGGCGCGCCCCTTCTTGTCCTCCTCGACCTCGACCACGGCCCGCATGCGGATCGAGCCGCGACCGGTGCGGTACGCCTCCTCGATCGTGCTGGTGCCGACGATCAGACCGCGGGTCGGGAAGTCCGGGCCCTTCACGATGCCGATGGCGGCCTCGAGGACCTCGGCCTCGGTGGCCTCCGGGTTCGCCAGGCACCACTGGACGGCCTGGCCGATCTCGCGCAGGTTGTGCGGCGGGATCTTGGTGGCCATACCGACGGCGATGCCCTCGGAGCCGTTGACGAGCAGGTTCGGGAACCGGGCCGGCAGGATCGTCGGCTCCTGGTTGCGCCCGTCGTAGTTCGGGATGAAGTCGACGGTGTCCTCGTCGATGTCGCGCAGCAGCTCCATCGCGAGCGGGAACAGCCGGCACTCGGTGTACCGCATGGCGGCGGCGGGGTCGTTGCCCGGCGAGCCGAAGTTGCCGTTGCCGTCGATCAGCGGGTAGCGCAGCGACCACGGCTGCGCCATGCGGACCAGCGAGTCGTAGATCGCGGTGTCGCCGTGCGGGTGGTAGTTACCCATCACCTCGCCGACGACGCGGGCGCACTTGAAGTAGCCGCGGTCGGGGCGGAAGCCGCCGTCGTACATCGCGTAGAGGATCTTGCGGTGCACGGGCTTGAGGCCGTCGCGCACGTCCGGCAGCGCCCGGCCGACGATGACGCTCATCGCGTAGTCGAGGTACGACCGCTGCATCTCCACCTCGAGCCCGACAGGCTCGATGCGGCCGTGCACGCCGACCTCTTCCGGCCGAGGGTCAGGAGTCTCGCTCACTGTCTAAAACTCTTTTCCTGCGTATGAAGCTGAGGAAGCTGTGGATAACGCTGTGGATCAGGGCCCGACCTGTGGATAAACAGTGTGTCTATCCACAGGTCGGCAGGTTCCTGGCCTTAGATGCCCAAACTCGGACATCCGTCCCGGCTCAGATGTCCAAGAAGCGGACATCCTTCGCATTGCGCTGGATGAACGAGCGGCGTGCCTCAACGTCCTCGCCCATCAGCACGCTGAAGAGTTCGTCTGCGGTTGCCGCGTCGTCCAAGGTCACCTGACGCAGTGTCCGGGTGCCCGGGTTCATCGTGGTCTCCCACAGCTCCGGGTAGTTCATCTCGCCCAGACCCTTGAACCGCTGGATGTCGTCCGGCTTGGCGTTCGGCTTGGTCTCCTGGCGCAGCCGGATCAGGCCGTCCCGCTCGCGGTCGGAGTAGGCGTACTGCGCGTCGTCGCCCTTCTTGTTCCACTTGATCTTGAACAGCGGCGGCGACGCGAGGTACACGTGCCCCAGCTCGACCAGCGGGCGCATGAAGCGGAACAGCAGCGTCAGCAGCAGCGTCTGGATGTGCTGGCCGTCGACGTCCGCGTCGGCCATCAGCACGATCTTGTGGTACCGCAGCTTCTCGATGTCGAACTCGTCGTGGATGCCGGTGCCCAGGGCGGTGATCAGTGCCTGGACCTCGTTGTTGCGCAGCACCTTGTCGATGCGCGCCTTCTCCACGTTCAGGATCTTGCCGCGGATCGGCAGGATGGCCTGCACCCGCGGGTCGCGACCCTGCTTGGCCGAGCCGCCGGCCGAGTCGCCCTCGACGATGAACAGCTCGCACATCTTCGGGTCGGTGGACTGGCAGTCGGCCAGCTTGCCCGGCATCGAGCCGGACTCCAGCAGCGACTTGCGCCGGGCCAGCTTGCGCGCCTGCGCGGCGGCGATGCGGGCACGGGCGGCCTGCGAGGCCTTGGTGATGATGGTCTTGGCCTCGGCCGGGTTGCGCTCCAGCCAGTCGGCCAGCCACTCGTTACAGACCTTCTGCACGAAGCTCTTGACCTCGGTGTTGCCCAGCTTGGTCTTGGTCTGACCCTCGAACTGCGGGTTGGCCAGCTTCACCGAGATGATCGCGGCCAGACCCTCACGGATGTCCTCGCCGGAGAGCTTCTCGTCGCTCTTGAGGATCTTCTTGTCCGCGCCGTACTTGTTGACGATGGTCGTCAGCGCCGCGCGGAAGCCCTCCTCGTGCGTGCCGCCCTCGTGCGTGTTGATCGTGTTGGCGAAGGTGTAGACCGACTCGCCGTACGACTCGTTCCACTGCATCGCGATCTCAAGGGCCATGCCCTCGCCGTCGGCGCCGAACTCCACCACCGACTTGTGGATGGGGCTCTTGGTGTTGTTCAGGTGCCGCACGAAGTCGGCGATGCCGCCCTTGTAGCAGAAGGTGACCTCGCGGATCTCGGCCTCTTCGCCGTCGGTGGCCAGCGCGCGCTCGTCGCGCAGCGCGATGGTCAGCCCCCGGTTGAGGAACGCCATCTCCTGCACACGGCGGTAGATGGTCTCGAAGTTGAACTCGACCGTCTCGAAGATGTCCGGGTCCGGGTAGAACGTGACGCTGGTGCCGGTGCGGTTGGTCGCCTCACCCTTCTCCAGCGGCTCGGGCTTGGAGTTGTTGTAGCGCTGCCGCCACACGAAGCCGTCCTTGTGGATCTCCAGGTCGATGCGCGTGGACAGCGCGTTCACCACGGAGATGCCGACGCCGTGCAGACCGCCCGAGACGGCGTACGCCTGCCCGTCGAACTTGCCGCCGGCGTGCAGCACGGTCAGCACGACCTCGACGGTCGGACGCTTCTCCACCGGGTGCATGTCGACCGGGATGCCGCGGCCGTTGTCGACGACGCGCACCCCGCCGTCCTTGGTGAGCGTGATGGAGATCGTGTCGCAGAAGCCGGCGAGCGCCTCGTCGACGGCGTTGTCGACCACCTCCCACACGAGGTGGTGCAGGCCCCGCTCACCGGTGGAGCCGATGTACATGCCGGGGCGCTTGCGTACCGCCTCCAGGCCTTCCAGGACCGTGATCGATGACGCGTTGTAGGCCTTGTCGTTCTGCTTCGGCGTTGCCACTCTCAATCCCTCCTCCGCCGCTCGGGGCGACGGGGACGACAACCAGTCCTGTCCCACCGCGTCCGCATACCCAGGCACCGGGGACAGGCTTCGCCGGGCAGGCATACGCGGGACGGGGGGTGACACACGGCGCAACACAGGGCGGACCTGCGGTGTGCGGGACAACCCACCGGTGTCGCGTACACGGTCCACCCAGTGTTCTGCTCTCGCTGTCGATCCTACTGTGTAGTGCCGACATCTGCCGCACGCGGCACCCACAGAACGTCGTTTCGAGGCCCTCACAGCCCCGTAGCCGCCCGAAAGCCTCCGGTCGCAACTCCCCCCACGGACGTGATGCTCCCGAGGGCCGCTGGCGAGCGGGCCCAGAAGCACCGGTTCAGAGGGTCGCGCAATGTCCTCCGTATGCCGTAAGTTGCGCACGGCCTGGAACTCAAGCGCTCGAGAGGCTGACATGGGTCTGGACAACGTCGCGGTGCAGTGGCCGGCCACGGGCCGCTTCTACGACCCGGTGGCGCCCGCGGAATTCGTCGACTTCGCCGAGCTGGCCGAACAGCCGAGCACCGCCGCGCCGACCGCCGCGCTCGCGGGTCACATCGCCCGCACCGGCACGGTCCGCGCCACGGCCTACACCGAGGTCGTCGATCTGCTGCTCGGACTCAAGGGTGTGCTCTACGCCACCGAGGCCGCCGAGGAGGACGAGGACCCGGTCATCGACCCCGACGGCTGCGCCTGGATCGCGGGTGGCCTGGAGAAGTTCGTCGCGGGCCACGCACCGCACGGCGACACCGTCACGTTCGACAGCGTCGCCGCGGTGCTTCGTGCCGCACTGACCGATTCCCGACTCCCCGAGCAGCAGCTGCGCTGGCTCGAAACGCGCCTCGACGCGCTGCGCGAGGAGACCGACGGCGACCCCCAGTGGAGCTTCCCGCTGTCGGAGTTCGGAGTGCTGGCCCAGTTCTACCGCCGCTGCGCCGACCGCGGCTTCGCCGTCTACGCCGAGTCCTGACCATCCGGGCGGGCCTCGTCCTGTCCTACGGGGTCGGGGTCCGCCTGCCCGGCAACGGCCGCCTGCCCGGTCCCGGCCTCCGTGGGGCCGGACGCCGGCTGCGCCGAACGGCGGCGCAGCACCCACCAGAGCGCGAACGCGGCGAGCAGCACCACGGCACCGCCGCCGAGCAGTACGGCGACCGGCACGTCGCCCTCCAACTCGACCTCGGGAGCCGCGCCGAGCAGTTGATTGCCGGAGCACAGGCTGGTCTGACCCTCGCGGCTGTACACCAGGTAGCGGTTGCCCTCGACGAAGTCGAAACCGCAACTCGGGCCTTCCACCGGGGTCTTCACCTCGACGTGACCCTGCGCGTCGCCTTTACGCACCTGCTCGACGGTGAGGCGGGCGGTCATCAGGTCGCCGGACGACATGCTGAACGCGGGCCGGTCGACGTCGACGACCACCCCGACGAAAACCAGGTCGGCCCAGGCTGTGTTCTCCACCGGATCGGGTTCGGCGCAGCTGCACGCGCACGCCGCCCCTGACGGCCCGACCACCAGCACCGAGGTCAGCACCAGCAGCGCCGCAAGATGTCCCCACAGTCTCCGCATGGCCCTCAGATGCCCCACCCGCCACCGAGGTTCCAAAGATCCGTCCCTCCGGCACCAGCGAGTCGGCCGGTTCATGATCGCCGTCTGTGGTCAGGATGTGCGGTTCGAACGCACATCCTGACCCGAACCAGCGATCATCGCCCGCCGCGCCCACCGGGCACGTTAAGAAGGGCACCTTCCTCTACGTATGGCGATGTGAAGGTGCCCTTGCTTCGCGGCGGGTCAGCCGTAGGTGTCGCCGGGGCCAGTGCCGCGGACGCGTTTGCGGCCGTGGGACCAGGAAGGGGCGGCGGGGCCGTGGATGTGGAGTTTGGTGACGACGTTGTTGCCCACGGTGCCCGCGATGCGGGTGAGGATGGTGCGGGCGAGCAGGCGGAGCTGGGTCGCCCAGGCGGTGGACTCGGCTTCGACGGTCAGTTCGCCGTTCTCCAGCTTCACGGGGCGGCTGTGGGTGGCGATGTCGGGTCCGACGCACTTCTCCCACTCGCCGAACACGGTCGCCTCGGCCGTCGGGCGCTGCCAGCCGCGCGCCTTCATCAGCCGGGACAGCACGTCGCCGAGCTTCGCCGGGTCGCGCGGGTCGGGCCCGGGGCCGGAGTAGCCACGCGGCCGGTAGCGGGCGGGACTCTCGCCCTTGGCCCGCGCCTCGGCTGCGGCCTGGTGGCGCGCCGCGCGCTTCTTGAGCGCCGCGTCGAGCGCGGCCCGTGCCAGCTCCGGACCGTTCTGCTCCGCGGGGGGTACGGCGTCAGCCACGGCTCACCTCCCCGGGAGTCACGAAGTATCGGGCGCCGCGCAGCGCGGCGGGCACGTCGGCCTCGACCGCACACGTGATGATCACCTGCGCGGCGTCACTGATGAGCTGGGCCAGCCGCTCGCGGCGGCCGGTGTCCAGCTCGGCGAAGACGTCGTCGAGGATGAGCACGGGTTCGATGCCGTCCGCGCGCAGCAGGCTGTAGCCGGCCAGCCGCAGCGCGAGCGCGTACGACCAGGACTCGCCGTGGCTGGCGTAGCCCTTGACGGGCAGGTCGCCGAGGCGGAGCACCAGGTCGTCGCGGTGCGGCCCGGCCAGCGTGGTGCCCCGGGCGATCTCGTCGGCGCGCACCTCGGCCAGTGCGGCCAGCATCGCCTCGGGTGTCGGCTCGGGCACCGAGGCACGGTACTCCGCGACCGCCTTGCCGACCCCGGCACTGACCTGCTGGTAGGCGTCCTCCAGGTACGGCGCGAGCTGCTCGACCAGGCCGAGGCGGGCGCGCAGCAACTGCGCCCCGTGCTCGGCGAGGTGGGTGTCCCACACTTCGAGGGTGCTCAGGTCGCCGCCGCGGGCTCCGCCGACCTTGCGGCTCAGGTACGCGGTGCGCAGCAGGGCGTTGCGCTGCTTGAGCACCCGGTCGTAGTCGGCGCGCACCCCGGCGAACCGGGGCTGCCGGGCGGTGAGCAGGTCGTCGAGGTAACGCCGCCGCTGGTCGGGCTCACCGCGCACCAGGGCCAGGTCTTCCGGTGCGAACAGCACCAGCCGCAGCGCGCCGAGGATGTCGCGGGGCCGCTTGGCCGGAGACCGGCCGAGCCGGGCGCGGTTGGCCTTGCCCGGCACGATCTCCAGCTCGACCAGCAGCTCGCGACGCTCGTGCACGATCGCGCAGCGGATCACACCGCTGCTCGCGCCCACCCGCACCAGCGGGGCGTCGGTGGAGACCCGGTGACTGGCCAGCGTGGCGATGTAGCCGAGCGCTTCGACCAGGTTGGTCTTGCCCACCCCGTTCGGGCCGATCAGCACGTTCGGCCCCGGCTCGAGGTCGACGCCCACCCGTGGATACGAGCGGACGTCGACGAGTTCGAGCCTTCTGACGTACAACTCAGCCGGCCTGCTGCACGGCGTGGCCACCGAACTGGTTGCGCAGCGCCGCGATCGCCTTCATCGCCGGGGAGTCGTCCTGGCGGGACTCGAAGCGGGCGAACAGCGACGCGGAGATGACGTGCATGGGCACGGCGAGGCGGATGGCCTCCTCGACGGTCCAGCGGCCCTCGCCGGTGTCGTCGGCGTAGCCCTTCAGCTTCTCCAGGTGCTCGTCGTCGGTGAGCGCGAGGTCCATCAGGTCGAGCAGCCAGGACCGGATGACCGTGCCCTCGCGCCACGACCGGAACACGCCCGGCACGTTGGTGACCAGCTCGGAGGCCTCCAGCAGCTCGAAGCCCTCGGCGTAGGCGTGCATCAGGCCGTACTCGATGCCGTTGTGGACCATCTTGGCGTAGTGGCCGGCGCCGACCGGGCCCGCGTGCACGAAGCCGAACTCGCCCGCCGGCTTGAGCGCGTCGAAGACCGGCATCATCCGGGCGACGTTCTCGTCGGAACCGCCGACCATCAGGCCGTAGCCGTTCTCCTTGCCCCAGACGCCGCCGGACACGCCGACGTCCATGTAGCCGATGCCGCGCGTGCTCAGCCGACCGGCCCGCGGGCCGTCGGAGGAGAAGCGCGAGTTGCCGCCGTCGATGATCAGGTCGCCGGGGCTGAGCAGCGGAGCCAGCTCGTCGATGGTGGCCTCGGTGACGCCCGCGGGCACCATCACCCACACCGCGCGCGGCGCCGCCAGCTTGGCGACGAGGTCGGCCAGGTTCTCGGCGTCGGACAGGGCCGGGTTGCGGTCATATCCGACGACCTCGTGACCCGCCTCGCGCAGGCGGTCACGCATGTTGCCGCCCATCTTGCCGAGTCCGACCAGACCGAGCTGCATGTCTTCCCCCTTGGTGCGTTGGAGCCTGGCCGCTGTGTCAGCGGCCCACCCTGATCGGCATGATCAGGTAGCGGAACCCGGGGATCACCGCACCGTCGGCGTCGGCGGGGGTGATCACCGCGGGCTTGAACGGGTCGTTGAACGAGAACACCGCAGTCGGCGCGCCGAGCGCGCCCAAGCCCTCGATGAGGTACTGCGGGTTGAACGCGATCGTCATCGACTCACCGGTGAAGGTGGCGTCCATCGCCTCGCTCGCCCGCGCCTCCTCGGTGCCGCCGGCCTCGACCACGAGACCATCCTCGCTGAAGCTCAGGCGCACCGGCGTGGCTTTCTCGGCGACCAGCGAGACGCGCTTGACGACCTCGACCAGCGCCGACACGGTGACCCGGGCCTCGGAGGCGTAGCTGGGCGCGAACAGCGAGCGCACCGGCGGATACGACTGGCCGTCGAGCAGGCGGCTGGTGGTCCGACGGGAGCCGCCGACCTTTGAACCGCCCAGGAAACCGATCATGCCCTCGCCCTTGCCGCCGTCGGCGAGGGCGATGGTGACGTCGCCGCCGGTCGGGCCGAGCGTCTTGGCGGTGTCGGCCAGGGTGCGCGCCGGGACTAGCGCGTTGACGCTGATCTCCGGGTCGTCCGGCGTCCAGGAGATCTCCCGGATGGCGAGCCGGTAGCGGTCGGTGGCGAGCAGCGCCAGGGTGTCCCCGGACAGCTCCAGCCGCACGCCGGTCATCATCGGCAGCGTCTCGTCGCGGCCGGCCGCGATGGCGACCTGGGACACGGCCGAGGCGAACACCGCGGCGTCGACGCGCCCGGCGCTGGCAGGCAACTCCGGCAGGGTCGGGTAGTCCTCGACGGGCATCGTCGGCAGGGTGAACCGGGCGCTGCCGCACACCAGCTCCAGGTGCGCGCCGACGGCGGCGATCTCCACCGGCTTGGCCGGCAGCGCCTTGGTGATCTCGGCGAGCAGGCGGCCGGAGACCAGGGTCGCGCCGTCCGCGTCGGCCTGCACCTCCACGTCCACCTGGTTGGAGACCTCGTAGTCGAAGCCGGAGACGTGCAGGCGGCCGTCGGCGACCCGCAGCATCACACCCGCGAGGACCGGCACCGAGGGCCGGCTCGGAAGGCTCTTGGCGGTCCAGGCCACGGCGTCGGCAAGCGCGTCACGCTCTACCCGAAACTTCATCTCAGCCCTCCTGTGGTCACGTCGATGCTGCCAAGCTGACCACTGAAACCTTAGGACCCTCGGGCGATCTCCCCTCGGCGACCCCTGTGGATCGGCGGCGGCCGAGCATCCACAACTTCCCGAACCCCGATGATTTCTTGATTTCTCTCTTAGAGATAACTCCCGTCTTCATCATCGGTGCTGTGGAAACTGTGGATTAACGCCGTAATCCCTGTTCAGCACGCATGCAGGGGTGTGGAGGAGCGGTGGACGGCCGGTGGATAACCGGCCCGGTTCTCCACAGCCGGGGCTTCGTCCACCGGTTGTCCACTGGCGTCCACAGGTTATCCACCGGCAATCCCCAGCAGTTCTCCCCAAACTGTGGACACCGGGCATCCACGTCCTCCACAGCGATATCCACCGATCATGGCTCGCTGTCCACGGATCAAGGGCTCCGTCCACACGGGCGTCCACACCCTTTCCACAGCAAGATTTTCGGCGGATTCTTCGTCCACATCCGTCCACAGCGGATCCACAGGCAATCCACCGGGTTATCCACGGACTTATCCACGAACGCTGTGGACAACGGGCAACCTTTCGCCGTCGTGGGCGACTTCTAGGGGGCGTACCCGGCTCCGGACACCCTCTACCCACAAGGCGGATCCCGATGAGTGCATCGCACGCCGACGAGTTCGAGGCGTACGTGCGGGCGCGGACGCCGGCCCTGCTGCGGGCCGCGTACCTGCTGACCGGTGACCAGCATCTGGCGGAGGATCTCGTCAACGACGCGCTGAGCCGCACCCACCAGGTCTGGCACCGGGTCTGGGACGGTAGCCCCGAGGCGTACACCCGAAAGATCATGTATCACCTGCAGATCTCGTGGTGGCGTCGCCGCAGGCGCGCCCCGGAGCGGCTGACCGACCTCCTGCCCGAACCCGGGGTCCATTCCTCCTCTCACGTCGCCGTCGACGAGCAGGCCCGAGCCGTCACCCGGCTCGCGCTGCAGGAGGCGCTCGGCCGGCTCGGCGTCCGCCAGCGTGCGGTCCTGGTGCTGCGCTACTTCGAGGACCGGACCGAGGCAGAGGTGGCCGACCTGCTCGGCATCACGGTCGGCACGGTCAAGTCGCAGTCCGCCAAGGCGCTGGCGAGACTCCGCACCGTCGCGCCGCATCTGCTCGACCTCCCGACCAGCGACAGGAAGCTGCGATGAGCGACCTCTTCCGCGCCCAACTCGCCGAGCTCGCGGCGCAGGCGACTCCGGTCGACCTCTATCCCCGGGTGCTGGCCACCTCGCGCCGACGGGCGCGGCGCAGGGTGGTCGCGTCGGTCGCCACGGTCCTGGCGCTGGCGGGTGGGTTGTTGGCCACCGTGGTGGTCGTCGGCAGGTCCGCCGCGCCGCCGGTGACCACGCCGTCCACCTCACCCGGCCCGGTGACCGCTCGGCCGGCGACCCTAGCCCCGACGGTGCCGTCGCCGGGGACGGGCCTCGTCGCGCCGGAGGTGCGCAACGCGTCGTTCGAGGTGCCTGCGATGGCGCTGTGCCCGGCGGGCCGCCGGACCTTCGTCGACGGCAGGGAACGGGAGGGCCCGTACAACTTTCTGACCGTGGCCGAGCTGTCCCCGCCCGCCCGCGCCGATCTCGACCGGGTGCCCGGAGACGAACTGCTGGTGCTCGTCAGCTGCCGGATCGAAGGGATCTTCACCCGCAAGCAGGTGCTGGCGCTGACCGTCACCGACGGCTCGCTCCGCCCGCTCGGGTTCGTGCTCGACGCGAAGGCCTTCGACTTCTTCCCGTGGGTCGATCCGGGACAGGTGTCGGTCCGCGGAGACATGGTCGTCGTGCGTTTCGAGGGGTACGGCAACGATGACGGCGCGGAGCGCATCACCCCGCAGGAGCGGGGGTACGCGTACCGCGACGGTGCCTTCGTCCAGGTGAGCGGTCCGACGACGCGGCCGTCGCCGCTGCCGCGTTAGATCTGCTTGATGCGGTTGGTGAGTTCGGCGATCTGGTTGTAGAGGGATCGCCGCTCCGCCATCTGCTGCCGGATCTTGCGGTCGGCGTGCATGACCGTGGTGTGGTCACGTCCCCCGAACGCCTGTCCGATCCGGGGCAGGGACAGATCGGTCAGCTCGCGGCACAGGTACATGGCCACCTGGCGCGCGTTGACCAGCACCCGCGAGCGCGAGTGGCCGCGCAGATCCTCCAGGCTTACGCCGAAGTACTCCGAGGTCGACAGCATGATCTGGTCGGCGGTGATCTCGGGGGCGGCGTCGTCGGGGATGAAGTCGCGCAGCACCTCCTCCGCGATCGACAGCTTGACCTGCTCGCGGCTCAGGTTCGCGTACGCCGTGACCCGGATCAGCGCGCCCTCGAGTTCGCGGATCGAGTTCGACACCCGCGACGCGATGAACTCCAGCACGTCGGCCGGCGCGTGCAGGCGCTCCTGGGCGGCCTTCTTCTGCAGGATCGCGATGCGGGTCTCCAGGTCCGGCGGCTGGATGTCGGCCAGCAGGCCCCACTCGAACCGGGTGCGCAGCCGGTCCTCCAGCGTCGACAGCGCCTTGGGCGAGCGGTCGGAGGTGATGACGATCTGCTTGTTGGCGTTGTGCAGCGTGTTGAAGGTGTGGAAGAACTCCTCCTGGGTCCGGTCACGCTTCTCCAGGAACTGGATATCGTCGATCAGGAGGATGTCCACGTCGCGGTAGCGGCGCTGGAACGCGCTGGCCTTGTCGTCGCGGATCGAGTTGATGAAGTCGTTGGTGAACTCCTCCGTCGACACGTACCGGACGCTGCGGGCGTGGCCGAGTTCCTGTGCGTAGTGGCCGATCGCGTGGAGCAGGTGGGTCTTGCCCAGCCCGGAGCCGCCGTAGATGAACAGCGGGTTGTACGCCTTCGCCGGGGACTCGGCGACCGCCACCGATGCGGCGTGCGCGAAGCGGTTGGAGGAGCCGATGACGAACGTCTCGAAGCGGTACTTCGGGTTCAGCTTGTTGCCGCCGGCGTCGCCCGCAGCCGAGCCGGGGGTGGCGCCGGGACGGCGCTCGCGCTCCTCGCGTACCGCCGCGAGCGGGTGCGGCACGGCGCGGCTGTCCACCGGGCCGGTTCCCCGGCCGGGGCCCGAGTCGGACGGGCCGTCGCGGTCGGGCGTGCGCAGCACGGCGGCGCGCACCGGGGCGACCTCGGGATGCCGCGGGACCGGGACGGCGAACAGCGCGTCCTCGCCGTCGGCGGCCGGCGCCACGATGGAGTGCTCGGCGGGCGGCGGGGTGTAGACGGGGGCGGTGTACGCCACCGGGGCGTACTCGGCGGGTGGGGGCGGCGGCGGGGGCGCGGGCCGGGCCGAGGACTCGTCCGGGGGGCGCACCTTGACCGCCACCTGCACCGGCCGACCCATGATCCGCGACAGGGTGTCGGTGATGGCGGTGCGCAGCTTCGTCTCGATGATGTCGCGGATGAACGCGTCCGGCACGCTCAGCAGCACCAGGTCGTCGACCACCGCGAGAGCCTGGGTGAGCCGGAGATAAGCGCGGTGCTGCGCCGAGACGATCTCGTCAGCGAGCTCGTCGGTGGCAGCCAGCCACACGGCATTGAGGTCGCTCACCTGTCAGCCTCGTTCATGCGCTCGACCCTTCGATTCCGTGTAGCGGGGCTCGGTCTCGCACCGGGCTGCCCGTCAGCTCCCGCCCGACGGCTCCGATCAATGACGGTGTCATCACGGACCGTGGTTTTCCCCCGGGTTATCCCCCGAATCAACGAGGTTCTCCACAAGTTATCCACAGGCTGTGTGTCGATCGGTATCCGGGGTCCGGCTGGTATGGGTCGCCCTATCCGGCGCACGAGCGCCTGCAACACGGCCCACCGTGCCGAACGAGCCACCTTATTGCCCGGTTTTGCGGTAACTGCCACAATTAACGGCCAGCCCCGTCAGCCAGGCACTCCGGCACGCTAACAGGGTTATCCACAGGCGTCCACTCGTTGTCCACAGCTTCACTCTCGGTGAGTGTTGATAACGACACTGTGGGTTGCGGTGAGGGCGACGCTGTTGACACGGTGAGTGAGCTGCGAAGAGTTCTTGGCGGACATCGACGGCACGTGTACCCTGGAGCGGTTGCTCCATCACCCTCTGCTAGGGTGTCGGTTGCGGCGTCCGCCCTGACTCAGACAAGATCGAGATTCTTCTTCCCGATCCTGCCGTCAACCGGGCGGTGCATCCGCGAAAAGCTAGAACTTCCCCGCTTGACGGCGGGGCGATCCCCAGGAGACCTGACGTGAGCAAGCGCACGTACCAGCCGAACAACCGTCGGCGCGCGAAGACCCACGGCTTCCGGCTGCGTATGCGCACCCGCGCCGGGCGCGCGGTGCTGTCGTCGCGCCGGGGCAAGGGCCGCGCCCGCCTGGCGGTCTGAGACCCCGGACGGGCCTGGCGATGCTGCAGGCTGCGCACAGGTTGAGGCGAAGCGCTGACTTCGCCGCCGCCGTGCGGGCAGGCCGCCGAGCCGGTCGTGGCGCCGTGGTGGTGCACCTGACGGTGCCCGCAGCGGCCATCGAGCATGAAACGGCGTGGCAGGGAGTCGATCCCGGCCACGCCGTTGCCGTGTCCGGGCAGGTCTCACAGGCGGGGTTCGTGGTCTCCAAGGCGGTGGGGAACGCGGTGACCCGCAACACGGTGAAGCGCCGGCTGCGCCATCTGGCGGCGGACCGGCTGGACCGGCTGCCCGCCGGGACCACCGTGGTGGTGCGCGCGCAGCCGCAAGCGGCGTCCGCCTCGTACGAACAACTGGGCCGGGACCTCGACGCCGCGCTCGCCGCGGCGCTCAAGCGCGACCCCGGCCAGGCATCGCGCCGCAGGTCGACCGGGGGTAAGACATGACGCAGCCGTCGCGACCCACGACACTCGCCGGGCGCGTGCTGGCCCTACCCATCATCGCGTACCGTCGTTGGGTGAGTCCGGGCCTGCCAGCCCGTTGCCGGTTCTACCCGTCCTGCAGCGCCTACGCGCTGGAGGCCATCGCGCAGCACGGCGCGCCGCGGGGGTTCTGGCTGACGGTCAAGCGGCTCGGTCGCTGCCATCCCTTTCACCCGGGCGGATATGACCCAGTGCCACCCAACACCCGCCGCAGTACTGATGTGACTGGAGCAACACCCTCATGATGGACTGGATCTACACGATCGTCTCGAAGGTCCTGCTGCTATGGCACAGCCTCTTCGACAAACTCTGGGGCGACGGCACCTGGCTCGCCACCAACTGGGACTGGGTCCTGGCGATCGTGTTCCTGGTGCTCACGGTGCGCGTGTTGCTGTTCCCGCTGTTCATCAAGCAGATCCGGTCGCAGCGGGCCATGCAGACCCTCCAGCCGCAGCTGAAGGCGCTGCAGGAGAAGCACAAGGGTGACAAGGAAACGCTCCAGCGCGAGATGATGGAGCTCTACCGGCGGGAGAAGGCCAACCCGCTGATGGGCTGCCTTCCGCTGCTGATCCAGATGCCGATCTTCTTCGGCGTCTTCCACGTGATCAAGCGCCTCGGCACGGGCACCGTCGACGAGACCCTCTACGGCTGGACCGCCGCGCAGTTCCAGAGCGGCATGGCCGCCGACCTGTTCGGTGTGTCCATCGGTGCGACCTTCACCCAGGGCGGCGCGGCCGCCGTGCTCTGCGGCATCCTCGGCGTGGTCATGATCATCACGACCTACATGACCAGCCGCCAGATGATCCTGAAGACCGGCTGGTCCGAGGACCCCACGCAGAAGATGATGCAGAAGCTGATGCTGTACGGCATCCCGGCGACGCTGATCATCTCCGCGGTGGCCTTCCCGCTCGGTCTGATCATCTACTGGACCACGACGAACCTCTTCACGCTCGGCCAGCAGATGTGGGTGCTGAAGAAGTACCCGCCGCCGAAGATGGCCGGCGCCAAGGCGGAGCCGAAGGTCATCGACCCGGAGGTCGCCAAGGCGCTCGCGCCGAAGGTCGGCGCCAAGCCGACCAACACCAAGCGCAAGACGGTGAAGAAGAACGTCGGCTGACCTCAGCCATGATCGCCCTGCGATCGCGGCCCTGCCCGAAGCCGTCCTCCGCCTCGCCGCGGAGGACGCCGGGGGGCCGTAGGCGCGGGCGGCGGGCCGGCTGACTGCCACCCCACAGACCTGCTCGTGATCCCCGCATCGTGAGGCGCGGGGCCGATCACGGGGTTTTGATCGGACCGAACACCCGGAGAAGAACGTGACCGACCAGACTGAGCTGGACGACGTGGCAGTCGAAGACCTCGCCGAGACCGAGGCGGCACAGGGCACGGCGGAGGCCGAGGAGACCGAGGAGGGCGCCGACGAGGCCGCCGCTCCCAAGCGCAAGGCCGCCAGCGACGCCGACCTGTTCCGGCAGAGCGAGATCGCGGCGGACTACATCGAGGGCCTGCTGGACATCCTGGACGCCGATGGCGACATCGACGAGCTGGTCTCCGGTGGCCGCCCGGTGGTCGAGGTGGTCGGCAGCCGCCTGCAGTCCCTCGTCGGCCCGCGCGGCGCGACGCTGGAGGCCCTGCAGGAGCTGACCCGACTGGCGATCTTCAAGCAGACCGGCGAGCCGAGCCGCCTGCTGCTGGACGTCGGCGGCTACCGCGACCAGCGCCGCAAGGAGCTGGGCGCGCTGGCCAAGAACGCGGTGGAGAAGGTCAAGCAGCACGGCGAGGCCGTCAAGCTGGAGCCGATGTCCGCCTTCGAACGCAAGTGCGTGCACGACGTGGTCAACGCCGCGGCGGGGGTGCAGAGCGAGTCCGAGGGCGTCGAGCCCAACCGCCGGATCGTGGTACGTCCGGCGTGAGTTCCGACGACAAGACGGAGCCGGTCATCCCCGACGGGGTGACCGGCTCCGTGCTCTCCCCCGACCTTCGCCCGGCGGCCGAGACGCTGTTCGGCGACCGCCTGGACGTCGCGGCGCGCTACGTCGACCTGCTGGCCACCGACGGGGTGGTGCGCGGTCTGATCGGTCCGCGCGAGGCTCCCCGGCTATGGGAGCGGCACCTGCTGAACTGCGCCGCCGTGGCCGAGCTGATTTCCCCGTCCGCCACGGTCGTCGACGTGGGCTCCGGAGCGGGTCTGCCCGGTATCGTGCTCGCAGTGGCTAGACCGGATATTTCGGTCATTCTGGTTGAACCACTGGCACGTCGGACCTCCTTCCTGGAGGAGGCGGTGGCGGCTCTCGGCCTGACCGGTCAGGTCACCGTGGTACGCGGCCGCGCGGAGGAGCAGATCGGCCGGCTCAGCGCGGACGTCGTCACCGCTCGTGCGGTGGCACCGCTGGACCGGCTTGCGGGCTGGTGCCTGCCGCTGGCCTCGCTGGGAGGCCGCCTGCTGGCACTCAAGGGGATGTCGGCCACCGAGGAGATCGCGGAGCACGGCGACGCCGTCGCCCGCCTCGGCGGTAGCCCGGCCGTGATCCACCAGTGCGGCGTCGGCCTGATCGACCCGCCCACCACGGTGGTGGAGATCGTTCGGGAGCGCGAGGTCGTGCCGAAGACTGCCAAGCCGACCCGGCGGGCAGGGCGCGGAGGACGCCGGCGCTGAGCGATGCGCCCTCCGCTGACGGAAGGGCGCACGACGATGGGTGTCCTGCGAACCGACGGAGCCGGCACGTCCGCTTCGGCCGACCTGCCGCGCCCGCGTACCTATGCCGGCACCTTTCCGGGTGCAGGGGCGGCCATCCGGTCGCCCCTGTCCGGCGCGGTGTTGGCGACCGGTGCGCCACCGGCTCGGCGGGTGATGCGCACGTCCCCCGTCGCACCCGTAGCCGCGGGTTGGCCGGGCACTTCCCCGGCGCAGCGGCGGCTCGGATGTCGCATGTCACTGGTGCCGGGATTCTTGGTGTATGTCCAGCCAGAAGGCCGTCACACGCGTGCCCAACCGGAGGACGGTGGTAGCTTCCGTCGCCCGTCCGCCGTAGGCTGGCCGCGCGTCGATAATGTGGACCCGACTGTCGCGGGTGCGGTCTTTGCACCGCCGGCAGAGACGCCAGCGCGCGCCGGACCGGCCGGCGCAGCCATCCGATCCGATGCGGGCAGGGATGACACGGTGCAGGAATACGGCATGAGCCTCCCCCAGGGCTCTTACGGCGTTGTTTCACGTGAAACATCAACCCCGGCGCAGCGAGGCGCCGCCAACCAGGGCTCCGGTATGAGGCCGACCGTCGCGAACACGTACTCGTCGAGCGCGGCAGGGTCATATCCGGCACCCGGCGGTCCGGCGAGCCCTGACGCGACCGGTTTCCGCGCGACGGCCTCGGTGCCGCCGCCGGGGAGCAGTGTGCCGCCCGCGGAGTTCTCCTCGGCTCCGCACGGTGCCACCGGCTACGTGCCGGTATCCGCTCCCCCGGCGAACCGGCCGCCGTCGCCCCGCCCTCAACCCAGTTCTACGCATGTCGCGGGTGAGGATCAGAGTGCGACCGCGTACGGTGCTTCTGACGCGAACACGACAGCGTCCGGTAGTTCGGAGGACCCACCGTTGGCCATGGAAGCGATGCGCGCCGTACAGATCCTTAACCCGAGCGGCGAGGTGACCATGCCTCGCCCGACCCGGCAGCGCGTCATGTGCGTCGCCAACCAGAAGGGCGGCGTGGGCAAGACCACCACGACCGTGAACCTTGCGGTGGCCCTGGCCCTGCACGGCAACCGGGTCCTGGTGGTCGACCTCGACCCGCAGGGCAACGCCTCGACCGGACTCAACGTGCCGCACCACGCGGGCGTGCCGGACGTCTACGACTGTCTGATCGACCAGGTGCCGATGGAGGAGGTGGCGCAGGCGGTCGAGGGCATCCCGAACCTCTACTGCGTGCCGGCCACCATCGACCTCGCCGGTGCCGAGATCGAGCTGGTCTCCGTGGTTGCCCGCGAGTCGCGGCTCGGCCGTGCGATCCAGGGCTTCCCGATGGAGTTCGACTACGTCTTCATCGACTGCCCGCCGTCGCTAGGCCTGCTGACGGTTAACGCGCTGTGCGCCGCGCAGGAGGTGCTGATCCCGATCCAGTGCGAGTACTACGCACTGGAGGGCCTCAACCAGCTGCTGAACAACATCAACCTGGTGAAGGCCCACCTCAACCCGAACCTGGACGTGTCCACCATCCTGCTGACCATGTACGACCGCCGGACCCGCCTTGCGGACGCGGTCGAGCAGGACGTGCGCAACCACTTCGGCGAGAAGGTGCTGACCTCGGTCATCCCCCGCAACGTGCGCGTATCCGAGGCACCGAGCTACGGCCAGTCGGTCATGACTTATGATCCCGGTTCGCGTGGAGCCACTAGCTACTTCGAGGCCGCGCAGGAGATCGCCGAGCGTGGCGCGAAGATCGGAGTTGCGGCATGAGCACGCGGAACAGCACCACTGTCGAGGGTGAGGCAGTGGCATGACCCCGCCCCCCGTACGTAAGGGAGGCCTCGGTCGCGGTCTCGGTGCGCTGATCCCGTCGGCTCCGGTGGCACCAGCGGCACCCGAGCCGTCGGCTCCCGCGCCCGTCTCGGCCCCGGTGCCGGCGCAGTCCGCCCCGGTCGAGTTCGCGCCGGTTTCCGCTCCCCCGGCCACCACCGCTGCTGTGGAGGCCCCCCAGGTTGTGGAAATGCCACCACCGGCTCAGGTCATGGACCTGGCCCCGGTGCCCGGTGCGCGGTTCGCGGAGATCCCGGTCGGCTCGATCGTGCCCAACGCGAAGCAGCCCCGGCAGATCTTCGACGACGAGATGCTCGACGAGCTGAAGATCTCCATCCAGGAGGTCGGCTTCCTGCAGCCGATCGTCGTCCGCGAACTCGGCCAGGACAAGTACGAACTCGTCATGGGCGAGCGGCGCTGGCGTGCCGCCCAGGCCGTCGGCAAGGAGATGATCCCGGCGATCGTGCGGGATACCCGCGACGACGCCATGCTCCGCGACGCCCTGCTCGAGAACATCCACCGGGCACAGCTGAACCCGCTGGAAGAGGCGGCGGCATACCAGCAGCTGCTGGAGGAGTTCGGTGCGACACACGACGAGCTGGCCAAGAAGATCGGCCGCAGCCGGCCGCAGATCTCCAACACCATCCGCCTGCTGAACCTGCCCCCGCAGGTGCAGAAGCGGGTGGCGGCCGGAGTGCTGTCCGCGGGCCATGCACGGGCGCTGCTCAGCCTCGACGAGGCCGACGCCCAGGACAAGCTGGCGACGCGCATCGTCGCCGAAGGGCTGTCCGTGCGGGCCACCGAGGAGCTGGTGACCCTGGCCAACGCGGAGAGCGACGCCAAGCAGCCCGCCGCCAAGCGGCGCGCCAAGCCGCACGCCCCGGCCTTGGTCGACCTGGCGGACCGGCTGTCGGACCGGTTCGACACCAAGGTGAAGGTCGACATCGGGCGAAGCAAAGGAAAGATCACGATAGAGTTCGCAACGGTCGACGACCTGGAGCGCATCGTCGGGATCATCGGCGTGGAGAACCAGGAATAGACTAGGTTGATGAAGCGGGCCGCCAGATCAGGCGGCCCGCTTCTTTTTACCCTGGTCCGGGTTGACGCTCGCCTCGGCTGAGGCCTGGTCAGGCCGTATGTCGGCTCGACCCGGTAACGGCCTGGTGCGAACCTTGGGTGCCTTCATCCGTCTCCTGCTTCGAACACGGCCTTACCCGGCTTCCGCTCATGGTGCCGGCTGCGTCGGCTCCTCGTGCCGTCTGTTCCCCTATCCGGTGCCGTCTACGGTGGCCGGAATTCGGCACCCTCCCCTGGTCGCGTCCAGGCTCGGGTCGCCGACCGTTGCCAGCCGGTCTGAACTTGGTGTCGTGGACCCGGACGTGCACCGAGCCGCGTTGCCAGGAAGGTCCAGCCATGAGACGGATCGTGGGAATGCGTTCGGGCCTGAGCTCCTGTTCCGGGTCCAAGGCAACACAGCCCTCCAGCGGGAGGCGGGTTACCGGCGCTGCGACAAGGACGGTGCGACGGCATGATCGGTGGAGGCACGCACCCACGCCGCGTTCGAACATCAGACCCGGCACCTCAATTGCGGTGGCTCCGTCGAACCCAAGGCGGCCCGGCCGGTCAACCCAGCCGGCATGGTTCGGTACAGCTGTCGGGATCGGTCGGTGTCTGCAGAGACACGCGAGCGGGGCCTTCCGCCCCGGCTGGATCGGCCCTCGCGGCAAGCCAACCGTCCGGCATCATCGGGCGGCTCGTGTTGACTGGACCCGCCTGGTCCATAACCACAAGGCCGCCGAAGGCTTGCTTGCCGGCCGGGTCTCGCCGTTGGAGACGGTGCGCCTCGTCCGGGGCAATGGTCGGCAGCCAAGGAGAGTCGCGTGCCTCCTGCCGGAGTGATGCCCCGCGAAGTGGGACTGGGCCAAGGCCCGAGTGTGCGGATTCCTTGGTCGAGGGACCCCTTCCCCGGTTCGCCGAACTCTGGCAGCCGGACCGGCCGGAGCCGGAGATGGCGACCGCGGCGGCAGGACTGGGTCCGATGGTGCCCCCTGGGCTGACGGTGTGCCTGACTGGCGTTCGACAGAACTTGCGGACCAAGCCTGTCGGACCACGGTTTTCCCGGGTGACTGGTCGGGCCTGAAGCTCAATCCTGGGCGCGGGATGGGCTGGTCCTAGGGCCTGCGAATTGGGCTTCGGGATGAGGCTGACGGAAGCTGGTCGACGGCGTTGACAGGATCGGCCCGGTGGGCAGGTGTGCCGCATCGGTTGAGGGATCCGTGAGTCCAGCCCGTGGTTCGCTTGCGTCACCTTCGAAAGGGCCCATGGATTGACCGGCCAGATCGGTCGTTGGCGCCATCCGGCGCTGGGCTCGCCGATGGTATCGGTGCGGGGTCTGGCGAATTGGTCTTACCGATCAGGGTCTGCACGATGGTGTGAGCAGACCGTGCAAGTCTGCGGTTGTTGCGCTCGACGTCGGAGCGTCTGACGGTCCGCGCTGAACAGTGGGGTGAGAACCGAGTGGGTGCGCTGCGCGGCGTAGCCGGTGGCGAGAACCGTTGGTGCCTACCGCGAGAGTGGAGGTGGTGTTCCTCGGCAGATGCGGAATCGCGGAACGGTGGCTTCGGCTCTGCGAGGTCGCGGGTGGTGGGCGTGGCGCTCGGCAGGCCCGGGCGGCGGCACGCGCGGACCGGCCTTCGGCTCACTGGAACGGCAATCGTCGGCGACTTGATTCGCCACCTCTCCCCGAAAGGCCTCACCTGGAGTGCCGTGCGAGCCCTCTTCCGCACGGATGCTGTCTGCGGCGCTTGTTGCACACGGTGGGTGGCTGAGAAGAGCACGAGGCTGCGGCGTTGATGTTTCACGTGAAACCAAAAGATCCGCTGCCGCGTAGCAGGTCTGGTGTTCCAGTAAGGCACGGTTGCACCGACACTCCCCTGTGGGCGCTGTGGCCGTCCTTGAGCGTGCCGCCGGTGCCGAGTTGAGAGCGGTGGGCATAGGGTCGTCGCCGTGCGGTGGATGCAGGGCCGCCCTCAGCAGCCGGTGCTGAACCTTCTCCTCAGCAGACAAACTCGGGCCGAATCAGTGCGACACGCCAGGGCCGCTGTAGGTGCGCTCTGCTGCCACACCGCTGGCCGTCTCCGGCGACAACGACAGCATTGTCGGCTCTGATGTGCCCTCGTAGCAGATCCATGGCGGGCGGTGAGCCTGATGTGAGAGCCCCGTTCTGTAGGGATTGGTAGCGCACGACGGGCCGTCTTGCCGAAGCTGCTTGCTCGGACCGACCAGGTTGTAGCCACCGGCCTTGGTGGTATCTCCGAGATGGCGCGTGCTTCCGAGCAGCGGCGGCAGAGCGCGCGGCTGGCTTCGGTTTCGAGTGGGAGGCGCCGACGAGGTGCCGTTCCTTTCCTGCAGCTGCTCGCGTCACCAGTCGCCTTCCGGTTGCCGAGTTGGCGTCCCTTGGTACCTCCCGGATGTCGCCGACTGTCGGGCCTGTCCTACCGGCCGGCCTGACCGCTGACGCGATGGATCGAGGCCAGCGGACCGAATGGCGTCACGTCAGGCTGTCTGACCCACGTGCCCATCGCACTTTCGAAGGCCTTGCCCCGGTGCGCGGCGAGGCAAGTGGTGGTCGTGCGCCAGGCGCAGCTCGGTGACCGTGGACGTCGACGCCGGCCAGGTCTACACCGCCAGAGGTGTAGGGGACGGCGGCTAAATCTTGGCGCTTCCGGAGGTTGTACTGGTCTGCCCAGCCTCCCCGGTCACTCCTCCGGCGTGACGCACTCGCCGCCTCCGGGATCACCATGAATGCACCCGTAGCTACCGCCCCCAGGCCGACGGCAAGGTCCGTGAGTCGTAGTGCCGTGCTGCGCGGGTCTGACCCGGGCAAAGTCTGGCCCTGCTGCCCTTCGTTCGAACGCTTCAACCGCACCATGTTCGACGAATGGGCCTACTCCCCGCTGTACCCGTTCAGAGGCCGAACGCCGTCAAGTGTTCTGTCCCTGGCTGCACTCCTACGACCAGCACCGCGGATACACCGCGCTGGCCGGTTTGCCGTCCGCCGGTGGCGTACTCAACCTCACGAGACAGAACATCCAGCCCGGGCCGGCGTCCATGGCTTCGGAAGAGCGTGGATCAGGCGTGCCAGCGATCTTTTTGTTTCACGTGAAACCTTGCGATCGCCGCCCAGCACGCGTTGCTGTGGTCGAGGGGCATGTCGGCCGGTGCTGAGGATCCGATCGTGGGAACGATCCGAGCGGGCCTGCTCCGTAGCGTCCATGCTGGAGGCCTTCCGCCGGGCTTCCGTCGGGAGGGACCGGCAACGCATGAGCTGACGGCACGAAGTGCCTCCACCGGCGACGTGTCTCGGGGGTGCCCAGGCTCTCGCCGTGCAGCGCCGCACTTGGATCCGCTCGGGTGGTTGGGACGTACGGGCACGGGCACGCACAAGGGCAGTTTTGCCTTGGCAAGACCCGGCGTTCGCGTCAGCTCGCAGTGCCTGTTGGCGTCGCGATCAGGGCCACGGCTGCCGCTGCTCCGGTTCGATCGGCGGCCGACTGAGATGTCACCAGTCCCGGTGGTGCCGTAGAGCGGTGACGAAGGGTGGGCTTGTTATGCAGAGCCAGGCAGCAGTGACAGTGGCTGCGACCTCTCCCCGCCCGCAGAGGGATTGCGGTCGACCCAGGCGGGACTGATGGAACCACGAGATGGTGGAGAGCTGGCCATTGCTACTGGACGGGCGGTGGAGGATCGCATGTGCTCCTTGCGGCTCACCGGGGAGTTCACTGTGCTACCGGTGGGGGAAGGCACCGGGTGGGAAGCCGCCGGCGAGTGAAGGTTCGGATCGGCCGCAGAGGAAAGTCCGCAGCCGCACTGCGTGTGAGCGGAGACGCAGTCGCCCAGCCGGGTGTGCGACCGGGCACGGCGTCGGCCGCCATGGGCCTGCCTTCACCAACTGGTGGCCCACATCGGCTGGATGGGTTCCGCGGCGCATCCAGTGTCAGTTGCCTGCCGACGTGTGCCTCTCCCGCCGGCGGAATTTGTACTACCCAGCTCGGCGTAGGGGCGGCACATACTGCCATGCGGACCTGTGCGGGGAGGCAGTCGATGCACGACCAATCACTGCCGGTCGGCCGACGGGTGTGCCTGCCCTAGTGAGATTTGATGCGGCGTTCGTCAACGCTGGTGGGGTTTGCCGCGCTCCAGCTACTGCCGATGACTCTCCCCGCAGGGTCGCCCGTGCTGAGCGGATGCTTCGACGTCGGGGCTCGTCTCAGCCACGTCCAGGCGGACCCTCCCGCAGTTGCAGCGCCCGTGATCCCCTGCCGGGCGCTATCAGCGTCCGGCATCTCGATGTGGTGCGCGGCCGAGTGCTGCACCGCCTAGACCGCGTTGCCTTGCACAAACGTCCTGGGCCACCTCGCCCGCCGAGTGGTACGCCATCGGGAGGGAGACCTACATCGGTCAGCGCACGCCTGGTCCCAGCCGCAGAGCCCGCCTGTCGACCTGCACGCAGAACCGACATCACCGAAGGGTTAGCCGCTGACCGGCGACCGCGTCGCAGTTCCCCCGTAGGTGTCCGCAGCGGGGTGAGCCGAAACCAAACGTGCTCGAGTCAGACGATGCCCGGTTCATCGCCGTAGCACGGGTCTCTTCGCGGCGTCATTTCGCAAGGTGGCAGTGCGCTCCCCCGGCTGTCTATCCGTGCGGTGAGGCTCCCCCTAGAACGCATCCTGCGTGAGTCGGACCGTCGCGTCCGGCATGTAGGTGGGATCGCCCAGGGGCTCTGGAAGCTGTGATGCGACGGGTACCCGTGCGAGCAGGTGAGTGATGGTCGGACCGGGTTCTGATCGGTCGGTACGCGCGATGGTGTCGACGGGCGCAGTGTTTCACGTGAAACACGATGATCGCGTTCATGGCTGTGGTTGGACTTCTGCGGAGACGTGCTACAGGACTTCCTGCGACGTCGGCCAACGCGTGTGCCGACGGGCGACCGGCCAGTCGAGCATACGGAGGCGATGTGCCCTCAGAGCGTGGCTGCGCTGGAAGACACATGTTGGTGTGGGTCCGGAGTTCCAGCTCGGCTGGTTGAAATACATCACCTGTTCGCTTGTCGTCTGCGGTTCTGCGCGGGGCTCAGCGCGACAACCGGTGCCGTGTTGAGGTAGGTCGGCGCGTCATCTGGATGGCAACGTTCGGAGGCTCGTAGATGCGTGGGCACCGTCGGGTGCGCTTTCCCTTCCGCAACAGGGGTGTCGCGTGGTTCGGGATTGCTGGGACGGTGCGTGCAATTGGGCGATTCGTGGTTCGCACAGGAGTAGCCTTCATCGCGTAAGTCCGTGTCGGATCGCCCCTACCGGCCACCGCGTCGTCATCCCGTTTCGCGTCACACGCGCTCTGCTCGTGGTCGCCGGCCGTTCACGGTCGCGCATGGGAGCCGTGCGTCGCGGCGATCGCATGAGTGGTTCTGTCTCCGCTTCCAGCCCGGCGAGCGGATCCGCGCCGACACGGCCGGTGTTGACTCACACCGAGTTGGCGTCGGGATGGCGTTCGGCGATGGCCGACGGGAGGCTGGCTCGCCTCAAAGCGGCGCACGCAGTCGAGGCAAGCGCCCATAGGCAGAAGCATTCGGCGAAGCGCTGGGTGGCCACCGCGGTCCGAGCCGCCCGCGCATGGCCGCCCTTGCCCCGTGGAACCCAAGGGGTCGGCGACGTACGCCGGCGATTCGCGCGAAGTTCTGGCGCCTGGAGTCCCCCGAGGGCTTTGCTAGCGAGGATACGTGGGCGGGTCGGCGTGTTGGTGGATGGCTGATGGCCGCCGGCGGTCAACAACTGCGGGCATGGCGGGCTCTCCCTGGATTGGGGTGGGTGCGGGTACGCCTTGCCAACTCGGCGAGGTCGCCGGGTCGCCCAACTTCGTTGCGCGGGCACAGCGCTTGGTTGGCGCGCAGCCGTCCAGGACTCCAGTCGAACGTGGGTTAGGGCCGGGCGTTGTCGGGTTGGTGGGGTCGTCCGGCCGCGTTGCCAGAGAGGCCCACCTCGCCCGTTGATGCACCCGTCGTGGACCGAGCCACTGGTTCGGCTGATGGACGCAACGACCTTCGACAGTCCAGCCAGCGCACGTCGGACTCGGCGTTTTCGACGCTCTGGTGCGTCAGCGAACATCAGTCTCGGAGGTCCCAGAGATGGCAGAGATGCCAGGGGTCTCGGAGGTTACGAGTGAAGCCGCGTCCCCGACCTCCGATGAGACCTGACACTCTCAGGTTTCGGTAGACCTTGCGAGCTGGGAGACCATGCCTGCTGGCAGGCCTGGTGGTGCCGGGAGACCTGATGGTGACAGCAGGCCTGGTCGTGTTGCGGTAGGGCTGATGGTCCCGGTGCCTCCATGCGTCTGCCGTCAGGGTGAGACCACCACCGTTCGGCGGACCGACGGAACGAGATTTCACACCTCTCGCGGTCCCGCGGATTCGGGCGTCCAGTGGTCGTGGCGGACTCGGCACCGGTTGCCGAGCCCGCCGGGAGCCTTGACGATCCGGGTCCATCGGTGAACCCCGTGGGATCCGCCGCAGTGGTGACCGATGGACCCTCTGCGGTCAAGACTGAGCTACCGAGGACCGGAGCTCCGGTTGTCACGCTCCTGAACAGATAGGTTGCTGCCATGGCGAGGGTGCCTGATTGACGATGCCGGCAGTGAAGTTGCCCAGTTCCCGCCGCGGTGGCCGTCGCGCTGCGCCCAGGGCAGGAACTCCGCTGGGTCCGGCTCTGTCGCTGATCCAACTTCGATTCGGGTCAGCAGCAGTGAGCCGGCTTGCTCCCGGCCGACTTCACGGAGCCTCTGCGGTTGCGGCCGCCCTTGCTGGTACGGCGAGCTGTACGGCCAGCAGGGCGCCGGCTACGGGCAGCAGCAAGGTGCCGGTCCTGGGAACAGCCGACGCGTGAGATGAGAATCCACGCGCAGCACGAGGTGCAGGGGCGAAGAAGCGACCCGGCCGAAGGGGTCTCCTGTACGCGGTTTCACGTGAAACCACGATGACAGCGTCGGCCGGAAGGACCGCCGTTTGGTGGCGGTACGGGTCGCCACCGGTCGGACACGGTGCGGAAATTGGCGACGGGCTGCGGTGGGTGGACAAGCATGCGACGGGTGTCGTGGTGGTTCGGGGGCAGCCACGCTTCAGCCATTCCGTCCCGCTGGCACCGAGGCGGTGAGGACAGGGCCCGTTGCCTAACCGATCTGACCAAACGCACATCCGGATCAGGGTGGCGAGCCGCCGATATCAGATCAACTGTTGAGTGCCGAGCACAAGCAGCCGTCACCAGCAGCCGATGACGTGGTCAGCTTGCACGGCATCTGGATCAGTGCCGGAACTTGATCGCGGCTGCACCGAACGTCCGAGCCGGGACAGCTGGCAGTTGGTCTACCGAGCCAAGTCGCGGTGAAGGCAATGCACAAGTCTGCCAGTGCCTTCACCGCGGCTCTGCAGTCTTTGCTGCGTCACCGCGGCACCGAGCGCTGGCGACGGGTCTGGCACCCGATCGCGAGTCACACTCCCCCACGGAGTCGCGGTGGCGTTGGAGGCGTCCGCCTGTTGGCCGCTGCTCCAGCGCCAGCCGCACACAGACCTTAAGAGAACATGTCGCCATGGATAACGGGCCGAGTTCTCGGTGGATGTGCTGCGTCCAGGAGTTCGGTTCGCTGACCCGCCTAGCCGACGCGGACAGATGACTTCTGGCACCGTCATGCCACGCGACCGAGCTGCCGACCCGTGCAGGACATCAGAGACCGTAGCCTAGGTCGCCGAGCCGGCCGACGGCTCCGCCGACCTCCCGGACTCCGCCGACCTCCCGGACTCCCCCCGCGATCCCGGACTCCCCCCCGCGATCCCGGACTCCCCCCGCGATCCCGGACTCCCCCCCCCGCGATCCCGGGCACACCAGGTCGGCATTGGCGGCCACTGGGCTTCCAGTTCGTGGCTCGGTGCTACCTCGACTTCGTCTGGTGCACGGCGGGCCGAACTCAGGCCGTCCGCGCTTGGCCACCGAAACCGGCCGAGCGAGCCAGGCCTCACGTGGTTGGCAACCGGTGGATCCCTCACCAGATCTCGACCTACGGATCATGCCCAGGGATCCGAAGGCGTGCCCGAGCCGAGCTGGGATGCACGGCACTGGTGCCAGCCACCCGCGACCCGCGACGCCGTTAGCCAGCCCTAGCGCGGCTGGTGCCCGTGACGAGCTCCCTGAACCTCGGGCACCCGGAGGACAAGTCGGCGCCACCCCCGGCCCCTGCCAGTCGATCGGCCACCACCAGCCCACCTGGGCGACGCTGGGACAGCCAGATTGTCCGTACACAGGTCATCGGAGTTATCCACAACCCGCATGCCCAAGGTCAACGATCTCCACTGCCCCGCCGAAGTGCGAGGAAGGTCACGTATCCGCTGTCCACAGCCTTGGACTGTCCTCTTTCCACAGCCGGACGCCAGTTATCCACAGGTCATGTTTCACGTGAAACCACCGCGACGAACGTGTCGGATCCGAGTGCTGCCAACGGGATCAGCACGTAAACAGACGTGCCGTCGCTCTGCGCACTCATGGCGTAACCGAGGTCACGATGCCACATTCCACAGGGCGGTCCCAACCTATCCACAAAGTTATCCACAGGCACCCTGTGGGCTGTGGTTTCACGTGAAACCGGCGCTCGGGAATCCACAGCCGGGGGGAGACAGGACCGCCTGGCTGGGCTAGATTCTGCAGGTGGCCGATACCCCCATGCCCCTTCCCGGCTTCACTGCGTGGCCCTCGTTTCCGTTCGAGGGCGACTTCAAGATCAAGCATCTTGACCCGCCGGTAGAGACCGAGCCGTCCCGCAAGGGTGAGGACTCGGCTGACTGCACGGCGTGCACCGCACCCGACGATGCCTACATCTGGGTGAACGAGCGCTGGCGCGTACGCACCATGGACCGGCCCACGGGTCTACCGATGGTGCTGATGCTGGAGCCACGGTCCCACCTCGATCTGGGCGACCTGCCGAACCTGCTGGCCGCCGAACTCGGCGTCATGACGGTGCGGCTTGAGCGGGCCATCCGTTCGCTGGACAAGGTGGCCCGGGTCCACGTCTACCGGTGGGGCGACGGGGCCGCACACCTCCACGTGTGGTTCATGGCTCGCCCGGTCGGGCAGCTGCAACTGCGCGGCACGTTCCTGCCGCTGTGGGATGACATCCTGCCGCCGATCCCCGAGGACCAGTGGCGGGAGAGTCTGGCCCACGTCGCGGCGTGGCTGGCGGAGTTCGGCGGCACGCCGCTGGCGCAGCCGCCACGCATCGACTGGCAGGCGCCGGCGAAACTGACCGACTCCTGACGGGCCCGCGTGAGGCAGCTCGCTGGCACGGGTTCCACGGTTCCGCGCCGATGGACACGGCGCGTCTCGGCCCGTGGCACGAGTGGTAGTCACACGGACCCGAGCGAGTGAGGCCCAGCCCGGCGGCGAGCGGCAGGCGCCGCAAGCCGGCGACATAACGCGAAGCGCCCAGGTTCCTGTGGGAACCTGGGCGCTTCGCTGTTCAGCCGTGCCGGTCAGCCGGCGGGGCGGGCGGCGGCCTGCATGACCAGGCGGGCGATCACCTCTCCGAGGTCGAGTCCGCCGGCCTGCACCGCCATCGGTAGCAGGGAGGTCTCGGTCATGCCCGGTGAGACGTTGACCTCCAGGACGGTGCACTCTCCCGCCGGAGCCACGATCAGGTCGACCCGGGACATGTCACGCAGGCCCAGTGCCTGGTGTGCGGCCAGCGCCGTCTTGACCACCTGTGCGCTCGTGTCCGCCGACAGCCGGGCCGGCGCATGCCAGGTGGTGAGGCCGGCTGTGTATCGGGCCGCGTAGTCGTACACGCCGTTGCTGGGCACGATCTCGACGGGCGGCAGCGCGAACGGCCCCTCGCCGAGGTCGAGAATGGAGACCGCCACGTCCACGCCTTCGACATAGCGCTCCACGAGGGCGGTCTGATCGTACGCGAAGCACCCGACCATCGCGGCCGGCAGCGCGGAGGCGTCCCGGACCACCGCGGCGCCTAGCCCGGAGCCGCCCTGGGCGGGTTTGACCATCAGGGGCAGGCCGAGACGGTCCACGATGCGCTCCAGCACGGCGACGGCGCCGAGTTCGGAGAAGCGGTCGTGCGGCAGCGCGACCCATTCCGGGGTGGGGATGCCGTACTCGACGAAGACCGCTTTCGCGGAGGGCTTGTCCCAGGCGAGCCGGGCCGAGCGGGCGTCGGGCCCGACGTAGGGCACGCCGCACAGGTCGAGCACGCCGCGCAGGGAGCCGTCCTCGCCGGTGGAGCCGTGCAGGGCGATGAACACGGCGTCCGGCGGATCGGACTTCAGCGCGGGCAGCAGGGCCACGTCGGCGTCGAGCATGTCCGCCTCGACGCCGACGGCGCGCAGGGCGTCCAGCACCCGGCGGCCCGATCGCAGCGAGACGTCACGCTCGTAGGAAAGGCCGCCCGCCAGCACCAGGCAGCGGAGATCGGCTCGGACGGCAGGCGAAGCGGACGGTGCGGTCACCCTCGAATCATGCCAAGTCGGGACCGGGCGCATGCGCGCCGGGCCGCGGCAGCTCGGTCACCGCGTCCAGGGGGCCGGTGTCGCCGAACACGGCCCGCGTGGCCAGCTCCTGCTCGACCACTCCGGCGAGGCGACGCACACCCTCCCGGATGCGCTCCGGCGGCGGGAACGAGAAGTTCAGCCGCAGGTGCTGCTGACCGGTGCCGTCGGCGTAGAAGCCGGTGCCGGGCACGTACGCGACGCGCGCGGCGATGGCACGGGGCACCATGGCCTTGGAGTTGAGGCCGGCGGGCAGGGTCGCCCAGACGAACAGGCCGCCCGCCGGGTGGGTCCAGGTGGTGCCCTCGGGCATCAGGTCGGACAGCGCGGTCAGCAGCGCGTCGCGGCGCTCGGCGTAGATCTGCTGATACGTCTTGAGCTGCTGGCGCCACGGCATGGTGGACAGGTAGGTGCTCACCACGGACTGGGCGAAGTTGCTCGGGCACAGGATGTTCGCCTCGGTGGCGATCACCAGCTTGTCGCGTACCGCGTGGGGGGCGAGGATCCAGCCCACCCGCAGGCCCGGCGCAAAGGTCTTGGAGAAGGTGCTCAGGTAGAAGACCCCGTCGCGGCGGCGGGCGCGCAGCGGCCGCGGCGCCTCGCCCTCGAAGCCGAGGCGGCCGTACGGGTCGTCCTCGATGACCAGCAGCCCGGCCCGCTCGCAGATGTCGAGCACCTGCTCGCGGCGCTCCTCGGACAGGGTGACGCCGGCGGGGTTCTGGTAGGTCGGGATCGTGTAGAGGAACTTGACGCGGCGGCCGAGCCGGCGCTGCTCCTCGATCGCGATCTCCAACGCGGCCGGGATGAGGCCGTCGTGGTCCATCGGCACGTGCACGACCTGGGCCTGCGCCGCCTGGAAGACGCCGAGCGCGCCGACGTAGGTGGGGCCTTCCGCGAGCACGACGTCGCCGGGGTCGAGGAACAGCCGCGCGATCAGGTCGAGGGCCTGCTGGCCGCCGATGGTGACGACGACGTCGTCGGGCGACGCGCCGACCGAGGCGTCGATGCCGACGTCGGCCATCAGGGCGCAGATCTGCTCACGCAACTCGGGCATGCCCTGGCCGAGGCCGTACTGCAGCGCGCTGGCGCCCTGCTTGGCGACGAGTTCGCCGATGACCTCGCCGACCGCGTCGAGCGGCAGCGCGGAGATGTACGGCATACCCCCGGCGAGTGACACCACCTCGGGGCGGTTCGCCACGGCGAAGAGAGCTCGAATCTCCGAGGCGGTCATCCCGATGATGCGCTGCGCGTACCGATCGGTGTAGTCGTCGAGCGTCGTGCCCGTCTCCGCCACGGTCCCTCCCCGGCTGGACAAACAGTTGGTCATCGAATCGTACGCTGGGTCATGTGGGTCTTGAACCGACATTCGGTCGAATCCATCCAACGGGATAGGGTGCAGGAAGGCCGTAATCGGGCGTAAAGTCAATGGGTTGGCTCGGTGGCGGGCCAATTTTCGGCGCACGCGGCTCCGCCGCGGTAAGAGCACGGAGCTGCTCATGTCACGCAGAGTGGTGAATCTGACGCTGGACACCCTGGAGGACCTGCCGAAGGGATGTCGCAACTGCGTGTTCTGGGAGCTTGATCCCGTTTCCGGCGAGCGGGCCTGTGCCAACGGCGACCCTGGTCTGGAGAAGGAGGCCTGGGTCTCGCAGACCCTGCTGGAGTGGGGCTCCTGCGGCAAGATCGCTTACGTCGACGGGATGCCCGCCGCGTTCGTGCTCTACGCGCCGCCGATGTACGTTCCCCGCGGCAACGCCTTCCCCACCTCTCCGGTCTCCCCCGACGCCGTGCAGTTGATGACGGCGCACGTGGTGGCCGCGTTCGCGGGCGGCGGGCTGGGCCGGGTGCTGATCCAGTCGGTGGCCCGCGACCTCACCAAGCGTGGCATCCGCGCCATCGAGGCGTTCGGCGACGCCAAGTTCGGCGAGCACTCCGACGACGAGGACACGCGGCAGTTCAGCTGCCTCGCGCCGGCCGACTTCTTCCTCGCTGTGGGCTTCAAGACGGTGCGCCCGCACCCGCGCTTCCCCCGGCTGCGCATGGAGCTGCGGACCGCGCTGTCGTGGAAGTCAGACGTGGAGTACGCGCTGGAGAAACTGCTCGGCTCGATGAGCCCGGAACTGCTGCGGCCGGGAGTGCGGCCGGCGGTGCGCAGCACCACCAACTGAGTGGTGCTGCGGACCGGCGCGTCAGCGCACGCCGGGCTCCGGCAGCCGCGGGCGGACCGCCAACTCCGCGCGGTCCGCGGCGGCCCGGCCGGAGGCCCAGCCCGCGGCGTTGACCACCCGGGCGGTCCGGCTGACCCGGTGCGGGAACAGCTCTTCGAACGCCGTGTCCACGGCCTCGTTCCGGGCCGCGAGCACGGGCACCAGATCGGTGCCGGCGGACAGTTCGGCGTCGACTTCTTCGCGGACCTCGGCGAGCCGCTCGCCGATGCGGGCGGCGTACGCGCTGAGGAACGCCTGCCGGAACGAGCGCACGTCGTTGCGGCCGTACCGGTCGGCCCTGGGGTTGGCCGCGGTCATCGCGTGCACGGCCTGCACCAGGAGCGAGGTGTAGAGCAGTTCCACGGCGTCGAGGTCGGGTTCGAAGCCGACGATGGTGCTCAGGCCGAGGTCCTTGAAGTTCAGTGCGCGGCAGCGGTTGGCGTCGGCGACGACCTGCAGCAGCATCGCCTTCGGTCCCTCGTAGGGATTGGCGATGACGATGCGCCGATTGGTCGGGCCGTCGCTCGCGCCCGCCGCCGCGTCGACGAGCGCGTGGTCGATGCTGTGCCGGGCCATCAGCTGCTGCGCCTTGGCGGTGAACGCCTCGGCCTCCTCGGGAAAACCGGTCGATTCCGCTTTCGCCAGCAATGCCCGGATTCGATCGAGCATGCGCTGGTCGGCGCTGTTTGTCGACCCGGATGCGTTCCGACGAGGCGGGATGGGCGAACCGGGCGCGTGTCCGGCCGGCTCCAGCGGCGGCAGTTCCTGGTAGAGCCAGCGCATCAGCTCGAACGCGCCACCGAGCACCTTCAGCCGGTCGAGGCCGTGCCGCTCGCCGAACCGGGCGAGGTGTTCCGTGTCGGCGGTCCACCACACGGTCGCGTCCAGTGCCGCCAGTTCGGCCGCCCAGCGCTCGTCGACCGTGGCCGGGTCGTGGGCCTGCGTCCGGGCGGCGAGCACGTCGGCGAGCAGCCGCGCCATCCAGACCGCAGCGGCCTTCGGGGCTTTGACGCGGGCGGCGAAGCGGCCCAGGGTGTGGTCCAGCTCGATGGGCCGCCAGTTGCGGTTCCAGGCGTGCTGCACCGCTTGTCCGAGTGCGCGGGAAACGGCCGCGTCGACGGCCTGGGAATCGAGGGTGCTGCTGTACACCTGCTCGCAGTCCACGCGGTAGCGCAGCTGGTCGCGGTACAGCAGAGCGGCGGTGACCTCGGACAGCATCCGGTCGGCGTACCGGAGAGCCTCGGCGGCGGTGGGGGTGGTCGGCATGCTCAGGTGCTCGGCAGGGCCAGGCGCAGCGCGCTCACGTCGATGGTGCCGGTCTTCACGTCGATCTCGACCGGGTAGTACATCCGCTGCACGGCGGCGACGATCGCCTCCACCACGCGCTCGCGGAACATCGGGTCGATCAGTTGCGCGCGGTCCCTCTGGGAGGTCAGGTAACCGACGTCTACGCGTACCGCGGGCATGCGCGTGTAGCGCAGCAGCTCCCAGGTCTTGGCGTGGGTGTGGCAGTTGCGCAACCCGGTGCGCGCCACGATCTCCCGCTGGACCAGGCCGGCCAGCCGCTCCCCCATCGTCGAGGTGACGCCGTTCGAGGTGCCGTAGTGGTAGGTGGCGACTCCGTCGGCCTGCGGGTTGTGGTGGCCGTCGATGTGCAGCGAGATCAGCAGGTCCGCGGCCAGGTCGTTGGCCAGTTGCGCGCGGTCCAGGTCGCTGGGCGCTTCGATCGGCAGCGGGCCGCGGGTCAGGTGCACCCGCATGCCGGCCGCGGCGAGCCTGCCCTCCAGTCGGGTGGCGAGGTCATACGCCAGGTCGGACTCGGTCCAGCGCAGCGGGCCGTCCGGCACGACCACGCCCGGGTCGGAGCCGCCGTGCCCCGGGTCGACGATGATCTGCCGCCCGACCAGGCTTGGCCCGGTCTGCCGGAAGGTCACCTCCTCGCGCAGTTTCAGCGGGGAGCCGCCGACCACCTTGCGCCCCAGCCGCCGCAGCATGTGCAGGGTCTGCGGGCCGCAGGTGCCGTCGGGAGTGAGGCCCATCTCGCGCTGGAAGGCTGACAGGCCCCGCGCGGTACGCGGCCCGTACACGCCGTCGGTGCGCCCGACGTCGTAGCCCATCTCCAGCAGCCGCTCCTGCAGCTGGCGTACGTCGTCGCCGCGCAGCGGGTCGGAGACGCTGAAGTAGAGCGTGCGGGCGCCCAGGGTCCACCGGGCGGCGTCCAGGGCGCGCCACGTCTCCGCGCCCACCTCGCCGTCCACCGACAGCCCACGGTCCTGCTGGAACGCGCGCACGGCCCGTTCCGTGGCCGGGTTGAAGTGGTCCGCCTCGGCCGGGTCGGCCGGGGCCTCCAGCAGCCCCAGCGCGACCAGGATCGACCGGATCTCGGTGACGGCCGGGCCGCGCTCACCGCGCTTGATGGCTCGCACAGCGGACCTCCTGGTAAACCTCACAAATGCCACCGGAGCCTATCGCGCCGCGCGGGCCGGTAGGGATCTCGAACCTGTAGTCGTTCCGACGCGCCGTCCGTACGCGGCCCGCCGGACCATGACCATGTTCCACGGCCGGCGGCCGGACAAACCCGTGGGGCCCCGAGCCGCAGCTCGAAGGCCCCACGGGGTGGTGCAGAGTCAGAGTGCCGTCTGGATGAGCCGGAGGATGTCGCCCTTGGGCTTGGCGCCCGCGACCGACTGCACCGGCCGCCCGCCCTTGAACACGGTCAGCGTCGGCACCGACATGACGCGGTAGGCCCGCGCGGTCTCCGGGTTGGCGTCGATGTCCAGCTTGACGATGGTGACCTGGTCGGCCATCTCGCCGGCGATCTCTTCCAGCACGGGTGCCACCTTGCGGCACGGCTGGCACCACTCGGCCCAGAAGTCCACCAGTACCGGCTTGTCGGACTGCAGTACGTCACTGACGAACGTCGCGTCGGTGACCGCCTTCGCGGATCCCATTCGGGTCTCTCCTATCTCAGATCTTTCCGTCTGCTGTCTCGCGTGATCAGCGTGGCCCAGGCCGCGGCTTCACTCACTGGTGGGCGAGACTGTGCTTTCTGTTCTTGGCCCTAATGGGCCAAGAACCGCTCCGCGTCCAGCGCCGCCGTACAGCCCGTGCCGGCCGCGGTGATGGCCTGGCGGTAGGTGTGGTCGACCAGGTCGCCGGCGGCGAAGACACCCGGGATGTCGGTACGGGTGCTCGGCGCGTCGACCTTCACGTAACCCTCGTCGTCCAGCTCGACCTGGCCGCGGAACATGTCGCTGCGCGGGTCGTGGCCGATGGCGACGAACACGCCGGTCACCGCCAGCTCGCGGGACTCACCGGTGATCACGTTGTGCACGCGGATGCCGGAGACCTTGCCGTCGGTGCCGAGGACCTCGTCGATCACGGTGTTCCACTCGACCGAGATCTTCTCGTTGGACAGCGCGCGCTCCGCCATGATCTTGCTGGCGCGGAACTCGTCGCGGCGGTGGATGATCGTGACGTGCTCGGCGAAGCGGGTGAGGAACGTCGCCTCCTCCATCGCCGAGTCGCCGCCGCCGACGACCACGATGCGCTGGCCCTTGAAGAAGAAGCCGTCACAGGTGGCGCAGGAGGACACGCCGCGGCCGAGCAGCTCCTGCTCACCCGGCACGCCCAGCGGCCGCCAGGCCGAACCGGTGGTGAGGATGACGGCACGGGCCCGGTACTCCTGGTCGCCGATCCATACGCTCTTGACGTCGCCGGACAGCTCGACGCGGGTGGCGTTGTCGGAGATGAACTCGGTGCCGAAGCGCTCGGCCTGCTTGCGCATCTGGTCCATCAGCTCGGGACCCATGACCCCGTCCGGGAAGCCGGGGAAGTTCTCCACCTCGGTGGTGGTCATCAGCGCTCCGCCATACTCGACGCCCTCGATGAGCAGGGGCTTCAAGTTGGCCCGAGCAGCGTAGACGGCGGCGGTGTACCCGGCCGGACCCGAGCCGACAATGATCAGGTTTCGGACGTTCTCCACGAGACGCGCTCCCTTGGGTCGACACGAACTGTTCGCGCCGTACTTGTCGCTGGCTGAAACGCCATCGTACGGAGCGGATGTTCCATTACGGCCCCAGCGGTGGGTCAGCTCACTGTGTCTAGTTGCGGGGCGCGCGGAACAGCTCGTCGGGACCGGTCTGGCCACACTGCGGACCAGCCACGAACCACCAGCCGCCGGTGGCCGTGTCGACCGTCACGATGAGCGCGGGACGCCCCTCGAAGCGGGCGAAGTCGGCGCCCGTGACCGTGCCCGGCAGCACCGTGCTGATCGCCGCGAAGCAGGTCGCCAGCGCCTCGCCGGAGCCGCCCAGCCGATTCAGGTCGGTCGCGGCGGCCATCTCGCTGCCGTCGAACGTCCGCGCGGCCTCGGAGCTGGGTGTGGTCTTCTGCGACATGCTCCCGCTGGCCAGCATCTCGCGGCGGTAGTCCGTGCCGCTGGCGGTGGTCGGCACGCCGCCATCAGGGGCCACGGCGATGGCGGGAGCGTTCTCCGCGGTGAGGCCGGCACCCGCGTCCTGCTGCGACGTGGCGAGGGGGCCGAGCGGCAGCACGATGCCCGCCAGCGCGAGCACACTCGCGGCTACCACGACCGGGGTGGCCCAGCGTCGCCAGCCGCGGCGGGCGGCCCGGGAACGGGGAGCGTCCCGGTTCAGCGTGCGCTCCCCCACCGCGGGGCGCGGCGGGACAGGCCGGGACGCGGTGAACTCCGGAGACGCCAGCAGGGCGTCGAAACGTGCGGCGATGTCGTCGGGCATCGGCTCCGGGGCCGCCCCGAGGGCCGTCAGGTCCGCGTTGACGAGGGCCAGTGCGGTCGTCAGGTCGGCGGCGGCGGAGCGCCAGTCGGGATCGTCGGCGACGAGCCGTGCGACGCGCTGGTGCTCCGGGGTGCCGTCCAGCGCACCGCCGACGTAGTCGGCCAGCAAGTCGAGATCAACTGCGCTCATCAGAGCCCCCCTCCCGGTGTGACGTCCTGTGCTCGTGTCCCTCCGACGTCAGGGGAGTCGCCGAGGTTGCGCAGGTGTCCCAACATCACAGCGAGCCGGGCCCGGCCCCGTGAGCAGCGGCTCTTGATGGTGCCCTCGGCCACTCCCATCAGCTGCGCGACCTCGGCCACCGAGTAGCCCTGCAGGTCCACCAGCACCAGGGCGGCGCGCTGGTCATATGGCAGCTCAGCCAGCGCGGACCGGACCACCATCGCGGTGTCGTGGTCGGTGCTGGGTGCGGCCGGCTCGTTGCGGGCAGGGGTGTGCCGGTCGTCGTCGTCCGCGCCGGCCTGGCCGGGCAGCGGCACGGTCAGGTGCGCCTGGCGGCGGCGCAGCCGGTCGACGCACGCGTTCACGACGATGCGGTGCAGCCAGGTGGTGACCGCCGCCTCGCCGCGGAAGCGGGCCGCGGCGCGGTGCGCCGACAGCATCGCCTCCTGCAGTGCGTCGGCGGCGTCTTCACGGTCGTTGGTGGTGCGCAGGGCGACCGCCCAGAGCCGGTCGCGGTGACGGCGGAACAGCACCCCGAAGGCTTCGGGCTCGCCGGCGGCATGGGCCGCCAGCAGCTCCTCGTCCGTTCGGGGGTCCTGCCCGGTCACTGCACCTCTACCGCGATCTCCTGCACGCCGACACGGTAGGGGTAGTCCGACTCGCCGGGGTCGCGCGGCAGGTCGGTGATCCAGACCAGCAGGTACTGGTACTGCGTGGAGGCGTCGGTGGAGAACACGATGGTGGTGCCCGAGTCCTTGCCGAAGGCCTGCGAGCCGGCGACCTGCTGATAGGTGTCGACGATGGTCTTGTCGCCCGCTCTGGAGTCCGGCGCGGCGGCGGAGCCGCCCAGCAGGGTGGCGGACGTGCCGGGGGCGGAGAGCTGGAGCGTGACGCTGGACACCAACTGGGGCTTGTCCAGCATGATCAGGATGCCGATGCCCTTCTTGGTGGTGTTGCCGAAGTTCGACCACTTGTATCCGGTCGTCTGCCACAGCGTCTTCGGGTTGCCGTCGACCATGTTCGGCGCTTGCTTCTCGTTGTCGCGGTCCTTGACCGGGGCCACGATGCGGACCTGGTCGGCGCGCAGCTTGATCGCCTGCGGCTGGGGCGCGGGGGTGGCGCTGGCCTCCGCGGTGACGTTGGGCGTCGGCCGGAGTGTGGACGGCTCGGTCGCGTCGGCGTTGAGCGCCCGCACGGCGAGCACCAGACCGGAGACGACCAGCGCCAGGGCGACACCGCCGGCGACCATCAGGCGCGGGGTGGCGGCCCGGGGGGCCGGCTCGGGCGCGGCGCTCTCGTCGGCGAACCGCAGGGTGCCGTTGCCGCCGAAGAGCAGCCGCTCGCCGGTGTCCAGGCGGGCCAGCTCGCCGGTGAGCACCTGCGCGGTGGGCAGGGCCAGCTTCGGGTCGAGCAGGTCCATGACGAGGTCGTCGAGGTAGGTGGGGACGCCGGCGCGCACGTTGCGGGGCGCGACCAGGCTGCCGGTGCTGTCGCGGCGGGCGTCGGCCAGCGCTGTCGTGCGGCCCGCTTCGGCGCGCGGCCAGTGGCCGGTGAGCATGAAGTAGGCCAGCGCGCCGAGGCTGCGCACGTCGGCCTCGTTGCTCGTGGTCGAGTCGACGCGAGCGTCTGCCAACACGACCCGCCCGTCGGCGGCGACCAGGACCGTGCCGGGGTGCACGTTGCCGTGCGCCATCCCGCTGGCGTGCAGCGCGGACACCGCGTCGGCGACCGCGTGCAGCACGGAGGTGGTGCGCTCGGCGTCGAACGGGCCCTCCTCGGCGACCAGGTCGCGCAGCGCGGTGCCGTCGATCCACTCGCGGATGACGTAGGCCCGCTCGCCCTCGTCGATCGCGTCGTAGACGCCGATCAGGTTGCCGTGCACGACCCGGCTGGCGGTGACCGCCGCGGAGAGCATCTCCTCGGCAGCGGCTCCGCCCGGCGTCCGCAGCACCAGTGCGACCGGGCGGCGCAGCACGATGTCGACCCCGCGCCAGACCTGGCGGCCCGCGCTGTCGTCGTTGACGTGCTCCTCGAGGCGGTAGCGCTCGGCCAGCACATCGCCGATCGCAAGCCCGCCCAGAGCTCCGGCAGCGGACCCGGCCGCGCGTGGACCCTCGCCGACCTGGGTCACCCCGTCCTCCCTCATCAAGCAGTCGCTCTCTATCAGCCCGGCGTGGCGTCGATCAGCCATTCGGCGCGTGTCGAAGCCGTCGCATTGTTGTCCGCTATCTAGAGAGCCTAGGCGCTCCGCTCGGTTGCCGAGTGCGACCTTACAGCTATCCGACGAATCGGCGCATCGGCAAGGGGCCGGTTCCGGGACTCGAACGTATATCAGTCGGCGGTTCGGATACTCCGTGCGTGGGACCCAAAATAGCTACGCTTCCTCCATATCGGGCAAATTACGGCAAGGGGACGTATCTCATGGTGGACGCGGCGGCGACAAAGGCGGGTTACACCTTCGACGGGCCGACGCTCGACCTGGGCGCGCTCGTCGGCGACGACGGCAAGGCCGACCCGGACTGCCCGATCCGGGTCCCGCTGGCCATGTTCAACCGGCACGGCCTGGTGGCGGGCGCCACAGGCACCGGCAAGACCAAGACCCTCCAGGTGATGGCCGAGCAACTGTCCGCGGCCGGGGTGCCGGTCTTCCTGGCTGACATCAAGGGCGACGTCAGCGGCATGGCCGCCCCGGCAGTGCCGTCCGAACGGATCACCGAACGCATGGCCGAGCTCGGCCAGCCCTGGACCCCGACGTCCTATCCCTGCGAGTTCCTCACCCTCGGCGGCAAGGGCGTCGGCGTACCGGTGCGCGCCAGCATCACCGACTTCGGGCCCCTGCTGCTGGCCAAGGTCATGGACCTGACCGAGGTGCAGACGTCCTCGCTCAACCTGGTCTTCCATTTCGCCGACGCGAAGGGCCTGCCGCTCGTCGACGTGAAGGACCTGCGCGCGGTGATCCAGTACCTGGTCTCCGACGAGGGCGCGGCCGAACTGAAGAGCCTCGGCGGGCTGTCCAAGCAGACCGCCGGGGTGCTGCTGCGGGAGCTGATCGCGTTCACCGACGCCGGGGCCGACGCGTTCTTCGGCGAACCCGAGTTCGCCACCACGGACCTGCTGCGCAACGTCCCTGACGGGCGGGGCATGGTCACCATCCTGGAGCTGCCCGGGGTGGTCGCTCAGCCGGCCCTGTTCTCCTCGTTCCTGATGTGGCTGCTCGCCGACCTCTACCAGGAGCTGCCCGAGGTCGGCGATCCGGACAAACCCAAGCTCGTGTTCTTCTTCGACGAGGCACACCTGCTGTTCAAGGATGCCTCCAAGGCCTTCCTGGAGTCGATCACGCAGACGGTGCGGCTGATCCGGTCCAAGGGCGTCGGGGTCTTCTTCGTCACCCAGACCCCCAAGGACGTGCACGCCGACGTGCTCGCTCAACTCGGCAGCCGGGTCCAGCACGCGCTGCGGGCGTACACCCCCGACGACGCCAAGGCGCTGAAGGCGACGGTGTCCACCTTCCCGAAGTCGGGTTACGACCTGGAGGAGGTGCTCACCCAGCTCGGCACGGGCGAGGCGATTGTGACCGTGCTGAACGAGAAGGGCTCCCCGACCCCGGTCGCGTGGACCCGGCTGCGGGCGCCCCAGTCGCTGATGGCCGCTGTCGAGCCCGCGGTGATGGCGGCACTGGTCGCCGGGTCGCCGCTGGGTGCGAAGTACCACCAGGCGGTGGACCGCGAGTCGGCGTACGAGATGCTGGCGGCCCGGCTCGCGCCGCCACCCGCCCCGGTGCCGCCGCAGCAGGCGCCCGCTCCCCCGCCCCCGGCGAAGGCGGAGCCAAACCTCGCCGAGCAGATCCTCGGTTCCAAGACCACTAAGCGCCTGCTCACCACGGCCGCTGCCGCGGCCGGCACCGCCATCATCCGCTCCATCTTCGGCACCCGCCGCCGCTGAGGCCGCCCGCACCGCTGATGCCTGCGTCGTCTCAGCGGCAGTTTCAGGGAAACTGCGCCTTCGACCCCGCCCGAAACGACACTTTCCCCGAAACTGCAGTGACCGGGTCAGCGGCCGATCTTGCGGCGGACCATGCCGACGACGTCCTGGACCTCGCCGACCCGGAGGGCGAGGGCGCACGCGCCGTAGACGCCGCAGATCACGATGCCGCCCGCGATCAGCGTCACCCAGCTGGTGAAGGGGCTGACCGTGGACTGGGTGGCGCCCATGAAGAGCAGCTTGACCGTGCCGTAGCCGGCTGCGGCGGCGACCAGCGCGGCCACCACGACCTTGCCGAGGGTCACCATGATCCGGCGCAGGCCGATCAGGCCGATCCGGCGCTTGAGCAGGGTCGCCGAGAGGATCGCCGCGAAGGCGTACGAGGCGGCGTTGCCGATCATCATGCCGACCGCGGCGGTCGACGCGGCGAACAGCGCCCACCATCCCAGCTGGATGGACAGCCGCATGGTGATCACCGGCAGGTTGAGCAGCGCCGGGGTCTTCGTGTCCTGCAGCGAGTAGTAGCTGAAGTTGAACAGCTGGCTGATCGCGAACGGCAGCAGCGCGAGACCGGCCATGGCCAGCACCGGGGCGGTCTCGATCGAGTCGGCGCGGTGGAACGCGCCCCGCTCGAACAGCGCGATCGAGATCGGCAGGGCCAGCACCAGGTAGGTGACCGCGATCGGGGCCAGCATCACCACGACCGTACGGATGCCCCGGCTGAGATCGGCGGCCACGTCGCCGGCCCGGCCCTCGGCCGCAGCAGCGCTCATCCGGGGCAGCAGTGCCGTGATGATCGAGACCGCGACGATGCCGTGCGCCATCATCATCAGCAGGAAGACGTTGTTGTAGATCATCGGACCGGCCGCGTCCTGCTCGCCCGCCTGGTTGAGCAGGTTCGTCAGCACCAGCAGCGCGAGCTGGTTGACGATCACGTAGCAGAACATCCAGCCGCCGACCCGGGCCAGCCGGCGCAGGCCAAGCTCGCGGAAGTCGAAGCGCCAGCGCCAGCGGAAGCCCACCCGGCGCAGCGCGGGCAGCAGGCCGCAGGCCTGGACCACGATGCCGAGCAGCACGCCGCCGCCCAGCACCAGGATGCGGCCCGGGGTCATGTCCTCGGGGTCGATCTGCTTGGCCCCGAACGTCACCAGGTAGAAACCGCCGGTGGCGATGACGATGACGTTGTTGAGGATCGGGGTCCACATGGGGGCGGCGAACTGCCCCCGGGTGTTGAGCACCGCGCTGCACAGGCCGGTCAGGCCGTAGAAGAAGATCGTCGGCAGCATCAGGTACGACAGCGTGGTGATCAGGTGCCGGGTGGCCTCGGAGGAGTCCCGGCTGGCGTACGCGATGGTCAGCAGCGGCGCGCAGATCACCGCCAGCACCGTGGTGATGCCGAGCACGATCACTGTCAGGGTGAGCAGCCGCTGGGTGAAGGCCTGGCCGCGGTCCGCGTCGCCCTTGCGGGCCCGGACCAGCATCGGCACCAGCACGCTGGACAGGATGCCGCCGAGCAGCAGCTCGTAGATCATCCCCGGGAAGATCTGCGCGGTGGTGTACGCGTTGCCGACCATGCCGCCGCCGAGCGCGGCCGCCATCGTCGCGGTACGCAGGAAGCCGGTCCCTCGGCTCACCAGCGACCCGACCGCCATCATGGCCGAGTTGCCGGCCGCCCCCTTGTGCTCGTCCTCGAAGCTGGGCTCGGCCGCGGCCTCAATCTCCTCCGCGGGCAGCGCCGTTCCCACCACGTGCGGGATCACGGTGGTCTGGTCCGCGTCGACCGGGGGGAGACGATCGGGGGCTGTCATGGGATGCACCATACCTGCGAACGGCCATGACCAGCCTCCCCAGTACGCTGGATGATCGATGTCGCCCTCACCTGAACTCACCGCCGTCCAGCGCAACGCCGTCACCGAGCTGTTGCGCGTCTCCCCCGTCGCCGACGAACTGGGCCGCCGGTTCGCCAAGGCCGGGTTCGAGCTGCACCTAGTCGGCGGATCCGTCCGCGACGCGCTGCTCGGCCGCCTCGGTGACGACCTCGACTTCTGCACCGACGCCCGACCCGAGGACACCCTCAAGATCGTCAAGGGCTGGGCCGAGGCGATCTGGGAGACCGGACGCGAGTTCGGCACCATCGGACTGCAGCGCGGCGGGCTCCGCCTGGAGATCACCACGTACCGGGCGGAGTCCTACGACGGGGTGAGCCGCAACCCGCAGGTGCAGTACGGCGACAACCTGCACGACGACCTGGTGCGACGCGACTTCACGGTCAACGCGATGGCGGTCAGCCTGCCCGGCCATGAGTTCGCCGACCCGTTCGGCGGGCTGGCCGACCTGGCCGCGCGGGTGATCCGTACGCCCGGCACCCCGGCCCAGTCGTTCGGCGACGACCCGCTGCGCATGCTGCGCGCGGCCCGGTTCGCCGCCCAGCTGCGTTTCACCGTCGACCCGGCCGTGGTCACCGCCATGGAGCACATGGCCGCCGACCTGGACCGGATCACCGCCGAGCGCATCCGGGACGAGTTCTCCAAGCTGCTGTGCGGCGCCGACCCGGTGACCGGGCTGCGGCTGCTGGTCGACACGGGCCTGGCCGACCGTTTCCTGCCCGAGCTGGCCGGCCTCAAGCTGGAGATCGACGAGCACGCCCAGCACAAGGACGTGTACGAGCACACCCTCAAGGTGGTCAGCAACGCCGTCGGCTTCGACACCGCCGACGGCGGCCCCGACCTGATCCTGCGCCTCGCTGCGCTGCTGCACGACATCGGCAAGCCGGCCACCAAGGCTGTCGGCGGCGACGGCGGCGTCAGCTTCCACCACCACGAGATGGTCGGCGCGCGCATGGCCAAGTCGCGGCTGAAGCTGCTCAAATACCCCAAGGACGTGATCTCGCCGGTGGTCGCGCTGGTCGGGCTGCACCTGCGCTTCTACGGGTACGGCCGCGGCGAGTGGACCGACTCGGCGGTGCGCCGCTACGTCACCGACGCGGGGGACCAGCTCGCCCGCCTGCACAAACTCACCCGTTCCGACTGCACCACCCGCAACAAGCGCAAGGCCGCCCTGCTCGCCGCGGACTACGACGCGCTGGAAGTGCGCATCGCCCGCATCCAGGAGGAGGAGGACTTGGCCCGGGTCCGGCCCGACCTCGACGGCAACGCGATCATGGAGCTGCTCGGCATCCCGGCCGGCCCGATCGTCGGCCGCGCCTGGAAGCACCTCAAGGAACTGCGCCTGGAACGCGGCCCGCTCGACCGCGACGAGGCCGAAGCCGAACTCCAGCGCTGGGCCCGCACCGAGGGCCTCATCCCCTGACCGTCGCGTCGGGAGTTTGCGTTGCAAGATCGTCCGACTTGCCAGGCACCTGTGCGTATCTTGAACACGCTTCCGCCCACCTGCCTGGCAAGTCGAGCGATCACGGCCGAGCCGTCTCGCGTCTCCCGTCACCGCGACGCCCTCGGCCAGGCCGGAGGCGGCCCACCCGGACGCAGTTTCAGGGAAACTGCGGCAATCAGCGGCCGTGAACCCGCAGTTTCGGTGAAACTGCGGCAACCAGCTGATGTCAGCGCGGCTAGGCCTGGCGGACGGCGTCAGGGGCGGTCGGCCGGGCGGTGGCGAACCAGTACCAGGCCGCGAGGAGCACGAATGCGGTCGCGGTGATGATCAGGCCGGGGGCGGACTTGCCGTTCGGGGGCAGGGTCAGCGCCGCGGTGAACAGGCCCGTGACGAAGCACAGGTTGAACGCGGTGTCGTTGACGCTGAAGATTCGGCCGCGGTACTCGTCCAGGCATTCGCGCTGAATCGTCGCGTCCACGATGATCTTCATGCTCTGCGAGGCCACGTTCACCAGGAACACCGCGACGAGCAGCAGCGGCGCGACGAAGGGCAGCCCGAAGACCAGCACCACCACGCCCACCGCGGCGACCACGCCGCTCAACCAGCGCCGGGCGTCCCACCAGCGCACCGCGAGCGGGGTGATCACGGCGGCGAGCGCCGCGCCGGCCGCGCCCGAGAGCACCACCAGCCCCAGCTGTCCCATCGACTGCGCGGCCCCGGCCTGCTGCGCGGCGACCCGCTCGGCGGCGTGCCCGAAGTAGCGGCTGTAGAGCAGCAGCACCGCGAGTGTGAGCACGCCGTACAGGAAGCGGTACGACGACTGCAGTACCATGATCCGCAGAGCCTTGCTCCGCTGCCGCAGGTGCCGGGCACCGCTGATCATGCCGCGGAACACCTGGACCACGGCCTCGCCGAGCTTCGTGGTGGCCCGTTCGTGCGCCAGCGGGCCTAGCTCGTCGCGGCGGAAGAAGCGCCGCGCCAGCAGCCCGGAGACCAGGTAACCGAGGGCGGCGGTGGCCGCGATGGCGCCGTACCCGTGCCGATCGGTGCCGACCACCTGCAGCGCGACCACAGACGCCGCGGTGAACAGGCCGATCGAGTAGCAGATCGTGCCGAGTGTGGAGGCCAGCGCGTTCGCCGGGACCAGCTTGCGCTCCTCGACCACGTGCGGCAGCGAGGCCGACAGGCCGGCCAGGAAGAACCGGTTGATCGCGATGACGATGAGCGCGCAGACCGCGAACGCCAGCCCCTGCGCCCCGGACCACAGCAGCGCCGCCGCGGGCAGCACCATCGCGGCGCGAGCCAGGTTGGCGTTCGACAGTGACGCCCGGCGGTCCCAGCGGTCCAGCAGCACGCCGACGTACGGGCCGAGCAGCGAGTACGGCAGCAGCAGGATGGCGAAGCCGGCCGCGATGGCGACCGGGCTGGACTGCCGGTCGGGGTTGAACAGCAGCGACCCGGCCAGCCCGGCCTGGAACCAGCCGTCGGCGATCTGGCTGGTGAGCCTGACCCCGAGCAGCCGCCGGAACGGGGCCCCGGCCAGGATCGCGCGCGAGGTCGCGGCGACCTTCGGCGTCGGCACGGTGTTCGGCATCACGGGGTGCGGCACGTCACCACCCTACGTGGCGCGGGAGGTCCGTACATGAACGCTGCGGGCGTTCCGGTCATCCACGACCGGAACGCCCGCAGCGGTGTGCGTATCGCGAGCGCGGCGGGCGTCCCGATCACCGGAACGCCCGCCGCGGATGGATCACTCCTTGGTGTTCGCCGCGCCGGTCACCCGGGCCAGCAGCGCCGGCAGGTCGATGCCGGTCAGGTCGTTGCCGAGCTGCAGGCCCTGGGCCACGTTCGTGGCCACGGACTTGGTCAGCGAGCTGGCACCGTCGGTGGAGATGACGGTCATCTTGTCGATCGCGCCCATCGGCGCGGAAGCCGCGGCGACGACCTGCGGCAGCACCTTGACCAGCAGGTCGAGCACGGCGGCCTCGCCGTACTGGGCGAAGGCCTCGGCCTTGAGGCGCATCGCCTCGGCCTCGGACTGGCCCTTGGCCAGGATGGCGGCCGCCTCGGCGGTGCCTTCGCGCTCGACCGCGTCCGCGATGGCGGTACGCCGCCGCTGCTCGGCCTCACCCTCCTTGGCGCCTTCGATCGCGTTCGCCTCGGCCAGCGCGGCGCGGCGAGCCCGCTCGCCCTCACCGGTCAGGCGGGACTGCTCGGCGTTGGCCTGCGCGGCGGCGATGGTCGCCTGGCGGGCCGCATCGGCGGCGAGCACCCGGGCGTTGCGGTCGGCCTCGGCCTCCTGCTCGACCTTGTATCGGGCCGCGTCGGCGGGCTTGCGCACCTCGGTGTCGAGCTGGCGCTGCTTGAGCTCGGCGTTCTGCTCGGCGACCTTGCGCTGCTCGGCGATGATCACCTGCTGGCGCTCGGCCTCGGCCAGCGGGCCGGCCGCGGCGGAGACGGCCTTGGCGGCGTCAATCTCGGCCTGGATGCCGGCCTGCTTGAGGGCCAGGTTGCGCTGTGCCTCGGCGATCGACTCCTCGGACTTGAGCCGGGCCTGCTCGGCCTCCTGGCGGGCGTTGGCCTCGGCGATCGCCGCGTCCTTGAGCACCCGGGCCGCCTCGGGGCGGCCCAGGTCCTGCAGGTAGGAACCCTCGGCGAGGATGTCCTGGAGCTGGAACGTGTCGAGCACCAGACCCTGGTTCGTCATCGAGTGCTCCGCCTCCTCCGCGACGGCGGAGGCGAAGGCGGCCCGGTCCCGGATGATCTCCTCGATCGTCAGCCGGCCCACGATGGAGCGCAGCGCACCGGCCAGCACCTCGCGGGTGAACTCCTCGATCTCGGACTGCTGGTGCAGGAAGCGCTGCGCGGCCGCGCGGATGGCGTCCTCGGTGCCGCCGACCTTCACGATCGCGACGCCCTGCAGGTTGGCACGGATGCCCTGCTTGCTGACCGCGCCGGTGATCTCGACGTGGATACGGCGGCTCGACAGGTCGAGGACCTGCAGCTTCTGCACGACCGGCAGCACGAACACCGACGCGCCCATGACGACCTTCTGGCCCGACAGGTCGGTGGAGCGTGCGCCGTCGGCGGTCTCGGTGACCCGGCCCTTGCGGCCGGTCACGATGAAGGCCTCGTTCGGGCCGGCCACCTTGATCCGGGACAGCACGAAGAGGATGAGCAGGAGCACGAGCAGCACGCCGCCCGCGATCGCAATGGTGAGGGCTGTCATTGCCTTCCTTCTCTCAAGGAGCTACTGCTCCGGGACTTCCTGCACGATCACGCTGGTGTCGCTGACGGCGGACGTCACCACGACCTTGGTGCCCAGCGGCACGGGGCGCTCGGCGCGGGCGGACAGCTTGACCGGCTGCCCGCCGATGCGCACGCGGACCTCGCCGAAGCCGCCGGCAGGGATGGGGGTGACCACCACACCCCGGGTGCCGACCAGGTCGGCGCGGGTCGGGGTGGCGTCGGTCCGCATGTTCGACATGCGTTTTACCAGGTAGCTGGCCAGTATGGCCAGGGGTATGGCGGCGACTATCGCGATGAACACCACTGCGGCGATGCCCAGGGCGTCGCCGGTCAGCTCGTTCACGACGGCGGCGCTGAAGCCGAAACCGCCGATCAATGACGCGACGAGTTCCGTGGAGACGAAACCGTCGCCGAGGTCGAGGAGGTCACCACCGAGGACGGCCACCGCCGCGATGACGATGCCGAGTGCCCCGATGATCAAAAAGACCAGTGTCGCCGTACCCACGCCGGGAACCGTAGCGACCTCGGGCAACAACGGGATCGGTCAGTCGGCTACCCAGCTCAGGACTTTGATGGCGCCGATGCCCGCCAGCACCATGGCGACGCCGATCACCAGGAAGGTGAACAGGCACGGCACCACGACGCCGCGCTTCTTGGTGGGGGCGCGGTAGGACCCGGCCCACTGCGTCGGCTTGCCCGACCGTTCCGCCTCGTCGGCGAGCTGCACCAGGCGCTCGGTGGCGGTGGCGGACAGGTGCACGGTGTCACCCTGGAAATGCAGCAGCCGTAGCCGCTGCCACGGATCGGGGTTGGCCTTGGCGAACGCCGTCAGCTCGGCGTCGCGCACCTCATCGGTGAGAAAGCCCCACCGGCCGGCCTCCACCGGATTACCGGTCTGCCGGTAGATGGAGGACAGCAGTGCGCGGATCTCGACGTCGTCGGGAAGGACGGCCAGCAGGGTCCGTAGACGCTGCACAGCCAGATGGGTATGCCCGGCCGCGAGATCGGCGCGCACCCGGGCGAGTACGTCCGCCTTTGCCACGCCCTGATCCTTATGGACCGGTGGCATGTCACGCCAGGGGCAATTATAACGGCCGGGTCACAGATCAATACCGACGCTCGGCGCTAGAAGATCCAGTCCAGCGCGGTCCGGGCACCGATGACCACCAATGTGGACAGTGCCACCAGCGTCGCGACGGCCGCAGCCGTCTGCAGGCGGGAGCCTCGGCGGGGGTTCGGCTTCGGCGCCTGTGCCGAAGCGGCGGCCAGCAGCGGTGCCAGCCTCACGCGGGAGATGTCGGTCGGCGCGGGTGCGCCGGTCGGCCAGCGGAGCGCGTCGAGGCGACGGTGTGCCGGGTAGCGGGCCTCGAAGGCTTCGAGTTCCTCGGGTTCGGCGATGTCGTCCAGGTAGGACCAGCGGCCGGCCTCGACGGCGTTGCCGGTGGCCCGGTAGATCGCGGCAAGCCTGCGCCGCAGATCAAGGTCGGTGGGATGCGCGGCGACCAGGCTGTGCATGCGCTGGATCGCCGGGTAGGTATGGCCACGTGACAGGTCCGTGGTCACCCGATCCATCAGATCTGACTTACCCATGTCCCCACTATGCATATCAGCGGGCCGAGGGTCCATACACCGAGCGTGCCGTAAAGCTGCGCGTCAAGGGCCTATTAGTACAGACGATGGCCTATCTACCGCATGACGTACGTCAATTTCCGCAGTAGACAGGCCATCGTCAGATGAATGAGTGTGCCCGCTCACACTTTTCAAGAACGGGCCCGAAATCAACGATTAACAGAGCCCTTGATGAAGTTCTCGACCGACTCGTGGGCGTCGTGGTCGTTGTACTGCACCGGCGGCGACTTCATGAAGTAGCTCGAAGCGGACAGCACCGGGCCACCGATCTTGCGGTCCAGCGCGATCTTCGCGGCCCGCACCGCGTCGATGATGACGCCGGCCGAGTTCGGCGAGTCCCACACCTCGAGCTTGAGCTCGGCGTTGAGCGGGGTGTCGCCGAACGAGCGGCCCTCCAGGCGGATGTAGGCCCACTTGCGGTCGTCGAGCCACGGCACGTGGTCCGACGGGCCGATGTGCACATCGCTCTTGGACATCTCGTGCGGGATCTGGGACGTCACCGACTGCGTCTTCGAGATCTTCTTGGAGATCAGGCGGTTGCGCTCCAGCATGTTCATGAAGTCCATGTTGCCGCCGAAGTTGAGCTGGTACGTGCGCAGCAGCTCCACGCCGCGGTCCTCGAACAGCTTCGCCAGGGCGCGGTGCACGATGGTGGCGCCGACCTGGCTCTTGATGTCGTCGCCGACGATCGGCAGGCCCGCGTCCTCGAACTTCTTGGCCCACGCCGGGTCGGAGGCGATGAAGACCGGCAGCGCGTTCACGAAGGCGCAGCCCGCGTCGATCGCCGCCTGGGCGTAGAACTTGGCCGCCTGCTCCGAGCCGACCGGCAGGTAGCAGACCACCACGTCGACCTTGGCGTCCTTGAGGACCTTCACCACGTCGGCCGGGGCGTCGTCGGACTCCTCGACCATCTCGCGGTAGTACACGCCCAGGCCGTCCATGGTCGGGCCGCGGTGCACGGTGATGCCGGTGGGCGCCACGTCGCACAGCTTGATGGTGTTGTTCTCGCTGGCCACGATGGCCTCGGCGAGGTCGCGGCCGACCTTCTTGGCGTCGACGTCGAACGCGGCGACGAACTCGACGTCGCGGACGTGGTAACCGCCGAAGTCGACGTGCATCAGGCCGGGAACACGTTCGGACGGGTCGGCGTCCCGGTAGTACTCCACGCCCTGGACCAGGGACGAGGCGCAGTTACCGACACCGACGATGGCAACGCGGACGGAGCCCATAGCTCCTGCCTCCTTCTTCTCTTCAGGCGGGCAGCCGGTCGGCCGCGCCGCCCAACTCACTCGGCGGAGTCGTCAGGGCCCGGTCGGGCCGTGAGCGGTCTTGCGGAATCTGTGGTGCGCGGGCTCGGTCGGAGCTCGCCCTCGGCCCCGCGCGGTGGCGGGGTGCGGCCGGAGCGCTCGTTCGCGATGAGCTCCTCCAGCCAGCGGACCTCGCGGTCCGCGGCATCCAGGCCATGTCGCTGCAGCTCCAGGGTGTACGCGTCGAGCCGTTCCGCGGCTCGGGCGAGCACCTCCCGGAAGCCCTCCCGGCGTTCCTCCACCTTGCGGCGGCGGCCCTCCAGGATGCGCAGGCGGATGTCGACGTCGGTGCGGGAGAAGAAGGCGAAGTGCACGCCGAAGGCGGCGTCCTCGTATGCCTCCGGCCCCACCTGCGCCAGCAGGTCCTGGAACCGCTCCTTGCCCTCGGCCGTGATCTTGTAGACCACCCTGCCCCGGCGACTGGTCAGCGGCGGTACGTCGGCGTCGCCGGCGGGGGTCTCCCCGGCCTCGGTGATCCAGCCGGCGGTTTGCAGCCGTCGCAGTGTGGGGTAGAGAGAGCCGTAGCTGATCGCCGCGCGGATCGCGCCCAGCTTGGTGCTGAGTTGCTTGCGCAGCTCATACCCATGCATCGGGGACTCATGCAGCAGGCCGAGGATGGCCAGGTCGAGCATGTCGGCCACCCCCTCTGATCGGTCTCGCGGTCTGGGTCTTGATGCGCGATGTATCGCGCCGATACATCGTTACGTTAGAACGGGGTGACGGGTCGAGGCAATACAACGGTGCTGATGATCACCGGAGCCGATGATCATTGAGCGCTCGGCTTAGTGCTGGTCACGCTGTGTGACGGCGGTCGCGGCGGGCCGAACGAGGGGTTACCCTCCTTTTCATGCGCGCGCAGCAACGGGTCTCTGCGTCGCCTCGTGCCGCCCAGCGGCGAGGCGACGGATTCGTTGACTATTCCCTCCAGCGGCGAGCTCTGCTGCGTGAGGTGTACGCGGGAAGGGTGGGCACGTCAGAGGTGTGCGATGCCTCGCCCTACCTGAAGAGCGCGGCTCGTTTCCACGGCGAGGCCACCGAGAACCGGTGCCCCATCTGCCGGCGCGAGTTCGTGATCAACGTGCACTACATCTACGGCGATCAGCTCAAGAACTCCGCGGGTCAGGCGCGCTCACGCGCTGAACTCGCGGTGCTGGCCGACACGCTGGGTGAGTTTCAGGTCTACGTGGTCGAGGTGTGCCGCGGCTGTGACTGGAACCACCTGGTGGAGCAGTACCTCTTGGGACGCGCACACAGGACAGCCCCCCAGCTGTCAGCGGCTGCCGCCACCGCCCCATCCCCGACCGGAACGGTGTGACAGATGACTTCGTACGGCGACCCTCACGCCGGCAACGGGTATGACGACGAGCAGTATCGTCAGTCATACCCGGCCCCCGTGCAGAATTCGGGCCGCGCCTCGGTGCCATCCGACGACTACGGCTACGACTACTCGTCGAGCGACCAGGCGGACTACGGGCAGTACTCCGCCGGCAGTGGCGGATACGCCCAGGGTGGCGGCTACGGCGGCGCGGACCAGAACGGCTATGGAGACCAGGGCTACGGCCAGGCTCCGGTGAACCCCCCGATCAGCCCGGCGGCCGGACGTGCCAGCGTCGGCGCCTCCGCCGGACGGGCGACCGTCGGTGGCAGCGCGGGGCGGGCCAGCGTCGGCGCTCCCGCGGGCCGCGCCAGCGTGCCCGGCGTCGCGGGACGGGCCAGTGTGCGCCCCGCGGGCCTCGACATAGAGGACGACGAGCAGCCGGCCGGCAAGGGCAAGAACGCCAAAGCCGGTAAAAACGGTAAGCCCGGTAAGAAGAAACGCAACAAGCTCACCATCGCGCTCGCCTCGGTGGCGGTGCTGATCATGCTCGCCGGCGGCGGGATGATCGCCTTCACCTCGTTCCTGAGCGGCGTGCCCGAGCCGGGCCAGTTCAAGCTGCAGGAGAACACCCTGATCTTCGCCTCCGACGGCAAGACCCAGGTTGCGCAGCTCGGCACGGAGAACCGCCGCATCGTCGACATGAAGGTGCTCAACAAGAAGATCAAGGACACCCTGATCGCGGGCGAGGACCAGGAGTTCTACAACCACGACGGCATCGACCTGTGGGGTATCGCGCGTGCCGCGTGGAACAACCTCACCGGCGGCGCCACCCAGGGCGCCTCAACGATCACCCAGCAGTACGCGCGTGCCGCGGCGGACGACCTCGAGGTCAGCTACGCCCGCAAGCTGCGCGAGGCGGTCTGGGCCCGGGAGCTGGAGCAGGAGTATTCGAAGGACGAGATCCTCGGCTTCTACGTCAACACCGCCTACTTCGGGCGCGGCGCGACCGGCGTGGGTGCGGCGGCCAAGGCGTACTTCGGACCTGGCGTCGACGCGGAGAAGTTGACCATCGGCCAGGCGGCGCTGCTCGGCGCGGTGCTCAAGCAGCCCGAGCCGCAGTGCGGCGACGTGGAACTCAAGGACTGCCAGTACAAGGGCTACGACCCGCAGAACGACGAGGCCGCTGCCAAGGACCGCTGGAACTACGTGCTCAACAGCGTGGTGAAGATGGGCACGCTCACCCAGGCCGAGGTGGACCAGGTCAAGTCCGAGGGCCTCCCGAAGACGGTCACGTTCACTCCCGGCGGCAAGAACAACGCGACCTGGGGCATCAAGGGGTCCAGCTACGGTCCATTGATTAACTACATCAAGAAGGAAATGGAGACTCCCGAGGTCAAGAAGGCACTGGAGTCCATGAACCCGCCGATCAAGGATTGGAAGAACGGCGGCCTCAAGATCACCCTGACTGTCGACGCCAAGGCGCAGACGGAACTGGAGAAGCGGCTCTACCGCGAGTACGTCACGGCCGACACCTGCAGGGACAAGAAAGACAAGATCGTACCTTTCACCCTCGCCGAGGACGGCAAGACCAGGATCGGCAAGGACAAGAAGCCGTTGGTGGTCGACGACGCGAAGAGCAAGGATCCCAAGTACGTCACCTGCGAGTCCGAGGTCAGCAAGGTGACCGAAAGGTCGACCTCCATGCTCAACAAGTACCCCAGGAACGTCACGGCGGCCGCCGTCTCGATCAACCCGCAGACCGGCGCCGTGCTCGCCTACTACGGCGGTATGGACGGCACGACGTACGACAAGGCCGGCAAGAACGGCGAAGGCGGCCAGTGGGTCGCCGGCGGCCACTCCCCCGCGTCGTCGTTCAAGATCTACACGCTGGCCGCGGCGGTGGCGAACAACATCTCCGTGGATTCACACTGGGACCCGGCGGAGTTCACTCCGAAGGGTGCCTCGAGCAAGATCCGCAACGCCGGCCGGGACGGCGCCGACGCGGGCTGCCATGCCAACTGTTCGCTTGCCCTCATGGCACAGAAGTCGTACAACGTGCCGTTCTACAAGGTCACCGCGAAGATCACCCCGGCAGCCGTGATCGACATGGCGGCCAAGGCCGGCGTCACCATGATCTGGGACGACAACAACCACGCGTACGACCTGACCAAGCTGAAGGGCGACAAGGTTCCGCTCGGCAACTACGTCGGCTTCGGCCAGTACCCGATCACCGTGCTGGACCACGCCTCGGGCATCGCCACCTTCGCGGCGAACGGCATCTACAACAAGCCGCACTTCGTCGCCAAGGTCGAGCGCAAGGTGACCGAGGACGGCAAGAGCGTGTGGAAGCCCGTTCCCGGCACCGGTCCGAAGATCAAGGGCAAGCAGACCATCGACCCGAAGGTCGTCGGCGAGGTCAACGCGGTGCTGAAGAACTACGGCAACAACAAGCTGAACAACCGCGACTCGGTCTCCAAGTCGGGCACCTGGCAGGCCGGCAACAAGTGGTCCGGGCAGAACTCCAGCGCCTGGTACGTCGGTTACACACCGCAGATCGCGACTGCGGTCTGGGTCGGCAACTATGCCGGCGAGTCGAGGCCGATCCTCGACCGAGAGGGCGACAAGATCGGCAGTGGCGACCTGCCGAGGCAAATCTGGGTCGGGTTCATGAACAAGGCCAACGAGCTGCTCAAGTTCGGTCCCAAGCCGATCGAGCAGGGCTGCGGCGGCTGCATCGGCGACCCGGACGCGGGCGACGGCAAGGAGACCACGCCGACCCCGGACCCGGGTGCCTGCTTCCTCAACCCGAACCAGCCGGGCTGCGAGAACCAGCCGGGCGGCCCGGGCGGCCCGGGTGGTCCGGGCAACAACCCGAACCCCTCGCCGACGCCGTCGGGCACCGGCGGTGGCGGGATCTGCATTCCGAAACCAGGCAAACCCTGTCCGTGACAGATGCGTGAACGAAGAGGGGCCCCTACGGGGGTCCCTCTTCGTTTCCAGGGGGTACGCGGGGCTTGCTGCACTTCCCAGAATTCTGAGGCAGGATGTCGGGCTATGAGTGATGTTCGTGAGCACGTGGTGTCGCCCGCCAGGGAGGACGGCTTCGTCCGGGGCCTGGCCGAGGCGATCGGCGGACCGCGTGGTGAGCATGCCGTGCCCGAGACGCCGCAGCGCGGCGGGCGGTTCTGGACGGCCGCGCGGATCGTGCTCGCGCTCACCTGCCTGACCCTGGCACTGCACTGGGTCCAGAAATCGCCCTGCCGGGACGGCGCCTGGGCGGACTACAAGCAGTACACCCACTTCTGCTACACCGACGTGCTCGCGCTGTACTACGCCGAGCACCTCAACGAGGGCGCGGTGCCCTACGTCGACTACCCGGTCGAATACCCGGTGCTGACCGGCGCGTTCATGGGCGCGCTGGGCCTGCCGATCCACGCGCTCGGCGAGAAGAACAGCGCGATCCCGCAGGCGACGCTGTTCTACGACACCAACGCGTTCGTGCTCAGCCTGTTCGCCATCGCCACGGTCGCCATGATCCTGTCGCTGCGAAGGCGCAGACCCTGGGACGCCGCACTGTTCGCGCTGTCACCCGTGCTGCTGGTGACCGCGACCGTCAACTGGGACCTGCTGGCCATCGTGCTGGCGGTGGCCGGGATATGGCTGTGGGCGAAGAAGTATCCGGTCGCGGCGGGGGTGATGCTCGGCCTCGGCATGGCGGCGAAACTCTGGCCGGCCTTCCTGTTCCTGCCCATCCTGATCGTCGCCGTGCGCTCGCGGCAGTACGCGGCACTGGTCAACGCGGTCGCCGCGGGGGTGATCGCCTGGCTGGCGGTGAACGTGCCGGTCATGCTGATCAACTTTGAGAACTGGCGGCGCTTCCTCGACCTCAACTCCGAACGCATCATCGACTGGGGCACCTCCTGGTACGTCGGCCGCCACTTCGACCCGTTCGGGCTGGAGCTGTGGAACAACGTCCCGCTGGTGACGAACCTGTCGCTCGCGCTGTTCGCGCTCTGCTGCGTGGGCCTGCTCGTGTTCGGCCTGCGGGTGAAGACGCCGCCGCGGCTGGCGCAGCTGGCGTTCGTGGTCGTCGCGGTCTTCCTGATCACGAACAAGGTGTGGTCGCAGCAGTTCACCCTGTGGCTGCTGCCCCTGCTGGTGCTGGCCCGCCCGAAGTGGCCGGCGTTCCTGGCCTGGCAGCTGGCCGAGGTCTGCTACTTCGTCGCCTTCTACGGCGAGCTGATGGGCGCCTCAGGCAAGCAGGTCTTCCCCGAGTGGGTGTTCGTCTTCGCCTCGATGATGCGGCTGTCCACCGTGATCCTGCTGGTGGTGCTCGTGATCCGGGACATGGTGCGCCCGGAGCTCGACGTCGTGCGGCAGGCGTACGCCGACAGCGACACCCCCGACCCGGACGGCGGCCCGGCCAACGAGCCGCTGGATGCCGACCCGGCAGCCGCCCGGCCGGTCCCCGCGATCGCCTGACGGCTCGAAGAGCGCAAGCGAGAGCCCCCGCCACCCGGGATAGTCTCCGAGGTGCCGGGGGCTCCGTCGTGTCCGCCGCCTACGACAGCGTGAAGACCACCGCGTCCGGGGCGTCGGTGCGCTGCACGCCGAGCCCGTCGGCGGGCGCGGTCAGGGCCGGCTCGTACGGTGTGCCCTTGGCCTCCTCGCGAAGCACCAGCACGGTCTTCACACCGAGTTCGCGCAGCCGGTTCACGCTCGCCTGGTCGGGGAACGTCTTGGTCAGCTCCCGGATCTCGTTGAGCGTGGTGGGGGTGAAGCCGCTGTTGCCGTTGACGATCGGATCCAGCCGGTCCGTCGACCAGACCATCACCTTCATGTCCATCAGCGGGTCGCTGGGCAGCACCAGCATCGGGGCCTGCGCGGTCGCCATGGACGGCGGCTGCAGCGGCACCACCGGGTGCTCGGTCACGTTCAGGCCCTCGGCGATCACCAGCAGCAGCGGCAGGAACGTGGCCAGCCGCAGCAGCGGGTGCGGCCGGGCTGGCACCCGGTCCTCCGACACCGTCTTGGCCTGCTCGACGAACGCGGTCACCGCTCCGGCGGCCAGGATCGCCAGCAGCAGCGTCGTCCAGATGACCAGCCTGCCGGGGGTGCGGATGCCGCTCCAGCCCGGGAGGATGTCGTACAGGGTCATGTAGCCGGGTCGGCCGCCGAAGAACTTGGTGCCCATCGCCAGGATCACCGACAGCACCACGCCGCTGAACAGCAGCATCCGCTTGCGCAGCGTCCAGGCCGACATGACCAGGCCGGCGAAGGCGAGCCCGTACAGCACGAACCCGGGCAGCAGGCTGGTCTCGCCCGCCGCGCCGCCCAGCACCTCTCGCGCTCCGGAGTGCGCCTCCCCCCACGGCATGGACTGGGCGGGGCTGGTGAAGAAGCCCAGGATCGGCGGGGAGTAGAAGTCGACCTCCCAGTCCGAGCGCTCGGCGTACGGGTGCAGCTCCAGGACCTTGAAGTAGGCCAGCGCCATCAGGCCGCCGACCGCAGCGAAGACCAGGCCACCGACCACGTCGGCCGAGAACAGCTTCCAGCCGAACGGCTTCGGCTCGCTCCAGACCCACCTGCTGCGCACGAAGTACGTGATCGCGCTGACCAGCACGATCCCCGCCAGCACGTACGCGAACGGCAGGCCGATGCCGAAGCCGAGGCTGATCTGCCACGCCGCGACCAGCCAGCCCGCCAGTGCCCAGCCGGGCTTGCGCAGCTCCGGCCGGTAGCCGTGGCGCAACGAGAAGCCGTGACCGCGGGCCAGCATGGCCAGCGCGAGGGCGATGCCGCCGACCGACATCACGTGCATGTGCCCGGCCTGGGCCAGCCGCCACGGCGCGTACGCGAACGCCGCGCCCGCCACGGCCGCCCCGGTCTTGCCCGAGCCGAGCTGTCGGAGCAGCACGTACGCCCCGAAGAAGGCGAGCGCATGCAGCAGCACGTACATGATGTTGTAGCGGACGAGCGCGGCTTCCAGCCCGGTGCCGAACAGGCCGGCCGGGGCGTAGCCGAGCAGGGTGTCGGAGAAGGCGAAGCTGTACTTCTCCGGGTAGAAGCTGTTCGAGTGCCACAGCTGAGACCAGTCGGTCTTGAGCACGTGCCCGGACCACGCCATCTGCCATGCCTGCAGGGTGGGGTCACCCGTGTCCTGCGGGATCGTGTACGCCGGATAACGCAGGGTGGGCCACGTCATCGCGACGGCGAGCGCCAGCGAGGCGTACGCGGCCAGCGCCCACTCGTGCAGCAGCGCGTAGCGGGTGCCCCGCAGCGCGCGGCGCAGCCGGGTCGGCGTCTCCTCCTCCGTGTCCGGGGCGAAGCGGGCGAAGGCGTCCTCCTCGACCGGCTGCGGCTCGGGTGCGGCGTGGCGAGGGGCAACCGGTTCCTTGACGGCGGTCGGCTCCTTGGCGGGCGCGGCGTCGGTCCCGTTCACAGGTTCCCCTCTACTGGTGTGCGCGCAGGTACGCGATGTCGGCGGACTGACCCTCCACCCCGCCTGGCGTCTCCACCACGGCAGGCGCACCGGCGGCGCGCACCACGGCGGCCACCAGCTCGGGGTCGATCATCCCGGGTTCGTTGTTCATGACTGTCAGATTGTCGTGCCGATCGCGGCCGGAGTCGAATCCATCTCGTGATCCGTTCGCATGCACGAGATCGATCCGCCCGGTGATGGCCTTCACCCGGTCCACGATGTCGAGCAGCTTCTCGCCGCCCGCGTGGGCATGGCAGGTGTCCAGGCAGAAGCCCACGCCGAACTCGCCGACCGCGTCCCAGAGCCGGGCCAGCTCGTCGAAGCGCCGCGCGCAGGCGTTGTCGCCGCCGGCGGTGTTCTCGATCAGGACCCGGGTCGGCAGGCCGCCCTTCTCCTGCGCCTGCTGCAGCGCCTTGCGCCAGTTGTCGATGCCGACCGCGACGTCCTCGCCCTTGTTGACGTGTCCGCCGTGCACGATGAGGCCGCTGGCGCCCACCGTGGCCGCCGCGGCAGCGTGCTGGGCGAGCAGTTTGCGGCTGGGAATGCGGATGCGATTGTTCGTCGATGCGAGATTGAGCACATAAGGGGCGTGCACGAAGATCTCCACCGAGCTGGCCCGCAGCGTCTCGGCGTCCGGCCGGGTCTCCGGGGCTTTCCAGCCCTGTGGATCGGCGAGGAAGAACTGCACGACATCGGCGTTGCGCGCGGTCGCCTCGGCTAGTGGATCTTCATAATCGACGTGAGCCCCGATAAGCATTCGACCAGTATTACCGCTCCGCGCGGCGGGCGCTGCGGTCGCATGCGCAACCGGAGCCGGTTTGTTGCGTTGATTTCAATGCCGCACCGTGCTCCCCCAGCCGGGGAACAGCGAGGCGTGCCTCCTCGCCCCCCGCGAGGCGACCGGAATCCGGGGCGCACGCCCCAGGGGGAGATGCGTCATGTCGTACGCCATCCGTCGGCGAGCCGCGGCCTTCGCGGCGGCCGGCCTTCTCGCGGGCCTGCCGCTGCTCGGCGCCAGCCCGGCCGGGGCCGCCGAGCCCGAGGCGGCGCCCGGCGTCAGCTTCAGCGGCGGCGGTTTGGGCCTGCTGCTGTGCGGCTCCAAGCCGGCGACCACGAAGATCACCGTCGCCGCGGAGTCGAAGGTGCGCCTCACCAACGGCCTGGGCCAGGGTGCGACCCTGCAGATCGACGGCAAGGACAGCGCGGACGTCGCCGACGGCGAGACGGTCGAGGTGCAGTTCCACCGCGGCCCGGTCAAGGTCGCCATGGTGCCCGAGTGCCTGCTGAACCTGAACCCGACCTTCGAGCCGCTGACCGTCGAGGTCACCAGCCGCTCGACGTCGACCCCGTCCAGCTCCGGCTCGACCAGCGGGCAGGGCAGCAGCAACAGCGGTTCGACGCCGACCCGCAAGCCGTCCGCGAAGCCCAGCCCGACGAAGGCGGCGAGCCAGCCGAGCTCCAGCCGCTCGACCAGCCGCAACGACACGCCGCCAGCCGCGAGTGACGAAGGTCCCGAGGTGGCCGACCCCACGGCGACGCTGTTCCCCATGCCCGGCGACGGCGATGACGACGGCGACGGCGTGGAGCAGTCCCCGGCGACGGTGTCGGTGGTCGGCGGCGACGGGAAGACGCTCGACTCGACGCGGGTGTCCTCCACCTCCCCCGACAAGGGGCCAATCGGACTTCTTGCGATTATCGCGACAGTGTGTGTCGTTGGCGTGTCAGCCGGGGCAATCCGCGCTATTATCGCTCAGCGAGCAACTCGGGCAGAGTTCGCGTAGTATTACAGATACTCCGCGGGGCGTTTCTCTCCAACATCGTCGGTGTGGTCGTTCCTCCCCAGGTCCCACCCAGCAGTTCGGAAAGAGCGCCCCGCGGTCCTCCTCACGAGACGCGGTCACCTGGATCAGGTGGCCGCGTCTCGCCGTCTGTCGACATCCCGACGCCGGCTGCGCGCGGGTGGGGCGGCGACCGCGGGCGCAGGCAGGCGACCAGGTAACATGGTCGGGTTCCGTGTGCCGCGGGCAGATCCCGCGGCATTCGCATGGAACGACGCAGACCTCCTGCTACGGACAGTCCGTAGCCGAAGAGGCCGGTCAACGGCCTCGCCAAGCCCATAGGAGGTGAGTACGTCTTGCGTCACTACGAAGTAATGGTGATCCTCGACCCCAGTCTCGAGGAGCGCACCGTTGCCCCGTCCCTGGACACGTACCTCAACGTGATCCGGACCTCGGGTGGTTCGGTCGAGAAGCTCGACGTGTGGGGCCGTCGCCGGCTCTCCTTCGAGATCAACAAGAAGGCCGAGGGCATCTACGCCGTCATCGACCTGCAGGCCACGCCTGCGGCCGTTGCCGAGCTGGACCGCCAGCTGCGACTCAACGAGTCCGTGCTGCGCACCAAGGTCATCCGTCCGGAAGTTCGCTGACCTTCCCGACACCCGCGACGCCCGGACCACTTCACGTGTGCTGTCGCATCCCTGTGGGAACCTTTGCGGCAGAACAAATGTGAACCGAGGAGAAGGTCATGGCTGGAGAAACCACCATCACGGTCATCGGCAATCTTGTCGACGACCCTGAGCTGCGCTTCACCCCGTCGGGTGCGGCTGTGGCGAAGTTCCGTCTCGCTTCGACCCCCCGCACGCTGGACCGCGCGTCCGGCGAGTGGAAGGACGGCGAGCCGCTCTTCCTGTCGTGCAACATGTGGCGGCAGATGGCGGAGAACGTAGCCGAGTCGCTGCAGAAGGGCTCCCGCGTCATCGTCTCCGGACGGCTGCGCCAGCGGTCGTACGAGACGAAGGAAGGCGAGAAGCGCACGGTCTACGAGCTGGAAGTCGACGAGATCGGCCCGTCGCTGCGGTACGCCACGGCGAAGGTGCAGAAGATGTCGCGTTCCGGCGGCGGAGGCGGTGGGGGCTACGGCTCCGGCTCCAGCGGCGGCGGCAACAGCTCCGGCGGCGGAGGCTTCTCCGACGACCCGTGGGCGACGGCTGCTCCCGCAGGCGGTTCGGGTGGCAATTTCGACGACGAGCCACCGTTCTGACAGGTGACCGTGCACGGTCCCCGGTCAGTGGAAACAGACTGAGGTAGAGATCATGGCGAAGGCTGCGGCCCTGCGCAAACCGAAGAAGAAGGTGAACCCGCTCGACAAGGAGGGGATCACCTACATCGACTACAAGGACACCGCGCTGCTGCGCAAGTTCATCTCCGACCGCGGCAAGATCCGCGCTCGGCGGGTGACCGGCGTGACCACGCAGCAGCAGCGGCAGATCGCTCGTGCGGTCAAGAACGCCCGTGAGATGGCGCTCCTGCCGTACACCACCACCGGTCGCTGAGAGGAGGGCACCTGATGAAGATCATTCTGACGCACGAGGTGTCCGGTCTCGGCACTCCCGGCGACATCGTTGAGGTCAAGGACGGCTTCGGCCGCAACTACCTGCTCCCCCAGGGTTTCGCGATCCTGTGGACCAAGGGCGCCGAGAAGCAGGTCGAGTCCATCAAGCGGGCCCGCGGGGCTCGTGAGGTTCGCGACCTGGGCCACGCCAACGAGATCAAGTCGCAGCTCGAGGGCCTGAAGGTCACCCTGTCGGCGCGTGCCGGCCAGGGCGGCCGCCTGTTCGGCTCCGTGACCGCGACCGAGGTCGCCGAGGCGGTCAAGACCGCCGGCGGTCCGGTGCTGGACAAGCGCAAGATCGAGCTGCCGTCGGCGATCAAGTCGACCGGTGGCTACACGGTGCAGATCAAGCTGCACCCGGATGTGACCGCCAAGTTCAACCTGAACGTGGTCGCCGCCAAGTAAGACCCCGCAACACGCAGCAGGCCCCCGGACCACGGTCCGGGGGCCTGCTGCGTCCCACCCCACCCCACCCCACCGGGCCGGCCCGAACCCGGCCGCAACTCTTAAGGAGTTGCGGCCACGAGCCGGGCTGGAGACCGCGACTCTTTAAGAGTTGCGGCGGGGTGGGGTGGGGATGGGTCAGGACAGGCGCTGGGCGGTGTGGATGAGGTCGGCGAGGTCGTCGAGCGGGCGCTCGTCGAGGCGGCCGGCGGCTTCGTCGGCGATCTTCGCGAGGTCGGCCAGGTTCACGGCGCGGGCACCGTCACCGCCGCGCAGTGCCACGGCGAAGAACGCGGCCGCGTAGCAGACCTTCAGCCGGGCGTCGGCCGAGGCGAACTCTCCGGACAGGTCGCCGGCCGCGATCGACTCGTACGTCTCGGAGGGCTGCTTCGTGCTCGGGTCCAGCCATCGCACCCGCACCTCCGCGATCCGGCCCGTCGCGCCCGGCTTGAGCCGCACCAGGTAGAGGGCGGTCACCGAGTGGCCAGGGCCGACCTCGCCGCCGTCGACCCGGTCGTTGCGGAAGTCTTCGTCGGCGACCTGCCGGTTCTCGTACCCGACCAGCTCGTACGACGCGACGGTCGCGGTGTCGAACTGGACCTGCGCCTTCGCGTCCAGGGCGCGCAGCGCCAGCGTCGCGGGCAGCCGCCGCACGAAGACGTCCCGGGCCTGGCGGCGCTCGGAGACGTACACCACGAACCCGTCGCCACGGTCGGCCAGCCGCTCCATCAGCTCGTCGCCGTAGTCGCTGCCGACACCGACGCCGAGCAGCGCGATCTGCTTGTCGGCCTCCTCACGGACCTGGCGCAGCAGCCGGTCCGCGTCGGTGGTGCCGGTGTTGGCCAGACCGTCCGACAGCAGGATGACCCGGTTGCTGGAGCCCGCACGGAAGCCGTCTCGCGCGGTCTCATACCCGGTGACCAGGCCATCGCCGAGGTTGGTGCTGCCGCCTGCCCGCAGCGAGTCGATGGCGTCGTGCAGCCGCTGCTTCTCGGCGACCCGGGTCATCTCGCGGACCACCTTGGCGCGGTCGTTGAAGGTCACGATCGCCACCGCGTCGCTGGGCCGCAGCTGGTCGACGAGCGTGTGCAGAGCGTCCTGCACCAGGTCGAGGCGGTCGGGGTCGGCCATGGAGCCCGACACGTCGATGACGAACGTGAGCGCGGCGTCCTTGCGCTGCTCGCTGTCCTCACCGCGGGTCTGCAGGCCGATGCGCAGCAGCCGGGTGTCCCCGGAGGCCTCGTGCGAGGCGGGCAGCCGGGTGCCGTCCACGTGCACGGCGAAGCCGTCGCCCTTCGGCTGCGGGTAGTGCTGGTCGAAGGAGTTCACGAACTCCTCGGGCCGCACGGTGTCCGGGTCGGGCCGACGGCCGTCGCGCAGGCGGCCGGCGGCGTAGCCGTACGAGGCGGTGTCCACGTCGAGCGCGAAGGTGGACAGGTCGTCGCGCGACGGCCGCTGCGGTCCGGTCTCGTTCTGCGCGCCGTCGCCTCTGCTGGGTGGATGTGGAGCGCTGTCCGGCGCGTCGCCCGAAGCGCAGCCGGCCAGGGCGAGCAGCGCGCAGACGACGACGGCCGAGATCTTCAGTTTCATCGGGACCTCCCGTGAAGCCGGTCCGGGCCGGGTGATTCCGGCCGGGTCGGATACCGGACTTCATGGGAAGCGCAGTGATGATCATTTACCGCTTCCGTGGCACACCTGAGATGAAAGCGGAACCGGTCGTGACCAAACCGTGCGCTCGCCGTGATCTGGCGAGAATGCCTCAGATGATGCTGAGCAGGACGGTCGTCGCGCCGCCGGCCACCACGGCGGAGCAGAAGCCGATCGTGGCCGGACGCCAGCTGTCGCTGGCCCAGCGCAGCACCGCCGCCATGGCGAGCGCGCCGAGCAGCGCCAGGCCCCAGCGCGGGGCCCCGGCGATGAGGTCGCCGAGCGCGGCCGACCGCTCCGACTCGCAACCGCCGAGCCCGGCGGCCACGCAGGCGGGGTCGGACCGGCCGGAGAGCAGCAGGGCGCGCACGATCAGCACCACCAGCGGCACGGCGTAGAAGCCGGCGGCCCACAGCAGCGCGGTCCAGTAGTCGCGTTCGGTGCGGGACGGCTCGTCGTAGCCGGTGCCGTAGCCCTGACGCGTCTCCGGCGTGTGGACGTTGGCGAGGTTGTCCGGCCAGCGGTCGTCGTAGCCGTCGTAGTTCTCGCCGGTGACGTACGTGTGGAAGCCGGCGTCGGCGGGCTGGCCGTAATCCGCGGCCTGGCCGTAGTCGTCGGCGGTGCCGTACCGGTCGACGGCGTTGCGCTGCCGGGGGATGGTGGGGTCCGACGGCCCCGGCCAGCCGCCCGCCCGCACGTTGGGTGCGGCAGGCGGCTGCGCTCCCCAGCCGTCGTTCTGTGACGACCAATCCGGATATCCCACGGTCGGAGCCTGGCGGAGACCGATATCTCAGGCAATCCCCCGAACCGGCGAGAATAGGCAACTGGCGATCTTATGACCCGCGCCACGCCAGACAAAAAATCTTGAGAAGAATCTTGTTTGCACAGCCTGTGTGAATCGAAATAGCAGGTCAACGTGTTATCCACAGCCTGTGGGGGAAAGTTGTCCACAGGCTGTGCACAGGGTCCCCCACAGGCTGGGGCCGGTTGTCCACAGGTTGCCCCCAGTCTTGTCCCCGCGGGTGTTTGTGCGGGGTGATTCACGCGCCTAGGGTCAATCGAATCGGGTTGTGAGGGGAGGCGCCGTGACATCGGTCGGGGACGGCGTACGCGGGCAGTTCACCGCGGTCCAGGCAGCCCCGGCGGCCGAACAGGTGCCCTTCGAGAAGACCCCTCCGCAGGACGTCGCCGCGGAGCAGTGCGTGCTCGGCGGCATGATGCTGTCCAAGGACGCCATCGCCGACGTGGTCGAGATCCTGCGGGCGAACGACTTCTACCGCCCCGCCCACTCCACCATCTTCGACGCCGTGCTCGGCCTCTACGGCCGCGGTGAGCCCGCCGACGCGATCACCGTCGCGGCGGTGCTGGAGAGCGCCGGCGACCTGGCCCGCATCGGCGGCGCGCCGTACCTGCACACGCTTATTTCGACGGTGCCCACCGCGGCCAACGCGTCCTACTACGCCCGCATCGTCAGCGAGCGCGCGGTGCTGCGCCGCCTGGTCGAGGCGGGCACGAAGATCGTGCAACTGGGCTACGGCTCCGCGGCCGGCTCCGGCCGTGACGTAGACGACGTCGTGGACCTCGCCCAGCAGGCGATCTACGACGTGACCGAGCGCCGGGTCAGCGAGGACTTCGCGATCCTGGCCGACATGATCCAGCCGACGCTGGACGAGATCGAGGCGGTGGGCGCGGCCGACGGCAGCATGCGCGGCGTGCCGACCGGCTTCAGCGACCTGGACCGCCTCCTCAGCGGGCTGCAGCCCGGCCAGCTCATCATCGTGGCTGGTCGACCCGGTCTTGGGAAGTCAACTGCGTCAATGGATTTTGCTCGCCACGCTGCGGTTCGCGCCGATATGGCCAGTGCCATCTTCTCGCTGGAAATGTCGAAGACCGAGATCGTGATGCGTCTGCTGTCGGCGGAGGCGCGGGTGCCGCTGCACGTGCTGCGCTCCGGGCAGCTGTCCGACGACGACTGGACCAAGCTCGCCCGCTGCATGGGCGAGATCTCCGAGGCGCCGATCTTCGTCGACGACACGCCCAACATGAACCTCATGGAGATCCGGGCCAAGGCGCGCCGCCTCAAGCAGCGGCACAACCTGAAGCTGATCGTCGTCGACTACCTCCAGCTGATGAGCTCGCCGAAGAAGACCGAGAGCCGCCAGCAGGAGGTCTCCGAGCTGTCGCGTGGCCTGAAGCTGCTGGCCAAGGAGGTCGAGTGCCCGGTGATCGCGGTCAGCCAGCTAAACCGTGGCCCCGAGCAGCGCACCGACAAGCGGCCGCAGCTGTCCGATCTGCGTGAGTCCGGCTCCATCGAGCAGGATGCCGACGTCGTGATCCTGCTGCACCGCGACGACTACTACGACAAGGAGTCGCCGCGCGCGGGAGAAGCTGACTTCATCGTGGCCAAGCACCGTAACGGCCCCACCGACACCATCACCGTCGCCGCGCAGCTGCACTTCTCGCGCTTCGTGGACATGGCGATCTGACCGCAGGCCAGGCGGCATGCGCAGGCAGTGGGACGTGCTCGCGGTCATCTCCGCAGGCGGTGTGCTCGGCGCGCTGGCCCGCTACGCGGTGAACCAGGTCCTGCCGCCCTCTCCCACCGGGTTCCCGTGGGGGATCTTTCTGGTCAACGTCACCGGCTGCCTGCTCATCGGGGTGCTGATGGCACTGGTCACGCATGTCTGGCCGGGGCGGCGGCTGCTGCGACCGTTCCTCGGCACCGGCGTGCTGGGCGGGTACACCACCTTTTCCACCTATACCGTCGACATCGTGCGGTTGGCGGACGCCGGAGCGGTCGCGGTCGCGGCGGTGTATCTGGTGAGCACGCTGCTGGTCGCGTTGCCGGCGGTGTACGGCGGGATGGTGGTGACCCGATGGCTGGTACGACGGTGAACGGTCTGCGCCTGACGATCCTGGTCGGCGAGGGCGACCGGTGGCGGCACCGCCCGATGTACACCGAGATCGTGCACCGAGCGCACGCGGCCGGGCTGGCGGGCGCGTCGGTGCTGCGGGGCGTCGAGGGATTCGGCACGCACTCGCGTATCCATACCGACCGGCTGCTGTCGCTGGCCGAGGAACTGCCCATGATGGTCGTCATCGTCGACGCGGAGGAGCGCATCCGCGGCTTCCTGCCGCAGCTGTCCGAACTGAGCCTCGAAGGTCTGGTCATGCTGGACCCGGTCGAGGTGGTGCGGTGAGCGAGTCTTGCGAGTGAACCAGGTGGGCTCTGATGCGCCGGGACGACGAGCGGAGCGAGGAGAAACGGTGAGCGAGTCTTGCGAGTGAACCAGGTGGGCTCTGATGCGCCGGGACGACGAGCGGAGCGAGGAGAAACGGTGAGCGAGTCTCGCGAGTGAACCAGGTGGGCTCTGATGCGCCGGGACGACGAGCGGAGCGAGGAGAAACGGTGAGCGAGTCTCGCGAGCGAACCGGGTGGGTTCTGGTGCGCCGGGACGAGGAGCGGAGCGAGGGGGAACGGTGACCGTGCTGCTGGTGGCGCTTGGGGCCGCCGTGGGCGCGCCGCTGCGCTACCTGGTGGACCGGGCGGTGCAGGCGCGGCATGACGCGGTCTTTCCGTGGGGCACGCTGACCGTGAACGTGGCGGGTTCGCTGATTCTCGGCCTGCTGACCGGTGCGGCGCTGGCGGGGGCCGTGCCGGGCAGCGTGACGGCGCTGCTGGGCACGGGGCTGTGCGGCGCGCTGACGACCTATTCCACGTTCGGGTACGAGACGGTCAAGCTCGTCGAGACGGGCAGCTTCGGCCAGGCCTTCGCCAACGTCGCCGTCAGCGTGGCGGCCGGGCTCGCCGCCGCCACCGCCGGCTATGCCTTGACCGCCTGACGCCCGTCTGACCGGTCAGCCCACCTCGGGGTGATCATGAAGTTGTGCCGGCGACACGCCGTCGAACACGTCCTCAAGTTCATGATCAACGGGGGATGGCAGGGGTGGGCGGAGGGGGAGGGACCAGAGGGCGAGGGCGGCGGGGTAGAGGAGGTAGCCGAAGCGGGTGGCGGGCATCAGGACGATGGCCGCGAGCAGGCCGGTGGCGGTGATGAGGGCCGCCGCGCCGGCGTCGCGGGGCGGGCGGCGCAGCAGCCACACGCCGACGGCCAGGCCGGCGAGCGCGAGCAGGGCCAGCGCGACGATCCGCCCACCGGGGACGTGCTGGGCGATCAGGTAGCCGAGCAGCGGTGATGCGGCAGGGCTGGTGACCAGGCCGTGGCCGGTCGGGAAGCGGATCACGTTCTCCACGAAGGCGGCCGGATCCACCAGCAGCGCCGGGGCCAGCGTGAGCAGGGGCAGACCGGCCGCGCCCAGGGCGTAGCGGCCGCCCGATCTGCGGACCAGGGCGTACGCGCCGAGCACCAGCGCGACGGGCCAGGCGAGCAGTTTCATGGCCGCCGCCGCGCCGATCGCCACGCCCGCCCAGCCGAACCGGTCCCGGGCGGCGAGCGCGAACGCCAGCAGGCACAGCGCGAGCACCGGCAGGTCGTCGCCGCCCGTGGACAGGGTCAGCGCGCACAGCGGCAGCACGGTCGCGGCCTGTACGGCGCGCACGAGCAGCGCGTCGCGGGTGGTGCTGCCGTCGCGCAGCAGCCGTGCCGCCAGTGCCACGACAAGCGCGGTGACCAGCGCGAACCAGATCCGCGCGTCGGTCCACCAGCTGTCGCCGAAGACCGCGCGGGGCAACCCGAACACGGCCATGCCCGGCTGGTACGGCGTGTATCCGAGCAGCGGTTCGGGCAGCGCGGCGATGCCGTCGCGGCCGAGGTAGGGCGTACCGGTGTCGAGCAGGCGCCGCGCCGACTCCTCGACGACGAGCACCTCCTCCTGCGCCCGCCCGCTCATGCCGCCCGCCCGCGCCATCGCCTGCGCGACGAGCGGCACCAGCGTCACCGCCACCCACGCCCCGACCGTCACCCAAGCCCGCGCGACCTCCCCGCTCCCCCACGCCGTTCCGCCCCGGACCGCGCCGGTCAGGATCGCCGGAGTTGCCTGGCACTCGTGCGTATCTTGGGCGCCTTTTGCCCCACCTGCCTGGCAAGTCGAGTGATCATGAGCGCGACGGCGCAGGAGGAGCTGGACGAGGACGGCCAGCGTCGCTGCGGCGTAGCCCCAGACGGCGACCGCGCCCCAGGCGCGGTGCGAGGTGAGCGTGGAGCCGGCCGCGGTGGACCAGGCGAACAGCGCGGACAGGGCATACAGGCCCAGGTCGGCGGCGAGCCCACCCGCGGCGAGGTCGACCGATCGCCAGATTCGGCCCGGTGCGCTGCGGACACCGCGGTCCCCGGCCCCGCTGCTCACGCCGGGATCCCGGGGTGCGCGGCTCGGACAGGGTGCACCGGGCCGGTCATCCGCTCGTTCATGCGGAGGAGTCTGACACCTCCTGTTAGCCGCCGTTGCTGCCGGTGGTGCCCGAAGCGCGGGGGGCGCGGCCTGGGCTGCGCTTGGCGGGCATGCGCACCACGGCGGCCGGGTCGTGCAGCGGCGGGGCCAGCCGGACGGGCCCGTCGTCCGCGGTGATCAGCGCGAGGACCTCTTCGATCGGCATCGGCTTGGCGAACAGGTGACCCTGTCCGGCGGTGCAGCCCAGGTCCCAGAGCATGTGCCGCTGGCTGTCGCGCTCGACGCCCTCGGCGACCACCAGCAGGTCGAGGTGGCGGCCCAGTTCCAGGTGGGAGCGGACCACGGCCGCGGCGCTGGGGGTGTTCTCCATCTGCGTCACGAACGAGCGGTCGATCTTCAGTTCCTTGGCGGGCACCCGGGACAGCACCGACAGCGAGGAGTATCCGGTGCCGAAGTCGTCCAGCGCGATCATGCAGCCCAGCTCGGCCAGCTCGGCGAGCACCTTGTCCACGATGTCCAGCTGGCTGACGGTGTGCGACTCGGTCAGCTCCAGCACCAGCGCGTCGCCGGGCAGGCCGTGGTCGTCCAGCCGACGGGTCACCAGCGCGGGCAGCCGGCGGTCGAGCAGGCTGCGCGGGGAGATGTTCACCGCGACCGGCCACCGGCAGCCCAGCTCGCGCCAGCGCGCCGCCCCGGCCAGCGCCTGGTCGAGCACGGCGTCGGTGAACGCGGTGAGCAGGCCGGACCGCTCGATGGAGCCGAGGAAGCTGCGCGGGTCGACCATGCCCTTGTCCGGGTGCTGCCAGCGGGCCAGCGCCTCGGCGCTGATCGGCTCGCCGCTGGCCAGGTCGACGATGGGCTGGAACTGGAGGATGAACTCCTTCTCCGCTACCGCCCGCGGCAGCATGCCGCCGACGACGAGCCGGGCCCGGTCGGCGGTGTCGTTGTCGGGGGCGTACGCGGCCACCGAGCGCCCGGTGCGCTTGGCCTGGTACATCGCGATGTCGGCCCGGCGCAGCAGTTCCACGAAGCCGCCCTCGCACGGCCCGGTGGCCACCCCGGCGCTGGCCGACACGACCAGTGGCATGCCGTCGACGTCGACCGGCTCATGCAGCGTGGAAAGCAGATGCTCGGCCTGGTAGAGGGCGAGTGCGGGGGCGGGCAGGTTGCGCAGCAGCACCGCGAACTCGTCCCCGCCGAGCCGGGTCACCAGCGCCTCGTCGCCTGCGGCCGCCGACAGCCGCTGCGCGACCGCGATCAGCACCTGGTCGCCCGCGCCGTGGCCGAGGGCGTCGTTGACGTCCTTGAAGTGGTTGAGGTCGAGCACCAGCAGCGCGGTGACACCGCGCCCGCCGCGCTTGCGGTCGAGGGCGTCCTCGGTGTCCAGCTGCAGCCGCCGCCGGTTGGGCAGCCCGGTGAGCAGGTCGTGGGTGGCATCGTGCTGGTGCTGTCCGGCCATCTGCTCCAGCTGGGCGTACGAGGCCGCGTTGCGGATCGCCGTGCACAGCGCGCCGGCGAACGCCCGCAGGGTGAACTGCTCCCGCTCGGACAGGGCGACCGGGACCTGGAAGCACAGCCGCAGCTCGCCGACGCGCTCGCCGTCGTTGTCGCCGATCAGCGGGACGACGGCCGTGGTCGCCTCGTCCGCCGGGGACTGATCGGGCCGACCGTGGTAGGTGATGGCGCTCTGGGTGCCGTGGACCGACTGCTGCACGCCGTCGAGGCATACCTCGATCTCGACCCGGTCGGCGGAAAACAGGCGCGCGCCGTTGCGGACGGCGGTGTGCAGCACGGTTTCCATCTGCACGACGTTCATGGCGTCGGTGGCCTCGGCCAGCTGCTGCCAGGCCAGCCGCTCGGCCCGAGCGCGCAGGCGGCCGCGATAGGTCAGGTGCAGGCTGAACACGATCGCCGGAATGGCGATGAGCAGCTGCGGCTCGGCCCCGAGCACGGCGAGCGTGAGCACGGCCACGGCGAACCGCACGAACGCCGAACCGAGGCGCAGGTCCAGGTCGGCGAGGAAGCGGTCGCGCATGCTCGTGCCGGTCGCCAGCGCGATCACCGGAATGATCGTCATCTCGTCGGCGATCAGGGCGGCGAGGTAGGCCAGCGCCAGCGGGCCCAGGTGCTCCAGCGGCGGATCAGCGGCACCACCTGCCAGGGCCAGGGTCACCGCCGCGACGGCGCAGTTGACGATGCCCTTGGCCACGCCGAAGACGAACTTGATCGGCGGCAGTTTGCGAGTGGACTTCTCAATGGTGATGCCGACGGCGGCGCAGAGCACCGCCCACTGCGGCGGCAGCAGCACAGCTGCGATCAGCAGTGCTGAGTCTGCCCAGGTCACGTCCAGGTTGTTGGATCCCACCCGCACTCGCACCGAGGTCAGAGAGGCGAACGTGATCAAAGCGGTCAGCGCGACGGCCTGCAGGGCTGTGCGGGAGTCGACCCCGCTGCTCGCCGCGGTGCCGACGGCGACTAGCACCACGGCACCGGCGATGAGCGCGACGAAACGAACAAGCAGCTTGAGCTGCTGGTCGGCCTGCTGTGGAGCAGGGGTCTGGCTGGCCACGTCGGACCTCTTCCGTCAGAGACAGATGGTCGTGAGTGTGGACAGCCTAAGCGATTGTCAGTGCCACTCGAAGGTGCGCATCTCCGACTCCTTTCCACTCGACCCCTGTGCTTGCCAACGTCTGATGCAGAGCGTAGTTTCTGCACGGTCGATTTCTAGTGGTGCATTCACATTTCAAATAACTATGGCGATTTATCACGTTTAGTGGTGAGTCGCCTACGCATAGTGTTCGCTTCCAGTGTTCGCCCAGGAAGCAACTAGGCTCATGTCGTGACAGAAGGAACAGCTCCCTCCTCACCTCAGCTGACTCATGTGGACTCCCGTGGGGAGGCCCGGATGGTCGACGTCGCGGGCAAAGAGATCACGCTGCGTGTCGCTGTCGCGGCGGGTCGCGTCGTCACCACGCGTGACGTGCTCGATCTGCTGCGCGGGCGGGGCGTGCCGAAGGGCGACGCGCTCGGCGTGGCCCGGCTCGCCGGCATCATGGCCGCCAAGCGCACCCCTGATCTCATTCCGCTGTGCCATCCCATTGCCATCCACGGCGTCACCGTGGACCTCACCGTCACTGACGACGGTGTGGACATCCAGGCGACCGTCCGCACCGCTGACCGTACCGGTGTCGAGATGGAGGCTCTGACCAGCGTCGCGGCGGCCGGTCTCGCGCTGATTGACATGATCAAGGCGGTCGATCCCGCGGCGGCGATCGACGGCGTGCGGGTGCTGCGCAAGGAGGGCGGCAAGACCGGCCTCTGGGAGCGCGGAGCCATGCCCGCGGTTTCCCGGCCGGACCCCGGGCCAAACCTCGGTGCGCCGAAGGTACGGGTCATCGTCGCCTCGACCAGGGCGGCGACCGGGGTGTACGAGGACCGGGGCGGCCCGCTGCTCGCGGACGGCCTGCGCGCGTTCGGCTGCGAGGTGGCCGACGTGGTGGTCGTGCCCGACGGCGAGCCGGTGCGCCAGGCGCTGCGAGCGGCCCTGGCGCAGCGGCCCGACGCGATCGTCACCACGGGCGGCACCGGCATCAGCCCGACCGACCGCACCCCCGACATCACCCGTGAACTCGTCGACTACGAGGTCCCCGGCATCGCCGACGCGGTACGCGGCAGCGGAGCGACCCCGCTCGCCGCGCTCTCCCGCGGCGTCGCCGGGGTGTCCGGACGGACCCTCGTGGTCAACCTGCCCGGCTCCACCGGCGGGGTCCGCGACGGGCTCGCCGTGCTGGCGCAGGTGCTTCCACACGCCGTGGAACAGCTCCGCGGCGCGGACCATCCGGCATCAGCCGGCACCGGTGCACAGGTCTAGGGTTCAGAGCATGAGCGAGCGCGGCGGAGCGAATCATGCGCTCCCGGGTCATGCTGACGACGCGCGCGGCGAGGAGGAAGCATGACCGCTCCTGAGGACTGGGTGTCGGCCCGCCGCGGTGTGCACGCCGCGGGCTGGCGGGCGCAGCTCGCTCCGGTCACCGTGCCGCTGGCCGAGGCCGACGGGCTGACCCTGGCCACCGCCCTGGCGCCGCGCAGCGACCTGCCGGCGTTCCCCACGTCGAGCGTCGACGGCTGGGCGCTGCGCGGGCGGGGCCCGTGGCGGGTCACCGGCCGAGTGCTGGCGGGCAATGTGCCGGCGCCGCTGTCCGGTGACGGGGTCGCGGTCGAGATCGCCACCGGGGCCATGGTGCCGGACGGGACCGAGGCCATCCTGCGGGTCGAGCACTCGACGCGCAGCGGCGACCTGGTCGACGGCACCCCGAAGGCCGAGCGGGAATGGCGGATGCCGGGCGAGGAGGCCCGCGCCGGCGAGCCGTTGCTGCCCGCGGGCACGCCGGTCACCCCGGCGGTGATCGGCCTGGCCGCCTCCTGCGGGCACGACACGCTGCCGGTGCGTCCCGCCCCGCGGGCCGCCATGCTGGTCTTCGGCGACGAGCTGCTCACCTCGGGACCGCCGGCCGACGGGCGCATCCGCGACGCGCTGGGCCCGGCCGTGCCGGCCTATCTGCGCCGGCTGGGCGTGGCCTGCGAGTCTCCGCCCGCACCGATCAGGGACACCCTCGACGCGCACGTCACGGCGCTGCGGGCGGCCCTGGAGAGCGGCGTCGACCTGGTCTGCACCACCGGCGGCACCATGCACGGCCCGGTCGACCACCTGCATCCGGCGCTGGCCGACCTGGGCGCGTCGTACGTGGTGAACACGGTGGCGGTGCGCCCCGGCTTTCCGATGCTGATCGCCGCAGTGCCGCACGGCGGGCGTACCCGGTTCGTCGCCGGGCTGCCCGGCAACCCGCAGTCGGCCGTGGTGGCGCTGGTGTCCCTGGTGGTCCCGCTGCTGGCCGGGCTGGCCGGTCGGCCTGAGCCGGCGTTGCCGCAGGTCACCCTCGGCGAGCCGGTGCCGGGCCGCGGTGACTACACCCATCTGGCGCTGGTACGGATCGACCCGGTCGACGGTCTCGCCCGGCCGGTGTCCCACGTGGGCTCGGCGATGCTGCGCGGCCTGGCCGGCGCGCACGGGTTCGCCGTGATCCCGCCCGGCGCCACCGGCCGCGCCGGCGACACCGTGGAACTGGTGGAGGTGCCGTGAACCGCGTCGTGCTGGCCGAGCTGACCACCGAGCCGCTGGACGTGGCGGCGCATGAGGCGGCCGTGGCCGACCCCCGGGCGGGGGCGGTGGTCAGCTTCGCGGGTGTGGTCCGCGACCACGACCACGGCCGGTCCGTGGCGACGCTGACCTACGAGTCGCACCCGAGCGCCGCAGACGTGCTGCGCGAGGTGGCTCAGGAGCTCGCCGACGACCCCGACGTCTACGCCGTGGCGGTGTCCCACCGGTACGGCCCACTGAAGATCGGTGACGTCGCGCTGGCGGCCGCGGTCTCCACGGCGCACCGCGCGGCGGCCTTCAACGCCTGCGCCCGCCTCGTGGACCTGGTCAAGCAGCGCCTGCCCATCTGGAAGCACCAGACCTTCACCGACGGCACCGACGAGTGGGTCAACTGCCCCTGACGCCAGGGTCTGCAAAACAGGGAAACTGCTGCTTCCGTGAAGGTGGAAGCAGCAGTTTCCCTGAAACTGGGTCAGCGCTCGGCCGGCGCGCCCGCGGTGGCGGGCTCCTTACGGGCCGGGACGACGGGGGCGGGGCGGGTGGCGGGTAGGCGTGGGGCGGTGTTGCCGCCGAACGCCGGTTCGGCGCCGGGACGAGACGGCAGCGCCGCGACCAGTGCGATCAGCGCGATGGCGAGCGAGTTCTCGGCCAGCATGCCGAACAGGCCGTCGGCGTAGTGCGACACGGCCGGGAGCTGGTGCTCGTACGGCCAGATCGGCGAGATCAGGAACAGCAGGTAGAGCGCGATCGCCGCACCCGCGTGCCGTGCGCCGACCAGCGCCGGGAACCAGATCGGCTCGCGCAGCCCCGGCGTGGACCGTCCCCGGGCCGCCAGCCCGCGGCTGGCCGCGCGGCGGCGCAGCGCCTGGTCGGCGAGCGCGACGACGGCCGGCACGACCCAGACCAGGTGGTGCGTCCAGGAGATCGGGCTGACCACGTTCGCGGTCAGGCCGACCAGGGTGAACGCGATCAATTCGTCGCCCTCGGCGTGCGCCGCGGCGGCGCGGGTCAGCCCCACGGCGAGCAGCACCAGCGCGAACGCGATCCAGAGCACGCTGGGCGCGGTCGCGGTGTCGTACAGCCGCGACAGCAGGCCGGCCAGCGACTGGTTGGGGGTCATGTCGGCGACGCCGACCCGCTCCGTCTGGAAGATCACGTGTCCCCAGTACAGGGCGGACTCGTGCGGGACGATCACCCATGCGGCGGCGGTGGCGGCCAGGCCCGACAGCGTCGCCGTCAGCGCGGCCCGCCACTGCTTGCTGACCAGGAAGTACACGATGAACAGCGCGGGCGTCAGCTTGATCGCCATGGCGATGCCGATGCCGACGCCGGCCCAGCGCCAGCCCTTGCGCAGCGCCACCAGGTCCGCCATGATCACCGCGAACAGCAGCAGGTTCACCTGGCCGAAGCCGAGCGTCTCGCGCACCGGTTCGATCGCGGCGAACAGCGGCAGTGCGACGGCGACGGTCAGCCAGCGCGGCCAGCCGCACCGGTCGGCGACGGGGATCAGCAGAGCGGCGAGCACGACACCCAGCGCGACCAGGCCGAAGAACAGGTTGAACAGTCCCGCGGCGGCAGGTGTCAGCGCGGCCATGGGCAGCATCAGCAGGGCCGCGAACGGCGGGTAGGTGAACCCGAGCGTCGTGTCAGGTGCGATGAACTCGTACAGCTCTCCGCCGCCGCTCCACCACACCACCGCGCCGTGATAGATCTTCATGTCGAAGAAGTCGTACCACCGTCCGAAGTTCTGCTCCGTCACCCAGGCGGCGTAGCAGATGGCGGCGACGATGCCGACCCGGACGAGCGTGCGACGATCCCACTGGGGGGATCTCCAGTCACGGATGATTCGGGGGGTCCTGGTGAGGCGGGGCAGACTGCGCACGCCGCGTGCCGGCATGGCGTCGCCACCTCCTTTTAGGGGTCGGGTCTCGGTAGCCCGTTCGTGTCTGCTGAGCAGCCTAGAACGGCGCACCACTCCAGTACCTCCCGTGTTACCCGACCGTGTCCGATCCCACACGACTTTGCGACATTTCTAGCTGGTTAACGCAGCCTGCGAAGTTAAGGTGATTGGCGTCACACTGGTACCTCTGGCTGCGAAAACGCACGCTCTGTATGTCGCAACGGCACGGACCGGAACGAAGAAACGCCGATGTCTGGCGGGCTCACCCTGCCCCTACCCGGGATCAGCCCAGATGTAACTGCGTCGACGCCTTCTCCTGTGCCTTGCGCAGTGACTTCTTCGCCGACTTCTGGGCGTCGTGCACGGCTTTCCGGCCCCGCCAGCCCAGGCTGGGCGAGCCGGCGGTGTCCACGGCGGCCAGTAGCAGCCCGGCCAGCAATCCGAGATTTTTGGCGAAATGCACCATCTCGTTGTTGCGCTGCTCGGGGTTCTCGATGCGCCAGAACGGATGGCCGACCACCGTGGCGGGGATGAGGGTGCCCGCCAGCAGGGCCGCGGCGGGCCGGGGCGCGGTGCCGGTGGCCAGCATCGCACCGGCGACCACCTGGACGCCGGCGTTCACCCGGACCAGCGTCTTGGTCTCCGTGGGCAGCCGCGGGTCGACGGCTTCCAGCAGCGGCACGACCTGCTCCGCGAGGGGCTCCGCCTTGACGGCGTACCGGTCGGGTTTCAGCAGCGCCTGCGCGCCGGCCGCGATGAACAGCCCGCCGAGCAGGGCCCGAGCGACCCCTCGTACTGGTCTCATACCGCCATTATCAAGGACGTTCGCCCATGCACAGGACGAAATCCAAACCCTCCAGTTCGCTGTCGAAGAAGTAGTGGTAGCGGTAGTCCTTCACGCCGGCGCACTCGCCGGTGTCGCTGGTCGCGTCGAATCGCGCCAGCACCTCCAGCGCGCCCGGCGCGCATTCGGTCAGCACGAGTTCGGGTTCCTTCTCGCTGCCCTGGTTGGCCACGCAGTCACCCGGCTGGGCGAACCGCGCGGTGCGCGGTGGGCCGGAGGGGGTCGCGGTGGCGACGGGGATCGGCGGGGCGGCGGAGCCGAACGGGTTCGGCACGATCTTGAGCGCGACGAGCACGCCTACGAAGATCACCAGGGACGCTGCCAGCAGCGCGATGCCGATGACGGCGGGGCCCCGGCCGCCCATGCGTGGCCGGGGTGGGGCCTGCACGATCGGCAGCAGCTCGGTCGGCTGCGCCAAGGGCTCGGGCGGGAATCGGTCAGGGGTGTGCAAAGCATGGCTCCGCTGAGACGAGATCGGGGTCGTGCCAAGGTACCGTGCGCGACATGCCCCTCGATTCCTCCGTCACGATGTTGTCATTGGCCGCGGGTGCATTCTTCGGCGCGGTGACGCCACGGGTGGCCTACCGGTTGTCGGTGTCCTGGGGCGAACCTGCGCTGCCCGGCTGCGCGGGATGCGGGCAGGCGTTCGCCACCGGGCCGGCCGGGTGGTGGCGGTTCGCGGCGCGCTGCGCCTCCTGCGGGGTACGGCAGGGGCCGAGTCCCTGGTGGACCGTGCCGGTGGGGGCGCTGGCCGCCGGGGCGACCGCGGCGAGCCTCGCGGGCCACGGTTGGGCGCTGGCCGCCGGGTTGCTGCTGAGCGTTGCCGGAGTGCTGCTGGCGGCGATCGACCTGGCGGTGCAGCGGCTGCCCGATCCCATCGTGTGGCGGCTGGCGGTGGCCGTCGCGGTGCTGCTGGCGCTGGCGGCCGCGACCGGGGGCGGCTGGTCGGCGTACGGCCGCGCGCTGGCCGGCGGCGCGGCGCTGCTGAGCGCGTTCGGACTGCTGGCGCTGCTCACCGGCGGCCAGATCGGACTCGGCGACGCGAAGGTCGCGGGGGTGTCGGGACTGCTGCTCGGCTGGCTCGGCTGGGGCGCGGTGCTGTTCGGCGGCCTGCTGGCCCTGCTGCTGAACGGGGCCGTCGCCGTCGTGCTGCTGGCCCTGCGGCGGGTGACCTGGCGCGGTTCGCTGCCCATGGGCCCCGCCCTGCTGGGTGGCGTCCTGCTGGCCCTGGTCGCGGCCGGCGAGCTGGCACAGGTGTCCTGACCCGACGCCCCCATGATCGTCCGACTTGCCAGGCACCTGTGCGTATCTTGAACGCGCTCACGCCCACCTGCCTGGCAAGTCGGACGATCTTGCCGGACGCGGCGGGCGGGCGGGATCGTCAGATGAGATACAGGCGGGCCGCGGCCTGGAGGGCCTGGGTCCGGTTGTGCACGCCGAGCTTGTCATAGAGGCGGGCCACGTAGGTGCGCACCGTCGACTCGGTCAGCCGCATGCGCACCGCGATCGCGGCCAGGCTGCCGCCCGTGTTCAGCTGCTGCAGGATCTGCTCCTCCCGCGGGCTCAACGCGGTGGACCGGGTTCGGCGGCGGGCCATCGCCTCGGCGAGGTTCGGCGCGGTGAACGAGGCCGGGGCCACCGCCGCATGCCGCACCGCCGACATCAGCAGCTCCACCGGCGCGGAGCGCGGCAGGTACGCCGACAGCCCGGCCTGCAGCGCCTGCAGCAGCAGCCCGTCCTCGGCCGGGCCGGTGAGCACCAGCCCCAGCGTCGGCCGGGCGGCGCGCAGCTCGGCGGCCAGCTGCAGCCCGCCCTGGCCGGGGATGGCCGCGTCGATGGTGACGACGTGCGGGTCGAGGTCGCCGATCAGCTCGCGGGTCTCCTCGCCCGTGGCGGCCTGGCCGACCAGATCGATGTCGGGATGGGTCGAACAGGCGAAGCTGTACCCCAGCCGCACGAGCGTGACGGGGTCAACCGTGATCAGCTTCACTGACAAGGGGGGCTCCTCGTGACGCTGCGGACACTTCCGTCCTACTGAGCGCCGTCGGGCCCGCCGGTGTCACTGTCACGTCACCGGAGTCATTCGTTCGGGTGTCACGGTTCGTCAGATAAGGCGAAGCTGCTGGTCACGAGGCCGCCGTGGAGTGAGGTCGCCGAGCTGCTCCAGCAGGCCCGCGTCGACCGCCGCCAGGAACGGCGTCGGCCGGCAGTCTCGCTCGCTGCCGTAGCGGACCCGCCGCGCGGCGTGGCTCAGGTAGAGCCGCCGCTGTGCCCGGGTCAGCCCGACGAAGAACAGCCGGCGCTCCTCGGCGACCTCCGCCTCGGTCGGCGCGGAGCCGGGCAAGCGCAGCGGCAGCAACCCGTCCTCGCAGCCGGCCAGGAACACGACCGGGAACTCCAGGCCCTTGGCCGCGTGCAGCGTGAGCAGAGTGACCGCCTCGGCGCGCGGGTCCAGGGCGTCGACCTCGGCGCCGGTGGCCACCTCGCCCAGGAAACGCTGCAGATCCTGACCGCAGCGCAGGGCCAGCGGGGTGAGCAGGTCCACGGCCGCCCACACCTCGTCCGGCTCGGGCGAGCCGCCGCCCAGCGCGGGCCGCTCGATGAGCACCTTCGCGGTCAGCTTCAGGCGCGCGGCGACCGAGCCGGTCAGGCCGGTGGCCAAGCGCAGCTCGGCCAGCAGGGTGTTCACTCCGGCCCGGCTGCGCAGCCGGTCGTGCGAGCGCTTCTGCACCGGCACGCCCGCCCGGGACAGCGCGTCCACGATCGCGGCGGCCTGCGCGTCGGTGCGGTACAGCACCGCGATGTCGTTGAACGACACCGTCGTGCCGGTCACCCCGCGCACGTCGGCCTTCGTCCGGTGGGACACGCCGCCGACCAGCTCGTCGACCTTGCGGGCGATGAAGGCGGCCTCGTCGGCGGGGCTGCTCGCGGCGTACTGCCCGATCAGCGCCGCCTCGGGGTCGACCTTCGCCGGGTCCAGGCGGCGGCCCGGCACCAGCGAGCTCGGCGCGATCGCCTGCACCGCGGCGGCGAGGATCGGCGCCGACGAACGGTAGTTGCGGGTCAGCCGCACCACCCGGGCGTCCACGAAGTCGCGGGAGAACTGCAGGAAGAACGACACGTCCGCGCCGCGGAACGAGTAGATCGCCTGATCCGGGTCGCCGATCGCGCACAGGTTGCCGTCGCTGGGCACCAGCAGGCGCAGCAGCGCGTACTGGTCCGGGTCGACGTCCTGATACTCGTCGACGAACACCCACGGCCAGCGCGAACGCAGCTTGTCCTGCACCGACGGCTGCGCCTTGAGCAGCGCCACCAGGCGCGGGATCAGCTCGTCGAGGGTCACGCCCTCGCCGCCGGGCTCGTCCACGACGACCAGGTCGGGCTCGTGCTCGCGCAGCACCGACAGGGCCAGCGAGTGGAACGTCGACACGGTCACGTCCTCGGCGACCGGGCCGAGCAGCCCGCCCAGCCGGTGCCGCAGCTCCTCGGCGGCCCGCCGGGTGAACGTGATGGCCAGGCAGTCCTCGGGGTAGACGTTCATCTCCGCGCACAGGTACGCCAGTCGGTGGGTCAGCGTGCGGGTCTTGCCCGTGCCCGGCCCGGCCACGATCAGCAGCGGCCCGCCCGGGGCGGACGCGGCGACGCGCTGCATCGCGTCGAGGCGGTCCAGCAGCCCGGTGCCGACCTCCTCCATCCCGGCCAGCATCGGCTCGAACGGCTCGTGCGGCGACGGCTCCGGCGGCAGCGGCGGCGCGGAGACGGGCTTGCTGCGGCGTACCGCCGGCTTGCTCGCGGCCTGCTTCGGCGCACGGGCCTTGCGCGGCGCGGGCGCGATTGGGGCGACCGGCAGGTCGAACAGGGTGTCGGCGGTGTCCTGCGGGCGCAGCTCACCGGGCTCGAAGAGCCGGATCACGCCGTACTCCCCGTCGTAGCCGGGCACCCGGTGCACCCGACCGGCGCGCAGCCGCCGCAGCGCCTCGCCGAGCAGTTCGCCACCGACCGCGGTGACTTCGTCCAGCGGGGCCTCCATCAGGATGGACAGCTCCGAGCCCAGCGCCGCGACCAGCGCGTTCACCCGGCCCTCGACGGTGCGGGTCTTCGGGCCGACGCCCTCCAGCTCGCCGACGATCTCGGGGAGCTGCACCAGGTGGGTGACCGGACGCGCGTTCGGCGCGGGCATGCCCTCCGGCCGGTCGGCCAGCGCCTCGACCCGGGCCAGCACACCGATGGTCAGCGGCCGCTCGCACACCGGGCAGATGCCGTTCGTCGCCCGGGATTCGGCCGGGGTCCAGTTGATGCCGCAGTCGCGGTGCCCGTCCCCGTGGTACTTGCCCTCTTCGGGGAAGAACTCGATCGTTCCGGCCATACCGGGCGCACCGGCCAGCGCGGCCTTCAGCGCGTGGTAGTCCAGCGCGCAGTCGAACCGGGTCGCCTCCCGGGCCAGCGCCTGCGGCGAGTGCGCGTCGGAGTTCGAGACCAGGGTGTACCGGTCCAGGCTGGACACCCGGTGGTTCATCGCCGGGTCGCTGGACAGGCCGGTCTCCACCGCGGTGATGTGCTCGGCGAGGTCGGCGTAGCAGTCGGCGATCGCGTCGAAGCCCGACTTGCTGCCCAGCGCGGAGAACCACGGCGTCCAGATGTGCGCGGGCACCAGGTAAGCGTCCGGGCTCGCCTCCAGGGTGATCTCCAGCAGGTCGCGGGAGTCCAGGCCCAGGATCGGGCGACCGTCGCTGGCCAGGTTGCCGACCCGGCCCAACCGGTCGCGGAAGCGCTGCGCGGATTCGAGGTCGGGCAGGTAGATCAGGTGGTGCACCTTGCGGGTGCGGTCGCCCCGCTTGTAGATCGTGGAGATCTCGGAGCTGAGCATGAACCGGGCCGGCTCCCCGGCGGCCAGCCGGGCGGGCAGCCGCTGCGACACGTCGCGCTCGGCCTCGGGCGAGAGTCGGAACAGGCCGGGCTCCGCCTCGCGCAGCGAGTCGCGCAGGTGCTCGTACCAGGCGGGGTGGGTGACGTCGCCGGTGCCCAGCAGGGCCACGCCCTTGCGCCGTGCCCACCAGGCCAGCGTGGGCAGGTCGAGGTCCTTGCTGCACGCACGCGAGTACCGCGAGTGGATATGCAGATCAGCAGTCCAGACGGGGGGCACGCAGCATCCTGACATGCCCGGCCCGTCCGGTGGCACCCGCCACGCGCGTCAGTGAGAGTTGTTACCTACATCGCGCGCAGTTCTACCAATGTGATATCCGGGGGTGCGCCGACCCGCACCGGCGGGCCCCAGAACCCGGCACCGTTGGTCACGTACACCTGGGTGCCGTCGACCTCGCCGAGTCCGGAGATGACCGGCTGCTGCAGGGCCGCGATCAGGTTGAACGGGACCATCTGGCCGCCGTGGGTGTGCCCGGACAGCTGCAGGTCCACGCCGTGCTTCGCGGCCTCGAAGGCCTGGATCGGCTGGTGGGCGAGCAGCACCACCGGCTTGCTCGGGTCCCGGTCGCCCAGCGCCTTGCCGAAGTCCGGCCCGCCCTCGCCCAGATCGCCGCCGCTGACGTCGTTCACGCCGGCCAGGGTCAGCCCGCGGATCTCCAGGCGTTCGTTCTGCAGCGGCCGCATGCCTAGGCGCTCGACCTCGACCAGCCACTCCTCAGCGCCGGAGAAGTACTCGTGATTGCCGGTGACGAAGTAGGACCCGTCGCGGGAGCGCAGCTCGGCCAGCGGCGCGGCCTCGTCGCCCAGCTCGGCGACGGTGCCGTCGACCATGTCACCGGCGACGGCGATCAGGTCGGCGTTCATGCCGTTGATCGAGCGTACGATGCGCCGGCTGTGCTCGATGCCGGTCAGCGGGCCCAGGTGGATGTCGCTGACCAGGGCGATCTTGTAGCCGTCCATGCTCCGGGGGAGCTTGGCGAGCGGGATCTGCACCCGCTTGAGCACGGGGTCGCCGAGCGCGGTCTTCACGCCGTACGCGGTGATGCCGGTCGCGGTCAGCCCCGCGAAGATCGCCGCACTCCGCGCGATCAGCAACCGCCGACTCGGATCGGCCGGCCCGTCCGGTGTCGCCGGTGCGGGCGCGGACGGCAGGCCGGGCTCGGCGAGCGCGGTCTCGGCCTGTCCGGGCTCGGCGCCCGCGGCCACGCCGACGGCAACGGGCGCGGCGGCCTGGTCGGCGACCGGCGCGGTGGCGCGGCGGGCCCAGGTGCGGTTGGCGATCACGCGGGGGATCTCCAGCACCAGCAGCGTGACCAGCAGGTAGAACAGGACGGCGAGCCACATGTAGCCGACCATCGGGATGACCCAGGACGCCTTCGCTCCGATCACCCGCGGCACGATGAACGCCGCCAGCAGCGCCAGCGCCAGCCCGATGATCACCGCGGCGCCGATCCGGCGGCCACGGGTCGTCGTAGTGGTGTCCTTGAACAGGCGCTTGTACAGGTACCAGTGGATCGGGCCGACCACGACCAACACCATGCTGAAGAACATCAGCGCTTGCAGCACCACGGGGGTCTTCCTCTCACCCGCCGGCGAAGGGCGGGAGCACGTCCACTGTCGCGCCGGACGGCAGAGGCGCGCGGCGGTCGTGCCAGGCTAGCCCGTCAACCAGGAAGCTGGCTGAAAGCAGCACCCGGCTCAAGGCGTCCCCGTGGGCCGCACCGAGCTCCTTGATCAGCTGCGCGAGGTCCTGTCCAGCGGGCAGCTGCTCCTCGGTGACCCCGGCGGCGGCGCGGGCTCCGGCGAAGTAGCGGATCGTCAGCACTCGTCATCCTCCGATGGCGGACATGGGGCGCACGGGCTGGAGGAACGACGGGTCGTCGATGCCGTGGCCGGGCAGTTTGCCCCACATGGCGGTACGCCAGCGCGCGGCGATCTCCTCGTCATCCGCCCCGCCGCGCAGCAGCCCCCGCAGATCGGTCTCCCCGGTCGCGAACAGGCAGTTGCGCACCTGGCCGTCGGCGGTGAGCCGGGTCCGGTCGCAGTCGCCGCAGAAGGGCCGGGTCACCGAGCCGATCACGCCGACCTTCGCCGGGCCGCCGTCGACCAACCAGGTTTCGGCCGGGGCACCGGCCCGCTCGGCCGGGTCGGGGCTGAGATCGAACTCGGCCTCCAGCGCCGCCAGGATCTCCGCCGCGGTGATCATCTGCTCGCGGCTCCAGCCGTGCTGGGCGTCGAGTGGCATCTGCTCGATGAAACGCAGCTCATACCCGTGCGCGACGGCGAAGCGCAGCAGCGCCGGGGCCTCGTCGTCGTTGATGCCGCGCAGCAGCACCGCGTTGAGCTTGACCGGGGTCAACCCGGCCGCGGCGGCCGCGGACAGCCCGTCGATCACGTCGTCGAACCGGCGGCGCAGCGCGATGGCGGCGAAGCGCTCGGGGTCGATGGTGTCCAGGGAGACGTTGACCCGGTCCAGCCCGGCGTCGCGCAGCGGCACGGCCAGCCGGGCCAGTCCGATGCCGTTGGTGGTGACCGACAGCTTCGGGCGCGGGGTGAGTGCGGCGCTGCCCGCCACGATGCCGACGATGCCGGGGCGCAGCAGCGGCTCGCCGCCGGTGAAGCGCACCTCCTCGACGCCGAGCCGGGTCACCGCGACGGTGATCAGCCGCAGCACCTCGTCATCGGTGAGGATCTCCTGCTTGGGCAGCCAGGGCAGCCCTTCCGGGGGCATACAGTACGAACAGCGCAGATTGCAGCGATCTGTCAGTGAGACCCGCAGATCCACGGCACGTCGTCCGTACCGGTCGATCAAGCCTGTGCTGGCAGAGGTCACCTGACGAACCTATCGCGTCACAATCGGAATGCGCGTCCCCTGGTCACCTGGCAGGATCGCCGCCGTGTTGCTGACCCTCTCGACGACCCACACACCCGCCACCGACCTCGGCTTCCTCCTCGTCAAGCATCCCGACCGCGTGCACAGCTTCGAACTGAGCCACGGCACGGCCACCGTGCTCTACCCGGAGGCGAGCGAGCAGCGGTGCACCGCCGCGCTGCTGCTCGAGATCGACCCGCAGCGGCTCGCCGACACCCGCGCCGACGGGCAGCAACTCAACCAGTACGTCAACGACCGCCCGTACGCCGCGTCCAGCCTGCTGGCGGCCGCGCTCAATCGGGTCTTCCGAACCGCCGCGCGCGGTGTCTCCAAGGACCGGTCCGAGCTGGCCGCGACCGCGATCCCGCTGTCGATCCGGGTGCCGTCGCTGCGCGCCAAGGGCGGCCTGAAGCTGGCCGAGCGCCTGTTCGCCCCGCTGGGCTGGACCGTGCGCGGCGAGGTGCTGCCGCTGGATCCGGCGTTCCCCGAGTGGGGCGACAGCCGGTACGTCGACCTGACCCTCGACGGCGAGCTGCGCCTGGCGGACGCGCTCAACCACCTCTACGTGCTGCTGCCCGTGCTCGACGACGCCAAGCACTACTGGGTCGCGCCCGACGAGATCGAGAAGTTGCTGCGGGCCGGGGAGGGCTGGCTCGCCGGGCACCCCGAGCGCGCGCTGATCATCCGGCGCTACCTGGCGCACAGCCGGGCGCTGGCGGCCAAGGCCGACGCGGCGCTCGCGCCGCTGGAGGAGGCGCCCGCCGACGACTCCGTCGCCGAGGGACCGGTGGTGGAGAAGACCAAGCCCTTGAACGTACGGCGGCGCGCCGCGGTGCTCGCCGCGCTGGCCGAGACCGGGGCGACCCGGGTGCTCGACCTGGGCTGCGGCGGTGGTGCCCTGCTGGGCGACCTGATCCGGGAGAAGCGCTACACCGAGATCGTCGGCGCGGACGTGTCGCCGAAGGTGCTGGAGATCGCCGAGCGACGGCTGCGCCTCAAGCGGCTGCCCGACCGGCAGCGCGCCCGGATCAAGCTGGTCCAGTCCGCGCTGACCTACGTCGACGAGCGGCTGCGCGGCTACGACGCCGCCGTGCTGATGGAGGTCATCGAGCACCTCGACCTGCCTCGGCTGCCCGCGCTGTGCGCCGCGGTGTTCGGCGACGCCAAGCCCGGCGCGGTCATCGTGACCACGCCGAACGTCGAGTACAACGTGCGCTACGAGACCCTGCCCTCCGGCGGCCACCGCCACGACGACCACCGCTTCGAATGGACCCGGGCCGAGTTCGCCGCCTGGTGCGACCAGGTCGCCGCCGAGTACGGCTACACGTACACGCTACGGCCCGTCGGCGACGAGGACCCGGAGGTCGGCGCTCCGACCCAGCTCGCCCTGTTCACCAAGACCACCGTTGCCGAGGAGGTGCCGGCATGACCACGACGGTCACGCTGCCCGAGCTGTCCCTGGTCGTGCTCGTCGGGATCTCCGGTTCGGGCAAGTCGACCTTCGCCCGGGAGCACTTCCTGCCGACCCAGGTGCTGTCCAGCGACGCGTTCCGGGGCCTGCTGGCCGACGACGAGAACGACCAGGCCGCCACGAAGGACGCCTTCGAGGTGCTGCACCTGGTCGCGGGCAAGCGCCTGCGGGCAGGCCGGCTCACCGTGGTCGACGCGACCAACGTGCAGCCGCACGCCCGCGCCGCCCTGGTCGAGGTGGCCAAGGCGCACGACGTGCTGCCCGTCGCCGTGGTCATCGACACCCCCGAGGCGGTCTGCTGGGAGCGCACGCAGGCCCGGCCGGACCGCACGTTCGGGCGGGAGGTGCTGCGCCGCCAGCACCGCGACCTGCGGCACTCGCTGAACAAGCTGGCCCGCGAGGGCTTCCGCAAGGTGTACGTCGTCAGCGACCCGGCCGCCGTCGAGCTGCGCTACGAGAAGCTGTTCAACGACCGCACCGAGCTGACCGGGCCCTTCGACCTCGTCGGCGACGTGCACGGCTGCCGCGCCGAGCTGGAGCAGCTGCTCACGGCGCTCGGCTGGGAACTGACCCGCGACGACTCCGGCCGGGCCGTGGACGCGAGCCACCCGCAGGGGCGTACCGCCGTGTTCGTCGGCGACCTGGTGGACCGCGGTCCGGACTCCCCCGGCGTGCTGCGCCTGGTCATGAACATGATCGCCGGCGGCCGGGCGCTGTGCGTGTCCGGCAACCACGAGAACAAGCTGCTGCGCCACCTGCGCGGGCGCAAGGTGCAGCTCACCCACGGGCTCGCCGAGACCGTCGCGCAGCTGCAGACCGACCCGGTCGACGGCCTGCCCGGCTTCCTGGACGGCCTGATCAGCCACTACGTGCTCGACGGCGGGCGGCTCGTGGTCGCGCACGCGGGCCTCAAGGAGGCCTACCACGGTCGCGCCTCCGGCCGGGTGCGCTCCTTCGCCATGTACGGCGACACCACCGGTGAGACCGACGAGTTCGGCCTGCCGGTGCGCTACCCGTGGGCGCAGGAGTACCGCGGCCGCGCCATGGTCGTCTACGGGCACACGCCCACCGTCGTGCCCGAGTGGCTCAACAACACCATCTGCCTGGACACCGGCTGCGTGTTCGGCGGCAAGCTCACCGCGCTGCGCTACCCCGAGCGGGAGCTGGTCGAGGTCGACGCGGCACAGGAGTACTACGCGCCCGCCCGCCCGCTGCACCCCGCCGCCCTGCCCGACCGGGCCGCGGGCGCGCTGCGGCTGTCCGAGGTCACCGGCCGCCGCCACGTGCAGACCCTGCACGGCACCGTCACCGTGCCCGCCGAGCACAGCGCGGCGGCGCTGGAGGTGATGAGCCGGTTCGCGGTCGACCCGCGCTGGCTGCTGTGGCTGCCGCCGACCATGGCCCCGTCGTCGACGTCGGCCGTGGACGGCTACCTGGAGCACCCCGCCGAGGCGCTGGCCGACCTGCGGAACGCGGGCGTACACCGGGTGATCTGCGAGGAGAAGCACATGGGCTCCCGCGCGGTCGTGCTGGTCTGCAAGGACGCGGCGGTCGCGGCCAAACGCTTCGTCGACGACGGCGGCACCGGCGTTATCTACACGCGTACCGGGCGGCCGTTCTTCGACCCGGAGCGCACCGAGCAACTGCTCGGCAAGGTGCGCGACGCGGCGACCACGGCGGGGCTGTGGGCCGAGCTGGACACCGACTGGCTGCTGCTCGACTGCGAGCTGCTGCCCTGGTCCGCCAAGGCGCAGACCCTGATCCACCAGTACGCCGCCGTCGGCACCGCGGGTCGCGCTGCGCTGCCCGCGGCGCTGGACGTGCTGTCCGCCGCCGCGGCCCGTGGCCTCGACACGGGCGCGCAGCGGGAGCGGCTTGCCGGATCGCTGCGTGACGTGAACGCCTTCACCGACGCCTACCGCCGGTACGTCGCCCCGACGGACGGGATCGCCGGCATCACACTGGCCCCGTTCGCGGTGCTGGCGGCCGAGGGCAAGGCCTACCTCGACGCCGACCACGGCTGGCACCTGTCCGTCGCGGACCGGCTGGTCGAGGCCGACCCGGCGACGTTCACCCCGACCCGCCGCCTGGTCCTCGACCTGCCGGCCCGGCCGGCGCGGACCGACCGGGCGGCTGCCGCCGATCCGACGGACGCGGCAGCCACCGACGCGGCGGCCACCGACCCGACCGGCGGGTCGGACGCGGCCGACGCCGAGGCGGCCTTCGCGGACGCCGTGGCACGGGCGACCGACTGGTGGCTGGAGCTGACCGGCTCCGGCGGCGAGGGCATGGTGGTCAAGCCGTACGCGGGCCTGTCCGTGCGCGGAGCCAAGGGCCTCGTCCAGCCCGGCGTGAAGTGCCGGGGCCGGGAGTACCTGCGCATCATCTACGGCCCGTCCTACACCGAGCCCGCACAGCTGGCCAAGCTCCGCGAGCGCAAGCTCGGCCGCAAGCGTGCGCTCGCCCTGCGCGAGCACGGCCTCGGCCTGGCCGCTCTGGACACGGTCGGCCGCGACGGCCCGCTCTGGCGCGTTCACGAACTCGTCTTCGCCATCCTCGCCAGCGAATCCGAACCCACCGACCCCCGCCTGTAACGCCCCGTCAGCCCAAAGGAAGGGCACCTTCCCATCGCCATACGTAGAGGAAGGTGCCCTTCTTAACACCTATGGCCGGATGGCCAGGGCGGGGTGGTGCCGGGCGCGGGGGAGGAGGAGAGGCGCCTAAGCGCACTTTCGGGGAAATTGCGTTTAGGCGTTTCGAGATAACCGCAGTTTCCTTGAAAGTGCCGCCGGACCGCTGCGCGCCGGCCGCCGCTCGCGGTGGTGGTCAGGAGGTCAGGGGGAGGCAGGCTGCTGTGGTTTCCCGGACGCCGGGGGCGAAGGCCGCGCCGAACAGGGCGGTGTGCAGCAGGTACATGGAGAGCTGGTGGAGGGCGACGCGCTCGCTCCAGCCGTCGGCGGGCGGCCAGGCTTCGGCGTACGCGGCGTGGATCCGGTCCAGGAACGGTGCGCCGCCCCACAGCCGCAGGTAGGCGAGGTCGGTCTCGCGGTGGCCGCCGTGCGCCGCCGGGTCGACCACTCGGCATCGGCCGTCAGCGCCCCAGAGCAGGTTGCCGGTCCACAGGTCGCCGTGGATCCGGGCCGGCGGCTCGTCACCACCGACCCGGTCCAGCCCGGCCAGCACCTGTTCGACCCGGGCCGTGTCGGCGGGCTCCAGCGCCCCCCGGTCCACCGACAACCGCAGGTACGCGCCCAGCCGGCGCTCGCCGTACCACTCGTGCCACGGGCCGGGATGCGCGGTGTTGTCCATCGGCGCGGAACCGTGGAACCCGGGCCACGGCGCGCCGAACGCCCCCGCCCCGGCCCGGTGCAGCGCGGCCAGCGCCCGGCCGAACTCCTCGGCGGCCGCGGCCGACGGCTGACCGTGCTCGATCCACGCCATGCCGAGCAGGTCGGGGGTGTCGACCAGCACCTCGGGCACCGCGACCGTGCCGGTCTCGGCCAGCCAGCGCAGGCCGTTCGCCTCGGCGGCGAAGAAGCCCTCCGGTGCCCGTCCGGCCGCCTCGGGCCACGACTTGGTGAAGATGGATTCGCCGTCGTCGAAGGTCAGCCTGCTGGTGTGGCAGATCGAGCCGCCGTCGACGGGCGTCTCCCGGATCCGCTGGTGGTGCAGGAACGTCGGCAGCAGGTGCGGATGCGCGCGCAGGTAGGCCAGGTCCACGGTCCCATTCTGAGCCGTCGCCCGGCCGAGGCCTCCCGGGCGTGCCCAGGCGTGTCCCGACTGCTGGAACAAGCACGATTTCCCGGATTCCGCGCTCACCCGGGTCGGCGCTGCGACTCCGGCAGCCGGACGAACGTCTACGGCACGGGCCAGGAACCGATGCTGCCGGGCGGCACGGCCTGGTCGAGCGCCTCGCTGAGCAGATGCGCGAGCGTGTACGCCGGGTCGGCCAGCAGCGCCCGCCGCACCGCGGCACCGGCCAGCACACCGTTGCCGGACCGCCAGGCGCACCAGGCGAGCAGGCTGGCGACCGGGGCCAGCAGGGCGGGCTCGCCGCGCCGGGTGAGGTCCAGCCACAGGTCCAGCTGCCAGGGCTCGGTGTCGGTCCGCTGCCAGGCGTGGTCGCGGCAGCGCAGGTCCAGCAGGAGCACGGTGAGCCAGGCGGCCTCGTCGTCGTCGAGCCGCCCACCGGCCGCGGCCACGCGGAGCGCCTCCTCGACCGCGCCCACCCCGGCCCGTACCAGCCGCCCATCGGCGGCACCCTCGCCGGGCCCGCCGCTGCTGCCCTCACCGCCGTCGCTCGCGGGCTCGCTTCCAACTTCACCGTCGCTGCCGCTCCCGGCCCTTGTTCCGGCTTCCTCGTCGCCGAGCAGGGCGGCGAGTCGCTGCTCAGCGCGGTCCACGGCCTGCGCCATGGCGATGGCGGCCAGCCCGCCGATGGGCCGGACCAGCCGTTCCACCGCGGCCCGGTCGGGCTGGGCGACCAGACCCTCGTACGTCGCGATCGCCGCGGCGGCGGTCGTGCTCGGGTCGAACGGCGCGCCCCCGGGCGGAGTGCACTCGTCGCACTGCAGGCAGTGGTAGCGCTCGCCGGCGTGCAGCAGCACCTCGCGCACGTGGTAGCCCCGGGCGTCGAGGGCGTTCGCGACGCTGCGGGTCACGTCCGCGGCCGTCGGATCGGGACCGTAGCCGACGAGCACCACCGACGTGATCGCCGCGCTCCCCCGGCCTGCGGCGGTCAGCAGTCGGCTGAGCCGCCGCACCGTCTCCGGGCGGGGCCGCCCGAGGTCGGCGCGAGCGGCGACACCGATGCGCCGGTCCGCCAGTCCCAGCACGACGACACTGTCGGCCGGATGGAAGCCGAGCAGGTAGGGCACGTATCCGAGCAGGTCCGCACGCTCGGTGAAGGTGTACGTCGGGGTGTCGGTCGTCATGTGCGGGAGCCTTCCCGCGGCGGCGCGACGGAGACAGCGATGATCGCTAGCCTGTGGATGACACGCCGGTTCGTCCACAGGGCGAGGGGAGCGCGGATGATCTCGTACGCGGCGCTGGTGCTGGCCGGGGGCGCTGCCCGGCGGATGGGCGGCGTCGCGAAGCCGCTGCTGCCCGTCGGCGGGGTGCCCATGCTGCGCCGGGTCCTCGGAGCGGTGGCCGAGGCTCGGGCGCTGGTCGTCGTCGGGCCACCCGAACTGGCCGCCGAGCTGCCCTCCGCAGCCGTGCTGACCCGCGAGGACCCGCCCGGCGGCGGCCCGGTCGCGGCCATCGCCGCCGGTGCCGCGGTGCTGCCCGCGGACGCCGAGCGGGTGCTCGTCGCCGCCGCCGACCTGCCCTTTCTGACCCGGGACGCGGTGGCGGCGCTGCTCGCCGTGGACGCGGACGTGGTGATGTTCACCGACGAGGACGGCCGGCGGCAGCACCTGTGTGCCGCGTGGCGGCTCGGCGCGCTGCGTGCCGGGATTCCCGCGAACCCGCACGGCACCCCGATGCGCGCGTTGCTCGCCGACGTCGACGTGGTCGAGCTGCCGTGGGCGGGGGAAGGGCCTCCGCCGTGGTATGACTGCGACACCCCCGACGAACTGCGGGCCGCGAACGACAGGCGGACGCCCCGCCACGTGCATACCGAGGAGGCGCTGTGAGCGAGCGGCCGAAGGGCGTCGACCTGCATGACTTCACCGATGCGGCCTGTGCCGAGCTGGGCCTGCCCCGTGCGGACGTGGACGTGACGATGGTGCTGGACCTGGCTCGGGAGGTGGCGCACCACGCGGTCCGGCCGGGCGCGCCGGTCAGCGCGTACCTGCTGGGGCTGGCGGTCGGTCGCGGCGGCGACCCGCGGGAGCTGGCCGCCCGTCTGACCGGCCTGGCCCACCGCCTCGGTGCATCCGACCAGGACTGAGAGACGCACAGCACAAGGGCGCGGTGGGTCGCAAGGCCGACTACGCGAATCTCCCTCCGGTCGGTAGTGTCTCGGTGACAGAGAACCCAGGTTTGTCCGCCGGCGTGCCGGGACAATCCAGGTTCGACGAGGAGGCGCACCGATGTCGGAACTGTCGATTCCCGGCCTGGCGGAGGCCGGGCTGCTCGACGAACCCACCACCGCGGACCTGCATGCGAAGGTCGCCGAGGCGTGGCGGGAGTTCGCCCGAGCCCTGGCCGGAGCCCTGCCGACGCTGCCGGTCGGCAGTGAGCTGGAGCTCGCACTGGACCCGACCGCGTCCGGCACCGGTTCCGCCGTGTACGGCGTGAACGTGGCCTGCCTGGAGGGCGGCTCCCTGCAGGCGCGTGCGGTCAGCAACGCGAACCTGCCGGAGGGGTTCCGCCTGGAGCGGCCCGCGATCGCGGCGATGGTCGCGCTGGGCTGGTCGCCGCCCGGGGTGCTGGCCGGTTCGGGGGACAACTTCGGCATGGCCGGCGCGGCCGACGGGCTGGCCAACGTCATCACCCGCACGCTGCGCGACGTGTACGGCGCACCGCACCCCGCGTTCCTGGTGTACGAGGCGCACGACGGCGAGGAGGAGCCGGTCTCCATCGAGCCGCTGGGCACCGCGCGGCACGAGTCGACGGTGGACGCCTTCCTGCCCTCGATCGACTCGCTCGACGCCAGCGGGCTGGAGCTGGCCGACCGGGTGCGCATCGTGGTCTCCGCGATGCTCAAGTCCGACCCGGACGAGCTGCAGGTGGACGGCGACGGCGACATCGGCATCCGGGCCGGTTCGGCCATGGTGTTCGTGCGCGTCCGGGAGAACCCGCCGCTGATCGACGTGTTCTCGCCGGTGCTGACCGACATCGAGCCGAGCGAGAAGCTGTTCGTGAAACTGTCCGACCTGACCAACCGCATGCCGATCGGCCGCCTCTACTGCACCGCCGGCACGGTCTGGGCCTCGATCCCGGTGTTCGGCCGCGACTTCCAGGCCAGCCACCTGGCCCTGGCGATCCAGGTGATGACCGGGCTCGCCGACGAGCTGGACGACCGCCTGCACGGCGAGTTCGGCGGCAAGCGCTTCTTCGGCGAGGGCGACAAGCCCGCGGGCAACGTGCCCGAGGCCCGCATCGGCCAGTACCTCTGACGGATCCGCACCTCTGACAGACCTGGCGGTCCGACGCGAACCCCGCTCGCACCGGACCGCCAGGAGTATCCGCGGCCCAGGTCAGAGGCCGATCCGGCTGAGCTGAGGGCCACCGGTCAGTGAGGTCGCGACGGCCACGGTGTCGGTGACCGTCCACAGCGTGTCGCCGACGACCAGGCTGCGCCGCGGGTAGCCGCCCGGGTTCACCTCGCCGATCTTCTGCAGCGCGCCCGCATCGACCCGGAACAGCAGTGCTCCGGCCTGCTGCCCCCGGTCGTACGCGGTGTACGGGATCACCAGCAGGCCGGTCGCCGGCCAGTACAGGAACGCGTGCGGGTCGTGCTCGGCCTCGCTCCAGCCGCTCGGGATCTTCTCCTGGTCGAGCCGCTTCGGATCGGTGCCGCCGACGTCGAACAGCGACACCTGCAGCCCGCTCACCCGGCCCTGGTCGGAGGCGTCCTGACCCACGCCGACCAGCCGCCCGTCCGCGACCGGGTGCAGGTAGCTGCTGTAGCCGGGGATCTTCAGCTCACCGGTGAGCACCGGCCGGGCGGGGTCGCGCAGGTCTATGGCGTACAGCGGGTCGGTCTGCCGGAAGGTGACCACGTATGCGGTCGGGCCGAGGAAGCGCACCGCGTAGATCCGCTCTCCCTTGCCCAGCCCGCCCAGCTTGCCGAGCGACCGCAGCTGCCCGCCGTCGCGGCGCAGCGTGTACACCGTGGACTCGCTGCGCTGCTCACGGTTCCATGGCTGGCCGGAGGTGGTGGCCACCCGCAGCACGCCGTCGTGCTCGCTGAGCGAGTACTGGTTGAGCAGCCAGCCGGGCACGCTGCCGGAGGCGGCGAAGGACGGGCGCGGCCCCGAGACGTCGAACAGGTACAGCTCCGTGCGGTTCTTCGCCTTCTCGCCCCGCCAGCCGTCGTCGTGGGCTAGGTACAGGTGGGGGCCCGTGCCGTACACCGTGCGCGCGTCGGCGAGCACCGCCGCCGGCAGGCCGTCGCCCAGCGTGGCCCGGTTCAGGTCGAAGCTGAGCACCGTCACCAGCGAGGTTCCGCTGAACTCGGCGGGCGTGCTGACCTGGCCGCAGTCGATCCGCCCGCCGGCACCGTCGGCGGTGTACGCGGGCAGCCACCGGTCCAGCGGCGCGGCGTCGATGACCTTCCGGTTCGCGGCGATGCGGTCCGCGTCGGTGCCCTTCTCCAGCCAGGTGAAGTCGATCATCGGGGAGGAGGTGACCACGACGCGGGCGGTGCCGTCTGCCAGCCGGGCGTCGGTCAGCTCGGCACCGATCTCGTACTGGCCGGTCACCCGGGGTTCGCCGGACAGGTCGACCAGCCGGAGCCGGGTCGAGGACGGTCCGCCGTATCCGCGCAGGTTGCTGTCGGCGATGCCGCCGAACATGGTCATCCCGTACTGGCCGGTGAGCACCAGCGCCCGGTCGCCCTGCAGGAAGAGCTGATGCGTGCCGCTGCCGAGGTGCAGTGATCCGGCCGGCCGCCGGGTCGCCGCGTCGATGACCCGCAGGGTCTCGCCGAGCACGGTGACGATGCGCCGCCCGTCGGTCTTGACGATGTCGGGCTCGTCGACGCCCGCCTCGTGGGTGTTGGTGCCGGAGTAGGACTTGGCCGTGTCGGCCGCACCCCCGGTCGCCCGCGCGCCCTCGGCGGCCGAGGCGAGCGGCACACCCCACCGGCTGCCGGGCAGGCCCCAGGGCGTCACGGCGCGTTTGGCCGCTTCGCGCACCGATGTCAGCAGCGCTTCGCAGGAGTCGTACGACACCAGGCGGAACTCCGGCGCCGGCCCCGGCGCGGGCGGCCGGTCCTCGGTCACGCCACCGCCCGCCGTGCACCCGGCCAGGGATAACGCGGTGAGCAGGCAGAGCACGCTTCGTCTCATGCCCGTCTTCGACGCGCGGACGGCGCTCCCGGCTCCCTCCGGCGTCGAAGCCGTCGTCAGTCGACCAGGCGGGACAGCACGATCATGCTCCGGGTGCTGGTGATGAAGGGCTCCGCGCGCAGCCGCTCCAGCGCCTGCTCCAGGTGGGCGATGTCGGCCGCGCGCAGGTGCACCAGCGCGTCGGCCTCACCCGAGACGGTGTACGCCCCGACCACCTCGGGGTGGCGGCGGGTGGCCTGCGTGATCTGCGCGGGCGTGGTGCGCCCGGTGCAGAACAGCTCGACGAAGGCCTCCGTGCCGCCACCCACCGCCGCCGGATCCACGACGGCGGTGAAACCCTTGATCACCCCACCGGAGCGCAGCCGGTCCACGCGCCGCTTGACGGCTGGCGCTGACAGCGACACCACCATGCCGATCTCGGCGTAGGTGGTGCGCGCGTCGCTCAGGAGCGCGGCGATGATTCGCTGGTCAACGTCGTCCAACTGCACTACCCGAGGGTAGCGAGGTCGCTGATCAGCACGTTCGACAGGATGGGGCCGTCCTTCTCGACCTTGCGCAGGTACCACTTCTGCTGCGGCGAACGCTGCTGGTTGAACTGCCAGTTCCCGCGCGGGCTGATCACCTGGCCGACGTTCGACAGCAGCGTGTTGACCTTCTGCGCGCTGGGCGTGGCGTCACCGCCCAGCGTCAGCGCCTGGTCGAGCACCGCGGCGGCGTCGTACGCGGCGACCGCGAACGCCGTGGGGGAGCGCTGGAACTTGGACTGGAACAACGACGAGAACGTGTGGTTGGCCAGGTTGTTGAGGTCGGCCGAGTAGTGCATCGCGGTGAACAGCCCGCGCGCGCCGTCACCGAGGTCGTCGAGCGCGCTGCCCTCGGCGACCGCACCCGGGGCGTAGATCTCGACGTCGCGGCCCGGCTTGAGCCCCGCGTCCGACAGTGCTGCCATGAACTTGACGATGTGCGCGCTCGGCAGATTGCAGAAGATCGCCCGCGGGCTCTTGGCGGCGATCTGGCCGGCGTATGAGGCGTACTCCGCGGTGGTCGGCTTGATGCCGGACTTCACGACGATGGGTTCCTGCGCGCCGCCGCCGTAGACGCCGGTGAAGCCGAGCATCAGCTCGGTGCCCGCCGTGCCGGGGGTGGTGATGAGGCTGACCTTGCCGCTGCCGTTGCCGTAACGCCGGCGCAGGTAGTGCGCGATGGCGAGAGCCGGTTCGTCGGACAGGAACGAGGTGCGCCAGATGTATGGCGCGCTGGGCATCTCGGCCGGGGAGGCGTGCGCTGCCAGCAGCGGCACCTTCGCCTCCTCGACCCGGTCGCGCACGAACGGCAGCAGGTCGGGGTTGGCCACGCCGACGACGGCCAGCACCTGGGCCTTGTAGAGGTTCTCCAGGGCCGCGGCGCCGGACTTGGTGGTCTCGCCCTCGTCCTCCACCTCGATGCGCACCGGGCGGCCGCCGAGCTTGCCGTCGTGCAGGTCGACGTAGAGCTTGAAGCCCAGTTCGAGGTCGGCGCCGACCTCTTTGTTCGCTCCGGTGGCGGGGACGAGCAGACCGATGCTGACACCGCTGCGCTCGCTGGGCGTGCCGGCGGTCGAGCAGCCCGCGAGGCCGCCGGTCATGCCCGCAACGCCGACGCCGGTCAGCAGTCCGAGCAGCCTGCGACGGTCAAGGCCGTCCAATGTGTCCTCCAGAGTGACTTCGGCCGGACGCGCGTACCGAAGGGCACGGCCGTGGGGGGTGTCGCCAAACTGTGGGCGCGCGGTCTTATGACCCACTGTGGCGTTCTACCGTGTCCCGGCACTCCCGTCAATGATCAACATCGGCCTGCGTCTCGGGATCTAGGATGGGTGGGTTCGACGCTGAGGAGGTCGTGGTGAGCCAGCAGCATCCCGAAGAGAAGAGTGTCGTGGTCGTCGGTCCGGACGGTCGGCCCATCGGCACGGTCGAGGTCAACCCTGACGGTGCCACCGGGCGGGAGGAGGACCCGAGCCACCTCATCGAGCAGCCGGCCAAGGTCATGCGCATCGGCAGCATGATCAAACAGCTGCTGGAGGAGGTGCGGGCGGCACCCCTCGACGAGGCCGGCCGACAGCGCCTGGTGGAGATCCACCGCCGCTCGATAGTCGAGCTGGAGGACGGGCTCTCCCCCGAGCTGCGCGACGAGCTGGAGCGGATCTCCGTCGACTTCACCGAGGGCGCCACCCCGTCGGAGTCCGAGCTGCGGATCGCGCAGGCGCAACTGGTCGGCTGGCTGGAGGGCCTGTTCCACGGCATCCAGGCGGCGCTGGTGGCCCAGCAGATGGCCGCCCGCATGCAGCTCGAGCAGATGCGCAACGTGCCCGCCCTGCCCCCCGGCACCCACATCGAACCCGGCAAGACCACCTCACCAGGCCAGTACCTCTGACCCCACCGCACCCACCGCTCGCCCGCGGCGAGCGGTGGGTCAGGGTTCGCGTTTGAGGAGTTCGTCGAGGTAGACGGCTACGCCGTCGCGGTCGTTGGAGAGGGTGACCTCGTCGGCCAGGGCGAGGATCTCGGGGTGCGCGTTGGCGACGGCCACCCGGTGCCCGGCCCACTCGAACATCGGGATGTCGTTGGGCATGTCCCCGAAGACCAGCACGTCGGCCGGGTCGATGCCCAGCTCCGCGGCGACCACGGCGAGCCCGGTCGCCTTGTCGACGCCGGGCGGGGTGACCTCCACCCAGCCCAGCCCGGAGTGCGTGAACGCGGCCACCTCGGGCGCGACCAAGCCCCGCGCCGTACGCAGCAGCGTGTCGGAGTCCGTGTCGTCGGTCTTCACGAACGCCTTGATCACGTCGTAGCAGAGCGATTCCTCGCGCGGGCGGAACTTCAGGTCATCCGGATACGGCCAGTCGTCCACGTCGTCGCCCCACAGCGGGGCGCGCTGCGTGTCCAGGACCTCGACCAGCAGCTTCACCCGCCCGAGGCGGTTCTCCAGCGCCTCGACCAGGCCGGCCACGACCGGGCCGGGCAGCCGCGCGTCGCGCAGTACCCGCAGCGCGGACGGATCGCGCAGATCCAGCACCCGCCCGCCGCCGCCCAGCACCAGCAGGTCGGCGTGCGGCAGATCGATCCGGCTCAGCTCCTCCAGCCGGGGGCCGCGGCCGGTGGCGCCCACGATGGGCACCCCGGCCGCGCGCACCCGCTCGAAGACCGCGTGGGTGAAGCCGCTGACGGTCTCGTCCGACCGGACGACGGTGCCGTCCAGGTCGGTGGCGACGAGCTTGGGCAGCCCGCGCGGACGCAGCCCGTCGCTGCGCAGCTCGGACCGGCCGACCGCGTCACGTTCCGGCACCTCGACGTGCCCCGTCCCCCCGTGGTCGGGCACGCCGCTCAGGACCCTGCCTTGGCGGGCTCCAGCACGTCACGGCCGCCCACGAACGGCTGCAGCGCCTTGGGCACCCGCACCGAGCCGTCCGGCTGCTGGTGCTGCTCCAGGAGCGCCACGAGCATGCGCGTGGTGGCCAGGGTGCCGTTGAGCGTCGCCGCGGTCTGGGTCTTGCCGTCGGCGTCGCGGAAACGGGTGTTCAGCCGCCGGGCCTGGAACGTGGTGCAGTTCGAGGTCGAGGTGACCTCCATGTACCGGTTCTGGGTGGGCAGCCACGCCTCGCAGTCGAACTTGCGCGCCGCCGACGAGCCGAGGTCGCCCGCGGCCACGTCGATCACCCGGTAGGCCAGCTCCAGCTTGCCGAGCATCTCCTCCTCCCACGCCAGCAGGCGCAGGTGCTCCTCGGCCGCGTCGGCCGGGTCGCAGTACGAGAACATCTCGACCTTGTCGAACTGGTGCACCCGGATGATGCCGCGGGTGTCCTTGCCGTACGAGCCGGCCTCCCGGCGGAAGCAGCTCGACCAGCCGGCGTAGCGCAGCGGCCCGTCGCCCAGGCTCAGGATCTCGTCCTTGTGGTACGCCGCCAGCGGCACCTCGCTCGTGCCGACCAGGTACAGGTCGTCGGCGGGCAGGTGGTAGACCTCGGCGGCGTGCGAGCCGAGGAAACCGGTGCCCTCCATCGACTCCGGCTTGACCAGCACCGGCGGGATCATCGGGGTGAACCCGGCCTCCACCGACTGCCACAGGCCCATCTGCAGCAGCCCGAGCTGCAGCAGCGCGCCCACGCCGGTCATGTAGTAGAAGCGGGCGCCCGACACCTTCGCACCGCGCTCGGTGTCGATCGCGCCGAGCAGCTCACCGATGGCGAGGTGGTCGCGCGGGTTGTCGAACACGGGGCGCTCGCCGACCTCGCGCAGCACGACGTAGTCGTCCTCGCCGCCGCCGGGCGCGCCGTCCTGCACCACGTTCGCGATCGCGAACTGGGCGGCCCGCAGCGCCTGCTCGGCCTCGTTGACCGCGGCCTCGGCCGCCTTCACCTCGGCGGCGAGGTCCTTGGTCCGGGCCAGCAGCGCGGTCTTCTCGTCGCCGGTCGCCTTCGGCATCAGCTTGCCGAGCTGCTTCTGCTCACCGCGCAGCGCCTCGAAGGACGCCACCGCGGACCGCCGCGACTCGTCGGCGCGCAGCAGGTCGTCGACGGCGTCGACGGAGTCGCCGCGCAGGCGCTGGCTGGCTCGTACGGCTTCGGGGTCCTCGCGGAGCAGACGCAGATCAATCACGTCGAAAAGCGTACCGGCACCCGCGCGGAGCTTCGCGTCAGTATTGCCGTATGAACGGCGCGGCGGTGGTGACCGTCAAATCGATGTCGCCCGACTCGTAGTCGTCGGGCTCGTCGCCGTCGTCGGCTGCGGCGTGCCGGCCGCGGAACGGCTCGGGCTCGCGCCGGTGCGCCGACAGCATGGCCAGCCCCAGCAGGGCCACCGCCGCGAGCGCCGCCCACATGCCGCGGCCGGGGCTGGAACTGAAGCGGGACAGCAGTTCGGTGTTCATGAACCCGCCGAACACGCGCGGCAGCTCGCTGGTCGTGCTGAGCACGCTCGCCGCTGCCGCCAGCACCACGACCAGTGCCGCCGAGGTGCCGAGTGCGGCCAGCCGCGCCGTCGCGCGTGCCGCGACCGGCCCGAACAGTGCCACCGCGGTGGCCGCCGCCAGCAGCGTCAGCCCGGACAGGTACGGCGTGCCGCCGGTCGTCGACCAGACCGAGCTGGTCACCTGCGGGATGCTGGCGAAGTACTCGTCGCCGGAGCGGGTGGTGTCGATGATCTGCCACTCCCCCATCAGCGACGCGATCGCCGCGGCGCCGCCCAGCACGACGAGCCCTGTCGTCAGCCGGGAGTCCGTCGTGATCGCACGCCAGCCGGGGCGGCGGCGCTCCGGGGCGGCCGACTCGGGGCCGAACTCCACCACATCGAGGTCTTCGGACATGGGCGCATCATCCCATGTACGGCTGAAAAAACAGGCCCCTCCACGGGGGAGGGGCCTGCCGTCACCGGTCCTGCGCCGGGGTCACTGGCCGAGCAGTCCGCCCAGCAGTCCGCCCTGCTGCTGCTGGCCACCGCCGCTGCCGCCGGCGATGCCCGCCGGGGGCTCCTCGGACGGCTGCACCACGACGAAGCCCTGGCCCTGGAAGCTCATGGTGAAGGCCTCACCGGTGCTGCGGCCCAGCAGGGTGCCGATGCCCAGCTGCTCGGCGCGGTGGTAGCCGGTCTGCAGGTTGGCCGACCAGCAGATCGCCGCCTGGGGGTCGGCGTAGGTGGGCGCGTCCACGGTCAGCACGACCGGGGTGCCCTTGGTGGTGATCGCGATTCGGCCCTGGCCCGTGAACACGCAGTTGAACAGGCCTGCAGCGGAGAACATGCCCATGCCCTGGACCATCTTGATGTCGTAGTTCAGCGTCGACTCGAAGGCCAGCACGTTGGTGCCGTTGACGCTGAGGGCGTCACCGGGACCCAGGTCGATCAGGTGCACGTCGGCGGCCCGGTCGGCCAGGAACACGTCACCGCGGCCGGTCAGCTTCATCAGCGGCACGCCCTCGCCGGTGATCTTGCTCTTGAGCCACTTGGCCGCGCCTCCGGAGCCGAGCGCCTGGAACTGCACCTGGCCCTGGTAGGCAACCATCGCGCCGGTGCGCGCCATGACCTCGCCGTTCAGCTCGATCTTCAGCATCTTCGAGTTCTGCAGCGTCAGACCGGGAGTCGTGGACTCCTTCTCCAGGTTCTCGGCAGCGAAGAGTGCGCTCTGCATGTCGTCATCCTCCATACAAACGGGGGCGGAGAAACGCACCGAGCGTAGTTGACCTGCACAAGTATGAAAGTCGGCTTCGTGACTGAACTGCTGGCGCCCGCCTCCGCGGGCGCGGGCTTTCGTCCCGAAAGCCGATGGTTGCCGCGCGTCGCTACATCGCTTCGCGATGCCACGCTCCTTTACGGCGCCCATCGGCGGACGAAAGCCGACAGTTCGGTAGACCCTCTACCCCCAGCCCAGTTCGTGCAGGCGGTCGTCGTCGATGCCGAAGTGGTGGGCGATCTCGTGCACCACGGTGACCGCGACCTCCTCGACGACGTCGTCGTCGGTGTCGCAGATGCGCAGGATCGGGTGCCGGTAGATGGTGATCCGGTCGGGCAGCACCCCGGCGTAGTCCCAGCCGCGGGCGGTGAGCGCGTGGCCCTCGTACAGGCCGAGCAGCTCCGGGCCGCCCGGCGGCGATTCGTCCTCGACCAGGATGACGACGTTGCGCATCAGGTTGAGCAGCTCCTGCGGGACCTCGTCGAGGGCGTCGGCGACCAGCTCCTCGAAGCGTTCCCGGCTCATCTCGACGGCCATGGCTCAGGACAGCTCGCCCCGGCGCAGCCGGCCCAGCCAGGCGGCAGCGTCGGTGTAGTCCGGGTCGGACAGTCCCGGCGGCGGCGGCACCGGCCGCTCCGGCGCCGCGCCGGGCAGGCCCGCCCGGGGGTACGAGCCGAGGAAACGCACCCCGGCGCAGATGCGGCGCAGGCCCTGCAGCGCCTCGCCGACCCGCGCCTCGGCGACGTGGCCGGTGCAGTCGAGGAAGAAGACGTATCGGCCGAGGCGCTCGCCGGTGGGCCGGGACTCGATCCGGGTCAGGTTCACGCCGCGTACGGCCAGTTCGGTCAGCACCGCGAGCAGGGCCCCGACCCGGTCGTGGGAGATCCAGACGGCCAGGGAGGTGAGGTCGTTGCCGGTCGGCTCCGGCGGCGTGCCGGGCCGCGACAGCAGCACGAACCGGGTCGCGGCGTCCGGGTGATCGGCGATCTTGTCAGCGAGCTGGAGCAGGCCGAAGCGCTGGATGGCGATCGGGGCGCAGATCGCGGCGTCGAAGTCGCCCGCGGCGACCCCGGCCGCGGCGGCCCCGTTGGACAGCACGTCGATCACGGTCGCGTCCGGCGCGTACGCCCGCAGCCAGCCGCGGCACTGCGTGGACGCCTGCGGGTGCGCCGCGATCGACCGCACCCCGGCCAGCGTGGTGCCGGAGCGGACGGCCAGCACGAACTCCACCGGGATGACCACCTCGCGGGTGATCACCAGCGGGTCGCCGTCGACCAGCTCGTCCAGGGTCACGCCGACGGCGCCGCCGATCGAGTTCTCCCACGGGACCAGTGCCGCGTCGGCATCGCCGGCCCGCACGGCCTCCAGCGCCTCGGGCACGCTGCGGGCGGGCGTCCGGATGCCTCTCCCGGCGGCCGGAATGGTGAGCAGCGCCTGCTCGGTGAAGGTGCTCTCCGGACCGAGATAGACGAAACGAGTGGGCGGCACTCCAGGCATGAGATCAGCCTACTGAGTCGTTGGTGGCCGCATCCGCGGCCACGGCATTCGGCCTCGGAAGCCTCCCTTACCCGCCGGTCGCTCGTCCGCTGCGCGGACTTCCGCTCCTGGCGGGTGCGGTCGGCGGCCGAATGCGCTGGCGGTCGCGGCCATCGGTGCGGTCGGCGGCCGAAGTCAGCAGCCGGCGGTGATGCGGATGCCGGGTGGGGCGAAGTTGCGCACCTCGACGGTGCAGATGTCGGTGCCCGCGGTGACCAGGTCGAGCGAGGTGGGCGCGCCCTTCGTGACGACCTGCAGGGGTTCGCGACCGGCCACGGTGAGCACGGTGTACTGCCAGGTTCCGGCGCAGACCGGGGGCCTGGTCACGGTGACCGTGCCCGAGCCGGGCAGGATCGACGACTTGCGGCGCACCGCGGCGATGATCTGGTCGCCGCTGGGCCGGCCCTGGCAGTCGGTGACGGTCAGCTCGGGGAAGGGGCCGGGGCTGCTGGGCGGGGCCGACGGCGGCAGGCTGAAACTGGGCGGCAGCGTCACCGCGCTGGGTGACACGGACGGCTGCGGCACGGTGCCGCCGGGCTTGGGCTGCAGTTCGGGCGGAACTCCGCAACCGCTGAGCAGAGCCGCGCCGACCAGGCACGCGGTGGCGAGCGGGAGGGCCGGGTTGGACGGACGGGTTGGACGCAGGGGCATGGGCAACGAGATTAGCGCGTGGTCGCCCTACCCGCGGTCATACCGCCGCGAAGAAGCTGAGTGAGCCGACGACCTGCCCGCTCTGCCACAGCGGGGTCGCGACGGCGTCGAGGGTGCGGCTGGGGGTGTCCTGGGGCCCGCGCACCCGCAGCAGTCCGCGTGCGGGTCGCTTGGAGGTGAGCGCGAGCAGTGGGGGGATCTGCTCGCGCTCTGCTTCACCCAGCTCGTTGCCGGCGGCGGTGAAGTCGATCAGGCACAGCACCTCGCGCACGTCCCGCCCGGCCAGCTCGGTGTGGTGCTCCACGGAGAGCAGCCGGACCCAGGACGAGGAGGCGGCGACGATCAAGCCCGCGGCGTCGATGACCAAACACGACTCCTCGGCCGAGGAAACCGGGACCGACCAGCTGTGCAGCGGGTCGACGGCGATCGGCTCCAACGGGGAGAGGGAGAGCTCGATGTGGGTCATCGCTGCTCACGTTACCCGCGTGCAGTGCCCTTGTCACCGGGGGTCGCGCCTTCCGGATGCCACGTGTAACCGCTGCCCGCGGCGTATGGCTGGTTGACCCAGATCGCGGGGTTGCGGGCCACCTGGGACAGCTTCTCGGCCGTGGTTCCGGTGATCCGCCGGCCGGTGGAGTCGAGCACCTTGTCGAGCTCGCGGTACGACGTGACGATGCATTCCTTGGGCAGGCCGTTGACGCTGATCGGCCCGCTGCCGACGAACGCGAGCACGGCGAACACCTTGATGTCCTGCCCGATCGCCGCGGAGATGGCCTTGGCGGCGCGTTTGGCGTCGCGCCGGGCCTGCGAGATGTACGGCGGCCGGCGTCCGCTGATCTGCACCACGTCGCCGGCGATGAGCACCCGGCTGCGGCCGTGCTGGGCGATCGAGACGCTGAAGATGCCACCCGGGCCGATGGCGAGGAAGCCGGCGTTGGAGGGCTGCTGCGGCTTGGCCGTGCCGGCCTGCGCGGCCTGGCTGGTCAGCAATGCGTGCGGCCACTCGATGACGTGCCAGTCGCGACCGAGGCGGTGCACCGCGCGATCCTCGGCGGCCGACATGCGCCGGACTGCTCGGTCGGCGCGGCGGCGACGGGCCCAGTCCATGGGGGAACCGGGGGGCGGGGCGGTGTCTGGTCCTGACGGCACCGGCAGGCTGGGGGAGCGTCCGAAGGTCGGGCGCAGGAAGGGCGCACGATCGGGGTAGACGGTCATGGGGTGCCTCCGGGTGGAACGACACGCATTGAGTTAGGTGTCCCTTACCGTACGTGTTCGCTCATCGATGTGTCAGGGGGCAAATCGGGCACTCAGCAAGAATGAATGGATGAATGTCCGGTTCAGCTTCATTCCCTGGGGCTCACGCGGCAGGTCTGTCGCCGCGCACCGCCGAGATTCTCACGTGCCGGGCCGCCGTGCGGTGAGCGTGCCTGAGACACGGCTGCGCCCGTGTTGCCGGAGCAGCACGGGCGCAGCGGAGAACGCGTGAAAAGGCAGGTCAGCGCAGGGTCAGCTGGCGCCCGAGCAGGCCCTGCCGGGCCCGGCGCTGGTCGGGGGTGAGCGGCTCGTCGACCGCCTTCGCCGCGGCGTACCGCGCCGAGACCGCGGCCAGCGACTCCTCCCACGCACCGGCCTCGGGGGCCGACGGCAGGTCCCACACCGGGACGAGCAGGCCGTGCGCCCGGAACATGCCGGCGAACTTGGTCTCGTCGGTGAGCTTCAGCTCGCCCGCCGCGCTCAGCCGGGCCAGCGCGTTGAGCGCCACATCCTCGCTGTCGGGCAGCACCCAGCGCACGTGGGCCTTCTCCGGGACCCGGCACCAGTACGCGGCCGGCGCCGCGGCCATCCGCACGGTGGGGTAGACCGAGGCGTTGGCGGCGTCCAGCGACGCCGACACCTCGGCGTCGCGCTCCTGGTCCGCGTCGAGCCAGAAGTCGAAGCCCTCGTGCACCGTGATGTCCAGCGGCGCGTCGACCAGCAGGTCGCCCAGGCGCGGACCCTCGCCCGGCAGCGGGGGCACGTTCACCGGCGCGCCGGGCTCGCCCTCGAGCGCGCACAGCAGTGCCACGGCCAGGTCGCGGTTCACGTCGCCGGAGCGCTCGTGCCGCTGCAGCCCGAGCAGGATGCGCCCGTCCGTCTTGGTCAGCGCGGGCCAGGCCATCGGGAGGATGGTCGCCAGCGTGATCTGGCGGTCGCCGTACTTCTCGGCGTACTCCGGGGCCAGGGTGAGCGGCGCGGTCGCCGCGGGCACCAGCTCGCGCAGCGCCACCAGCTCGGTCTCGGCGGCCAGCCCGGCGAACGGGCGGGCCACGAAGACGTCGCGCACCTTCGGCTGCTTCTGCTCCTTCGCCTGCTGCTTCTTGTCCAGGCGATTCTTCTTGCTCACGGCTGCTCCTCAGCTCCGCTCGGCGCAGCCTGCCCGAGGCTTCTTTCGCCTCTCGGACAGCTGGCGTGGGATCACCGGGTCAGCTTAGTTCCGCCCAGACGCTCTGCCCGAGACCGTCCCGCTCGACACCCCACCGGACCGCGAGCGCATCGACGATGGTGAGGCCACGGCCGTCCGGGTCCTCGGCGCCCGCGGTGCGCGGGCGGGGCAGCCCTTGGGCGCCGCCGTCGGTCACGCGCACCTCGATGACCTGCTTCGACTCGACGATCCGCAACCGCCAGGCCAGCCGGACGACCCCGCCCGGCAGCGGCTCCGCGTGGCGTACGGCGTTGCCGACCAGCTCGGCGGCGACTGAGACCACGTCGGCGAGCAGGTTCGGGGTGACCGCGTCGGCGAGAGCCGCGGCGAGGCGGTGTCGTGCCTGCTGCGCGCCGCGGGCGTGGTGGGGGACCACCACGCACCAGGCTCGCTCAGCGACAGCCATCGACACGATCATGCCTCCCCGGATGCATTCGCATCCCTCTTGACGTCACCTCGCGGCAGCCGTACCTCTGCGACCGTACCTCCCCCATCCCGGGGACGTAAGGACACCCATCCGTTTTGTCGTTCAATAGTCTTTCGGACGAGATAAAGACCCAGACCGGCACCACCGTACCGCCGTCCGTCGCCGCTGTCCGCCTGCCAGAACCGCTCGAACACTTGATGAGCCTGCCCGGGGGCGATCCCTATCCCCCGATCGAGTATCTGGAAGTAGACCGTGCGCCGGTCGTTGCCGGCGGACAGCACCACGGTCTCCTCCCGGGCCGAGTACTTGTCGGCGTTGGTGGCCAGCTCGGTGAGCACGTTCGGGATGGTGGCGCGGTCCCCGTAGGCCAGCGGTAGGCGCTCCGGCAACTCCAGGCGGAACCGGCGGCGCAGATCGGCGGGCAGGTTCGTGGCGGCGTGGCGAAGCGCTTCGACGAGATCGAAGGGGCCTGGCGACAGTGTGCCGACCGCCGTGTCGGTGCTCGCGGCCAGCAGGCGGTCGACCAGCCGGGCCAGCTCGTCGCTGCGTTGGCCGATCACCCGGGCCGCCTCCCGGCGCGCCTTGTCGTCGAGCTGGCTCCAGTGGTCGCGCAGCGTGTCCGCGTACCCCTTGATGACGGTGACCGGGGTCCGCAGCTCGTGGCTGGTGACAGCGATGAACAGCTCGCGGTCGGCAAGGTCGTCGCCGGCGCTCTGCACGGGCAGCCCGGCCCGCTCGCTGTAGAGGCGGCCGACGGTCGCCCCGAGCAGCGCCATCACCGCGAGCTGGTCGGCGTCGGCCGGCCGGTCGTCGGGCATGAACGCACCCAGCAGGGCGGGCGGGCGGCCGACGAGGTCGATCCGGTGCAGCAGGATCCAGCGGCTGCCCAGCGACGACATCTGGTCCGAGGCCTCGTCGTCGACCGCGCCCAGCTCCACCCGGTAGGTCGTCGGCCCGGGGCGCAGGACGGCGGTGACCACCTCAGGCTGGACCGGCCGGCCCAGCGCCCAGTCGGCGGTGCCAGTCGCGGCGATCACCCGGCCGGCCCCGCCGGTGAGGTGCAGTTCCGAGAGCGCCATGCCGGGCACGCCCAGCGCGTACTGGCCGAGGTGCAGCAGGCGGTCGAGGGCGGGCAGGCCGCCGCGGCCGGTGACCGGGTCGTTGAAGAGCGCGGCGATACCCAACGTCAGCTCGCGGTACGCCACCTCCACATGCAGGATCCTGCCTGCCGGAACAGCGACGCGCCAGGGCTCGTGACCGATCAGTGATGATTCAACGACCGAGGTGTGCCAGCACCTCGGCCGGGCGGTCCGTGATGATGCCGTCGACACCGAGCTTGAGCAGCAGGTCCACGTCGTCGGTGGCGTTGACGGTCCACACGTACACCTGCTGGCCGCCGGCCTTGAGCCGCCGCACCAGATCCGGCCGGCGGCGCACCAGCTCCAGGCCGGGGCCCGCGATGCGGGTGCCGAACGGCAGCCGCCTGATGCGCAGGCCCGGTGGCAGCAGGTCCATCAGCTGCACCGTGGGCAGCGACGGCAGCAGCTCGCGCGAGCGGCGCACCGCCAGCGGCGAGAACGACATCACCGTCACCCGCACCGGCGCGGACGCCGACGTGCTGGTCAGGCCGTGGCGGTTCAGCACCGCCCGCAACCGGTACTCCACGGCCTTGCCGTACCGGTTGGGGTGCTTGGTCTCGATCAGCATTCGCACCGGCCGCCCGGCCTGGCGCGCCGTGTCGAGCAGCTCCTCCAGCGTCAGCACCCCGGCCGACTGCCCGCTGGGGTGCCACGAGCCGAAGTCGAGGGCTCGCAACTGGGCCAGCGTGTACGCGGCCACCGGCCCCCGCCCGTCGCTGACCCGGTCCAGGCGCCGGTCGTGCACGCACACGAGATGCCCGTCGCGGGTCAGCCGCACGTCGCATTCGATGCCGTCGGCGCCCTCGCGCAGCGCGCGCGCGTACGCGCCCAGCGTGTGCTCGGGCAGAGCGGCCGACGAGCCACGATGCGCGAAGACCAGCGGGGTCGGGTCGGGGGTGGGGCTCATACGCTCGCTCACGACTAGATGATCTGCGGCGCCCGGCCCTCGTCGGCGACGACCGGGCGGCCGGCGGCGGCCCAGCCCATCATGCCGCCGTCGACGTTGGTGACGTTGTCCCAGCCCTGCTGGCGCAGATACGACACGACCTGGCCGGAACGGCCGCCCACCCGGCAGAGCACGTAGACCTCGCGGTCCTGCGGAACCTCGGCCATGCGGGCCGGGATCTGCATCATGGGCAGGTGGACAGCCGCGGGGGCGTGGCCGGCGGCCCACTCGTCGTCCTCGCGGACGTCGAGCAGGAAAGCGTCGGCGGGCACCTCGGCGACGGTGGCGGTGGGGATCTGCGCAGCGAACACGCCTGCAAGTGTAAGGGTCTTGCACCGCTTGGGAGCCCGTCGGAGGGGCCGCTCGGTGTCCAGCCGGAGCGCAGCGGAGGTTGGACACCGATTAAGGCCGCGGAGCGGGCTCCGCATATTGACGTTCAGATCGCGTTGATCCATTCCGGGTGCTGCTGCACCCAGGTGGCCAGATCGGCGTCGCGCATGGCCCGGAACAGGTCCTCGGCCCCGTCCTGCAGCAGCACGTACGACACCCCGCCGATGCTCTGCGGGTAGGAGGGCACCCGGATGCCGGTGAGCGAGTCCGGGCGGATGTTGCGGAGCGCGACGAGCAGGTCGGTCAGCGTCGCCTCGCCGGTGTCGAGGGTGAGCGACTGCCCGATGCCGCGGATGAACTGGTCGAGCTTGAGCGGGTTGCGGGTCACCCCGCTGTCCAGCGCCTTGCTCAGGATCGCCTTCACCAGCTGCTGCTGGTGGCGCTGCCGGTCGAAGTCGCCGTTCGGCAGGCCGTACCGCTGCCGGGAGTAGTCCAGCGCCTCGGCGCCGTTCATCTCGCGGCAGCCGACTGTGAACAGGCGCTTGGTGTGGATCGAGCGCACCTCGGTGTCCACGCACATGTTCACCCCGCCGAGGCTGTCGATGACCTGGGTGAAGCCGCCGAAGTCGACCACCGCCGCACCGTCGAAGCGCATCCCGGTGAGCGCGGTCAGGGTGGCCGACAGCAGCTGTACGCCGCCGCTGCCACCCCCGCCGGCCTCGAACGCCGCGTTGATACGCTGCCGCGCCCCGCCGAACGAGGTGCCGCCCATCTCGGGGATCTCCACCCGCAGATCGCGCGGGATCGAGATGACGTACGCGTGGTTCAGGTCGCGGTCCACCTGGACGACCAGGATGGTGTCCGAGCGCTGCCCCGCCCCCGGGTTCGACTCTCGCAGGTCGGATCCGATGAGCAGGTAGTTGAGCGGGCCGCTGAGCCGCCGCCAGCCCACCTGCGAGTCGGCCATGTCCCGGGCGCGCGGGTCGAGCAGCACGTCACGGCTGACGCTCGACTCGTAGCGGTGCATCAGCGCCTGCCCGGCGACCAGGCCGCCACCGGCGAGCAGCACCAGTCCCACGAGGATCGCTGCCAGCACCTGCGGCCAGCGCCGGGCGCGGCGGCGTGGCGGCTCCGAGCGGCTCATCCGGGCGGCGCGATGGCTGTGCCGACGGGCGTTTCCGGTCCCACGCGGGATCTCCGGCCAGCCGAGACCGGAGCGGGGTGAGCCGTGCCCGGGTGGTGCCGCCGCCGGGGAGGGCCAGCCGAGGCCCGTGGCTCGGGCCCCATCCCTCCCGCCGTCGCCGGAATGCCACGCGGAGCTGGCCATGCCGCCTCCCCGGGAGTGAGAAATCCTCACTCTCAGCGTATGGACCGCTCACTCCGGGAGGCGTTGAATCTGAAATTACTTCTCGTTGTTGACGACTTCTGGATGGATAAGTGCAAAGTTGCCCAGCTTGTCGTTCTTGGCGGCGCGGAACATGTCCTTGGTCGTCTTGTCGAGGCCCTCGCCCTGGTACTGCCCACCGACGATGACGCTCTCGTAGGTGCCCGAGTTGGTCTTGAGCAGCACCAGGTCAGCTCCGGCCATGTCCTTCATCGTGAAGAGGAAGTCCGTCACACCCATGCCCTTGGGCAGGCTGAGCAGCATCGACTTGCCCACCGCGGCGATCAGTTGGTTGACCTTGCCGAAGTCGGCGAGCACGCCGGCCGAGCCGGCCTTCTTCGCCATCGCCTTGATCAGCTGCTGCTGGTGGCGCTGGCGGCCGTAGTCGCCGGAGCCGTCCGGCAGGTAACGCTGGCGCGCGTAGTCGAGGGCCTCCCAGCCCTCCATCTCCCGGCAGCCCTTCTTGTGCAGGTAGCGCGGGTTGCCGCTGCGCCGGGCGTAGCTGTCGGCCTCGTGCTCGTCGGCGATGCCGCCGATGTACTTGGCCTTGCCCTTGACGACGAAGTGGTGGATCGACTTGGTGTCGGCCTCCACGCACATGGGGATGGTGCCGAGGGCGTCGATGAAGGTCTTGAACCCGCCGAAGTCGATGACGGCCGCCGCCTGAAACGTCATGCCGGTCAGCTTGCCGATGGACTTGGCGGCCGACTTCAGCCCGCCTCGCCAGTCGCCGTCGCTGCCCAGGCCGTTCGTGAACGCGCCGTTGATGCGCTGCTGCGAGCCGGGGATGTTCACGTCCCGCGGCACCGACATCAGGTACGCCTGGTCGTGGTTCTTCGAGACGTGCAGGATCAGGATGGTGTCGGAGCGGGCGTTCGTCGCCTTCTGGCCGGTCCGGGTGTCGATGCCCAGCAGCAGGATGTTGAATGCTCCGGCGAACTCCTTGCCCGCCGGGGCGGCCGGCTCGGCCGAGGCCTCCGGATCGGCGAGCGTGTCGTTGTCGGTCACCTGGATGTTGCCCTCGATGTTGCCGACGACCGTCCTGACCCCCACGATCGCCGTCCCGGAGATCATCATCAGCAGCGCGCCGAAGGTGATCGCCAGTTTGGCGGCCAGTGAGGCGCCGCGTTTCTTCTTGCGTTTCTTCGTCTTCGTCGAAGCCGGTTCCGCGTCGTCACCCCGGCGGGGGCGCTGACGTGGCACTTGGCCCCGCCGTTCGTCTCTGTCCAGCGTCGATGTCGCCACGTGACTCCCCAGGTCCGGTGCGTTGCAGTGGTTTCGCCGTTTACGTGGCGCGGTCACTTCTCCCTGTTGACGAACTCCGGGTTGAGCAGGGTGAACTGGCCCAGGGTGTCGTTCTTGGCGGCCCGGAACATCTGCATCGTGCTGGAGCTGAGTGCCTCGCCGCCGCTGCCCGAGCTGTTGTACCAGCCCGCGTTCGTCTTCAGCAGCACGAGGTCGGCGCCGGCCAGATCCTTCAGGGAGAACATGAAGTCGATCAGCGGGACGCCGTGCGTGTCCAGGATCATGGACTCGCCAACAGCCTTCATCAGGGCGTTGACCTTGCCGAGGTCGGTGAGCACGCCGCTGGAACTCGCCTTCTTCGCCATCGCCTTGATCAGCTGCTGCTGGTGGCGCTGGCGGCCGTAGTCGCCGTCGTCGAGCGACTTGCGGATGCGCGAGTAGTCCAGGGCCTCCCAGCCCGGCTTCTCCTTGCAGCCCTTCTTGTGCACGTACGGCTTGAGCCCCTGGCTGGCGGCCTTGTGCTCGTTGACGTACGTGATCTTGCCCTTGACGTAGTAGTAGTGCAGCGACTCCGCGTCCTCCTCGACGCAGACGTTCACCGTGCCGAGGGCCTCGATGATCTTCTTGAAGCCGCCGAAGTCGATGACGGCCGCGCCGTCGAAGGTGATGCCGGTCAGCTTGGTGACCGTCTTCGCGGTCAGGCCCAGGCCGCCGGCCCAGCCGCCGCCGTTCTGCGCGCCGAAGTAGAAGGCCGCATTGATCTTGTCGGTACCGCCGTTGTACCTGGTCTTCGGGTTGGCGGGGATGTCGACCTGGGTGTCGCGCGGGATCGACATCAGGTATGCCTGGTCGTGCGTGGCCGGGATGTGCAGCAGCAGGACCGTGTCCGCGCGGGCGTTGTTCTTCTCCTGGGTGGCGCGCACGTCGATGCCCAGCAGCAGCATGTCGATCGGGCCCTTGAGGTCGCTGCCCTTCGGCCCGGTGTCGGCCTTGCCGGCGTCGCCCAGCACGTCGACGACGGCGACGTTGTCCGTGAGCTGGCCTTCGAACGACTTGACGCCGACGATCGCGCCGCCGGCCACCATCATCAGCAGGGCGCCGAAGGTCAGCGTCAGCTTCGCCCAGAGGGGGGCGGCGCGCTTGGACTTCTTCTTGCCCTTGCCCTTGTTGAGCGAGTGGCCGTTCTTTCTGCCCGAGGGCTCGTCGTCGTAGGCGTCCGCGGGTCGGCGACTCCGCTGGCTGGGCACGGTGTTCTGGGCACCGCCTCGCCGCTGCTTGTTCGCCACGCGTTCCCCCGGGGGTCTGGTTGACCGTAGACCGAGCCACTGTAATAGCTCGGCCTACGGAACCGCGAGGCTGCATAGACCAAATCAGATGTATTTAGACCGATTTGCGACGAATTTTCATTGCTAATTATTGACAGATGGTGACGGTGGCGGGCTGACGTTGGTCTCGTACCACTGCTTCATCTGGTCCTTCCCGACCGCCTCGTAGAGCGCGATGGCCTTCGGTTTGTCCGAGACGACCACGCTCTCCCCGCCGACCATCTGGCTGCCCAGGTGCGGGCTGGTCAGGAAGACCAGGTCGTCGCTGCGGATGCCGCGGAACTGGATCGCCATGTCGATCAGTTTGAAGTCCTGGTCGACGGTGACCGCGCTGGTGACCGCCCCGAGGAAGTCGTTGAGCTTGCCCGGGCTGGTCAGGATGCCGCCACTGGCCGCCTTGTCCAGCAGCGCCTTGAGCAGCTGCTGCTGGTGCCGCATTCGGGCGAAGTCGCCGTCCGGGAACTGCTTGCGCTGGCGTACGTAGTCCAGCGCTTCGGCGCCGTTGAGGTGCATGGTGCCCTTGGTGAAGGTGCGCTTGGGCTTGTGGATCGAGGTGATGGTCTTCTCGATCTTCATGTCCACGCCGCCGATCGCGTCGACCACCTCGGTGAAGCCGCCGAAGTCGATCAGCATCACGTGGTCCATGCGCACCGAGCTGTAGCACTCGACCGTCTTCACCAGCAGCGGCATGCCGCCGAAGGCGTACGCGGCGTTCAGCTTCGCCTTGCGCGTGCCGCAGTCGGCCTGCGCGGCGTCCTTCGGGATGTAGACGTGCAGGTCCCGGGGCAGCGAGATGAGGTATGCGCGGTCCTGGGAGGACGGGATGTGCATGATGATCATGGTGTCGGTGCGCCACTGCCCGCCCTGGTCGGTGGGCGCGTCCGGGTCGCGTGAGTCGCTGCCCACCAGCAGGATGTTCTGGCTGCCGTTGACGGTCTTGGGCGGCCGGCCGCCGGTGAGCGCGCTGAACGGGTCGGTGCGGGACAGGTCGCCCTCGACGCTCTTGGCGTAGAGCCACGCGCCGCCCAGGCCGAGGCCGCCGCACAGCGCCAGCGCGATCAGCGCCACCAGCGCGATCCGGCCCCACTTGGGCTGGACCTTCTTCTTCGCGGAGCCGTACGTGTTCCCGGTGCCGGAGACCGGCACCCGCGCCGAGCCTCCGTTGCCGCGCCCACGCGAGGAGGAGGACGACACCCGGGCCGCGCCCGACGGCGTGGACGGCACCGAGGCCCGCCCGCTGGTGGCCCGCGCGGCGGAACCGCGGCCCGCCGCCTTGTCGTCGGCCGGCTTGCCGTCCGCCGAGCCACCGGCGGCGGCACGGCCGTAGACACGCGCGGCCGGCTTGTTCTTCTCGTCGCCCGACGACCCGCCGACCGACGGGTACGGACCGGTGGGCAGGTTGGCGAAACCGCCCGGAGGGGGGGTCACCGAGGCGCGGCCGACCGACGCCCGGCCGGTCGGGCGCTGAGCGGGCTTGGCCGGAGGGGTCGAGGACACGTCCTCGGCACCGGCGTCCCCAGCCTGGGGGGTGGCCTCGGGTTCGTCAGGCGTCTGCTGGGACATGAGAACCAGCCTACGAGGCGTCTGCGACAACCCCCCGGTACGTGATGATCGTGGCGCGGCAGCTCACAGGGTGGTTGCCTCCCGATCCGCCTTGATCACGACAGTGTCGTGTACCTGCCACGATGGTGCAGCAGTGGCGGCACGGCGTCACCGAGCGTGATCTCCACCAGGCTCGCCTCGACCAGCAGCCCCCAGCCGAACGGCCGCGAGCCGTCGAGCCGGCAGCCCGCCCAGGTGGTCGTGCCCGCCGGGACCGGCCCGTACGGCGTCTCGGTCCACGGCTCCTGCTTGAACAGCCCGCCCGGCGCGGGCATCAACCCGGCGAACCGGTCGGCCAGCTGCCGGTGCGCCTCGCCGAGCGGCGTCACCGCGAACACGCCCGCCCGCTCGATCGCCGGCCACAGCTCCGACTCGTCGTCGACGATGCCCAGCAGCCGCCCCGGGTCTCCGTCGGCCACCAGCGTCGACGACACCGTCAGCCCGGCCGGCCCCGGCGCGGTCCACAGGCACACCGTCATCCCGAACCTCCCCCGCAACCGGCGCACCTCACTGCGCTCCGATTCCGGGGTCGCGAAGGGATCAGTGTCATGGATCACGACGCTCGCTCCTCGAATGAAAGGAAGGGCACCTTCACAACGCTCCGCGTTGTAGAAGGTGCCCTTCCCATCGGATCACGTCCAGGCGAGCAGCGTCGCCTCGGGGTCGTGCAGGAAGGCGCCGATGTCCCGGAGGAACTTCGAGCCCAGCTCGCCGTCGATGATGCGGTGGTCGAACGACAGGCCCAGCGTGGTGACCTGGCGCAGCTTGACCTTGCCCTTGTGCGCCCACGGAGTCTCCCGCACCGCGCCGAAGGCCAGGATCGCGGCCTCGCCCGGGGGCAGGATCGGGGTGCCGGTGTCCACACCGAACACGCCCACGTTGGTGATCGTGAACGTGCCGCCGGACATCGCCGACGGCGGCGTCTTGCCCGACTTCGCCGTCGCCACCAGGTCGGTCATCGCGTCGGCCAGCTCCCGCAGGGACAGCCGCCCCGCGTCGGCGATGTTCGGCACGATGAGGCCGCGCTCGGTGGCCGCCGCGATGCCCAGGTTCACGTAGTCCTTGACCACGATCTCCTGCGCCGCCTCGTCCCACGACGAGTTGACCATCGGGTGGCGCTTCGCCGCCAGCAGCACCGCCTTGGCGACCAGCAGCAGCGGCGAGACGCGCACGTCACGCCACTCCCGGTCGGCCTTCAGCCGCTCCAGTGCCTTCATCGACCGCGTCATGTCGACCGTCAGGAACTCGGTGACGTGCGGAGCCGTGAAGGCCGAGGCGACCATGTTGGCCGCGGTCAGCTTGCGTACCCCCTTGATGGGCACGCGGGTCTCGCGCTCGCCCGGGACCATGACCACCTGCGCGCGCGGCGCGGCGGCGGCCGGGGCGGCCAGCGCGGCCTGCACGTCGTCCCGGGTGATCGAGCCCTGCGGGCCGGTGCCCGTCAACGTGGACAGGTCCACGCCGAGGGTCCGGGCCAGCATCCGGACCGGCGGCTTGGCCAGCACGCCGTGCCCGTTGGCACCCGTCGCCGGAGCAGCACCGGCCGGAGCCGTGGCGGCCGGGGCAGCGGTGGCCCTCGCCGGGGCGGCCGGAGCCGCCGGCGCCACGACCTGCGCCGCCGGAGCGGGCGCGGCCGGAGCCGGAGTGGGAGCCGCGGGAGCGTCGCCCTTGCGGGCGCGGCGCTTGGCGGCGGTGACCCGGGGGCCGTAGCCGACCAGCACCGCGGTGCGGCCCGACGCCGTGGTCTCGCCGATCAGCCCACCGGTGGCCTCCTCGCCCGCGGCCTTCTCGGCCTGGGCAGCGGCGCCCTGGGACATGTCGTCGGCGACCGGCGCGGACGGGCCGCCGGTGTCGATCGAGATGATCGGGGAGCCGACCTCGACCACCGTGCCCTCGGGCACGAAGATCTTCACGACGGTGCCGGCCCACTTCGCCGGGATCTCGACCGCCGCCTTCGCGGTCTCCACCTCGACGATGGGCTGGTTCAGCTCGATGACGTCACCCTCGGCGACGAGCCACTTGAGGATCTCGCCCTCGGTCAGACCCTCACCGAGGTCGGGCAGGGGGAACTGGTTGATCGCCATGTGTCAGCCCCCTCAGAACCCGAAGGAACGGTCGACGGCCTCGAGCACGCGGTCCAGGTCGGGCAGGAACTCCTCCTCCACCCGGGAGGCCGGGTAGGGGATGTCGTAGCCGGTCACCCGCAGCACCGGGGCCTCCAGGGAGTAGAAGCACTCCTCGGAGATCCGGGCCGCGACCTCGGCACCCAGGCCGATGTTGCCCGGGGCCTCGTGCACGACCACGGCGCGGCCGGTCTTGCGGACCGACTCGAACACCGGGGCCATGTCCAGCGGGGACAGCGAGCGCAGGTCGATGACCTCCAGGTTGCGGCCGTCCTCGGCCGCCGCGGTCGCGGCGTCCAGACAGGTGCGCACCATCGGGCCGTACGCCAGCAGTGTCGCGTCCGCGCCGGAGCGCAGCACCCGCGAGCTGTGCAGCGGGTACGCCGACGAGAGCGGCGCGGCCGTGTCGACCTCGCCCTTCTCCCAGTAGCGCCGCTTGGGCTCGAAGAAGATGATCGGGTCGTCGCTGGCGATGGCCTGCTGGATCATCCAGTACGCGTCGGACGGGTTGCTGCACGCCACGACCTTGAGGCCGGCGGTGTGCGAGAAGTACGCCTCGGGCGACTCCGAGTGGTGCTCGACCGCGCCGATGCCGCCGCCGAACGGGATCCGGATGACCATGGGCAGGCTGACCTTGCCCCGCGACCGGTAGTGGAACTTCGCCACCTGGCACACGATCTGGTCGTACGCCGGATACACGAAGCCGTCGAACTGGATCTCGACGACCGGGCGGTAGCCGCGCAGCGCCAGGCCGATCGCGGTGCCGACGATGCCGGCCTCGGCCAGCGGGGTGTCGATGACGCGGTCGTCGCCGAAGTCCTTCTGCAGGCCGTCGGTGATGCGGAACACGCCGCCGAGCTTGCCGACGTCCTCGCCCATGATGAGGACCTTGCTGTCGTCCTCCATCGCGCGGCGCAGGCCCAGGTTGAGCGACTTGCCGAGGGTAAGCGTCTCCATGATCAGTGGCTCCCCTCGAACGAGGCGTGGTAGGTCTCGAACTCGGCGCGCTGCTTGTCGATCAGTGGCGAGCCGTTGGGGTAGACGTGGTCGAACATGGTCACCGGGTCCGGGTCGGGCATCGACAGCACCCGCTCGCGCAGTGCCACCGCCTCGACCCTGGCCTGCTCGTCGACGGCGGCGAAGAACGCCTCGTCGGCCAGGCCCTGCTTCTCCAGCATCTTGCGCATGCGCACGACCGGGTCCTTGGCCTGCCACGCCTCGACCTCGCTGGCCACGCGGTAGCGCGTCGGGTCGTCGGAGGTGGTGTGCGCGCCCATGCGGTACGTGTACGCCTCGATCAGGGTCGGGCCCTGGCCGTGGCGGGCGTTGTCCAGTGCCGCGCGGGTCACCGCGTACGTCGCCAGCACGTCGTTGCCGTCGACCCGGATGCCGGGGAAGCCGAAGCCGGCCGCGCGCTGGTACAGCGGGATGCGGGTCTGGCGCTCCAGCGGCTCGGAGATCGCGTACTGGTTGTTCTGGCAGAAGAACACGATCGGCGCGTTGTACACGCTGCTGAAGATGAACGACTCGTTGACGTCGCCCTGGCTGGTCGCGCCGTCGCCGAAGTAGGCGATGACGGCCTCGCTGGTCTCGTCGTCGTCGCCGACCTTGCCGTCCTTGACGACACCCATGGCGTAGCCGGTCGCGTGCAGCGTCTGCGCGCCGATGACGATCGTGTACATGTTGAACCGGTGCGCCACCGGGTCCCAGCCGCCCTGGTCCACGCCCCGGAACAGGCCCAGCGGCATGATCGGGTCGATGTTGCGGCAGTAGAGGACGCCGTGCTCCCGGTACGTCGGGAAGGCCATGTCCTGCTTGCGCAGCGCGCGGCCGGAGCCGACCTGCGCCGCCTCCTGGCCCAGCAGGCTGGCCCAGATGCCCAGCTCACCCTGGCGCTGCAGAGCGGTCGCCTCGGCGTCGAGCTTGCGCACCGTGACCAGGTCGCGGTACAGCCCGCGCAGCTCGTCGTCGGTGAAGTCGACGGAGTAGTCGGGGTGTGAGACTCGGTCACCCTCGGGGGTGAGGAGCTGTACGAACTCCGGCTCGGGGGGCCCCGAGCGCTTGCCGCCGCGGCGGGAGGCCGCGCGCTCGACTTTGGTCATCCGTGTTCTCCCTGTCAGTGGTGCGTCGGCGACGGGGTGTGTCTGCCGCGCATCGGTGGCGCCACGTCGTGTCCCTCGTGGGGCGAAGACGCCTGGCTGCGGCAGTAGTGAGTCCGGAGTACGCGGTGACCACGGCCACTCTGCCGCCTGGCCCCCATACTGCCGTATCGGTGGCGGCAGTCACAGGCCGGGCAGGTGATATTGGCAACCGGTAGCGGAAAAACCTGCGTCTAGGAATACCTCAAATACCCGGATCATGGATGTCGTTGGGGCATTCTGGGCGAATTCCCCCGTGCCCTAGGAGCACTCCGATGCCCGACGACAATTTCCTCGAAGACCTCTTCGGCTCGCCGCCTCCGCCGCCCCCGCCCCCCGCGGTGCCGGCGGCGTTCCGGGCCCCCGTCGCACCGACCCCCCGCCGCTCTCCCTCCCGGCGGCACGGCCTGCTGGTCGCGCTGCTGGTCGGGATCACCGCTGTGCCGACCTGGATCGTGCTGCGGGCCGGTGTCGAAGGGGTCGACCCCGACTTCGGCGAGCGCCTGGCCGGGCCGGTGCAGCCGTTCGTGGTGCCGGGCGACCACCTCGCCCACGGCTCGTTCCGGCTGCCCGACCGCCCGGTCCGGCCCGCCCCGCAGAACGACCCGGGACTCGCACAGCGAGGCGGACCGGCGGTAAACGACGACGAGGACGACGAGCGGTCCGACGATGTCGCCGTACCCGTGCTCGAACGCCGTCGCCCGGCCGTCACGCTGCCGATCCGCCCGATCTGGCGACCGGCCGCACCGGCCCCGGCCCGCCCTCTCCCGCCCGCCGGCGGCCCACCCCGACCGTCCACCCCCGGCGAGCCCGCGCCACCGGGAGGCCCGTCGTTTCCAGGCGGCCCGTCGTTCCCAGGCGGGCCGTCCTTCCCAGGCGGGCCCTGGTTCCCGGGACCCCCCCATCCAGGCGGTCCCTGGGTGCCAGGTGGGCACGGCCATCCCAGCCGCCCGCCCGGTTCTGACGGGCCGGGGCGGCCGGGCGGTCATGGTGGTCCCGGGCGGCCGAACGGTCCCGCCTGGCCGGGATGGCCTGGTGGCGGTGCCGGTGGCCCGGGCAGCGGCGGCGAACAGTGTGAGCGTCCCGGCCCGGTGCGGCGTGCGAGTTCCGTACACGTCGTCGCCGCCCGCCCTGTGGCACCGGTCGTCCGTCGTCCGTCATCACGTCAGCTGCCGCAGGCCACTGCCCGAGGCCCGCTGAAGTCGCGCGCATCGGCGGACCCTGCCGCCACGGCCTCCCGCCTGTTGCGGTCCGGGCTGCACCGTGCAGGTCTCCGAGGCGAGACCGAACTGTCCGCGCGCCGGAGCCAGGGCCGCAAGCTCCCAAGCCGCCGCGACGTGGTCAGCCCGAAGCCCCACGGCAAGGGGACCAGCGCCAAGCCCCAGGGCGTCGCCAACCACGGTGCCGCCAACCACGGTGTCGCCAAGCACCGTGTCGCCAAGCACCGCGTCGCCAACCACGGTGCCGCCAAGCACCGCGTCGCCAAGCACGGTGCCAAGAAGAAGGCGAACGCCGGCAAGCCCGAACCGCGGCGCGGACACGCTCGCCGCTGACGTCCCACGCCCCCGCTCGAAGTGAAGATCGCTGTTTGTGGGCGAGAAGTGTGGTCACGCCTTACTTCTTGGCCACAAACAGCGATCTTGCAGGAGGCGCTTACGAAAGGGTCGTGCGGGAGCGCTCGTACGCGGCCAGGGCGCGGCGGACCGGCTCGACGACGTACCGCAGGGCGACCTTGTCGATCTCGGCGCGCAGCACGATCTCGGTCTTCTGGTCGGCGCGCTTCTTGCCGCCGGGGAGCCAGTTGCGGCGCGGGCGCTGGGCGTCGGCGAACGCGACGGCCTGGCCCAGGGCAGCGGGCAGCTCGTGCAGGCGGGACCGGGCGGCCTGCTCGACGGCCTTGGCCCAGGGACCGGGGAGGCCGACCGAGGCGCTGGCGGCGTACGCCTGGATGGTCTGCTCGATGCGGGCGGCGTCGGTGCCGGCCGAGGACAGCCCGCGGACCAGCGGGTTGATCGTCGGCGGGCTGGCCGGGCCGCCGACGAGCTTGCTCAGATCGGCGATGCTCGCGGTCAGGTCGCGGTCGACGGACTCCTCGGCCAGCGTGCCGCGCAGGATGATCGGTTCCAGCAGCGCGCGCAGCGCGGAGACGCCGGAGTGCCCGCGGGTGGAACGCTCGGCGACGAACGGGCCGGGCTTCGGCTTGATCGGGCCGCGCTTGGCCGGCGGCAGCTGCGGGACCTCGCCGGTGGCCGAGGTCGGCACCAGCGGGACCTTGGACAGGCCGCCCTCGTCGAGTAGCTGGCGCAGGTCGGCGCCGACCTTGGGCAGCTGGGCGGGCTGCAGGCGGTCGGTCTGGTTGAGGGCGACGATCAGGCCCTCCCGCGAGCTGGCGAGCTGGCGCAGGTAGCCCTCGTGCACGAGCTGGTCGCCGTACTTCTGCGGGTCGCAGATCCAGATGACCACGTCGACGAGGTGCAGCAGCCGGTCGACCTCGGCGCGGTGGCGCGGCTCGACGGAGTCGACGTCGGGCAGGTCGAGCAGGATCATGCCGCGCAGGCCGACCTCGTCGTTGGCGTCCAGCGCCGACTCCCGGGTGAACCGGCGGCGCGACGAGACGCCGAGCCAGTCGAGCAGTTCGTCGGCGAAGGTCAGGCTGCCCCAGACGCACGCGTACGGCTCGGAGGTCGTCGGGCGCAGGATGCCCGCGGGCGACCGGTCGATCGTGGTGAACGCGTTGAACATGCTGGACTTGCCGCTGCCCGTGGTGCCGGCCAGCGCGATGGTGGTGAAGCCGCGGGCCAGCCGCAGCCGGTCGGCGGAGCGTTCCGCGACCGTCCGCGCGTTCTCCATCGCCGGCTCGCCGGCGAGATGCTCGCCCGCCAGGTCGACGAACTGCTGGACCATGTCGAGCTTGGTGGTGACGGACTCACTGCCGGGGGTGGAGTGGGCCACTGGTCCCTCCTCACGCTCTCCTCAGCCGACGCGGTGCCGACCTGAACCCTCGTCGCCCGCGGAAGCGGCCGTCCGTGTCATCTTGACTCGGCAAGTTTCGCACTCGCGGTCTTGTCGAGGAACTCCCAGATCGGGGTGACCACTCGGTCCGAGAGCATGCCCTGCCGGTCGAGCGCCGATTCGGCCACCACGAACAGTGGCACCGGTTCGCCGAGCAGCTGGGTCAGGTGCGGCAGGATCTCGTCCGCGGCCTCGGTGGGCAGCCGGTTGAGGATCACCGCCAGGTCGACCCGGCGCTGCTGCGCGGCCCTCAGGTGCCGCCACGCCTCGGCGTCAGCGTAGCGGCTCGCCGTCGTCACGAAGATCCAGAGGTCGGCCCGCTCGAACGCGGCGTCGGTGGCCGCCCGGTTCTTCTGGTCCACCGCGTTGAGGTCCGGCGAGTCGACGATCGCGACGTGCGCGGGCAGCGCGGGCGCGGCGATCGGCAGCAGCCCGGCCACGTGGGTCGCCGCCACGCTGCGCGGGTGGCAGGCCAGGACCGGTTTGCGGGTGGTGGGCCGGAGGATGCCGGTGGCGCTCACGGGTGACCGGACCAGGCTGTTGACCAGCGTGGACTTGCCCGCGCCGGTCGGCCCGCCGACCACCGCGAGCAGGGGGCCGGTGCGCACCGCGCCCTCCTCGGTTACTCGTTGGTCATACACAGGGGAAGCGTAAGCGGAAAAGGGACAACTCACTAGGACACCACCAAACTTGAGTGTGACCGACTCAACCTTCCGCTTGACACTTCCCGGTCTCATGTCAGTATTGAGCCGTCCGGACTCAACTTGAATCTGCGGCAACCTTGATCTTGGAGGAACACGAACATGGCACGTGCGGTCGGCATCGACCTGGGTACGACCAACTCCTGTATGGCCGTGCTCGAGGGTGGCGAACCCACCGTCATCGCGAACGCCGAGGGCTCCCGCACGACGCCCTCGATCGTGGCGTTCGCCAAGAACGGTGAGGTGCTCGTCGGCGAGGTGGCCAAGCGCCAGGCCGTCACGAACCCGGACCGCACCATCCGGTCCGTGAAGCGTGAGGTCGGCACCAACTGGACCGTCGACATCGACGGCAAGAAGTACACGCCGCAGGAGATCTCCGCGCGGGTGCTGCAGAAGCTCAAGCGCGACGCCGAGGCCTACCTCGGTGAGACCGTGACCGACGTCGTGATCACCGTCCCGGCGTACTTCAACGACGCGCAGCGCACCGCGACGAAGGAGGCCGGTGAGATCGCCGGCTTCAACGTGCTGCGCATCGTCAACGAGCCCACCGCCGCCGCGCTGGCGTACGGGCTGGACAAGGGCTCCAAGGAGCAGACCGTCCTGGTCTTCGACCTCGGCGGCGGCACGTTCGACGTCTCGCTGCTGGAGCTGGCCGAGGGTGTCGTCGAGGTCAAGTCGACCTCCGGCGACAACCACCTCGGTGGCGACGACTGGGACGAGCGCATCATCGAGCACCTGGTGAAGACCTTCCGCGGCCAGTATGGCGTGGACCTGGGCGCGGACAAGATGGCCATGCAGCGCCTCAAGGAGGCCGCGGAGAAGGCCAAGATCGAGCTGTCCGCCGCCAACACCACCGGCATCAACCTGCCGTACATCACGGCCGGCGCCGAGGGCCCGCTGCACCTGGACGTCACGCTCACCCGGGCCGAGTTCCAGCGCATGACCCAGGACCTGCTGGACCGCTGCAAGGCGCCGTTCGAGCAGGCGATCAAGGACGCGGGTGTGAAGCTGGTCGACGTCGACCACGTCATCCTGGTCGGCGGTTCCACCCGCATGCCCGCCGTGACCGACCTGGTCAAGCAGCTCACCGGCAAGGAGCCGAACAAGGGCGTCAACCCGGACGAGGTCGTCGCCGTCGGTGCGGCGCTGCAGGCCGGTGTGCTCAAGGGTGAGGTCAAGGACGTCCTGCTGCTGGACGTGACCCCGCTGAGCCTGGGCATCGAGACCAAGGGCGGCATCATGCACCGCCTGGTGGAGCGCAACACCACCATCCCGACCAAGCGCTCCGAGGTCTACACCACCGCGGACGACAACCAGCCCTCGGTGCTCATCCAGGTCTTCCAGGGCGAGCGCGAGATGGCGGCGTACAACAAGAAGCTCGGCACCTTCGAGCTGACCGGCATCGCGCCGGCCCCGCGCGGCGTGCCGAAGATCGAGGTCACCTTCGACATCGACGCCAACGGCATCGTGCACGTCTCGGCGAAGGACCTCGGCACCGGCAAGGAGCAGTCGATGACGATCACCGGCGGCTCGTCGCTGCCGAAGGACGACATCGAGCGCATGCGCCGCGACGCCGAGGAGCACGCGGAGGAGGACCGCCGCCGCCGCGAGGAGGCCGAGACCCGCAACGTGGCCGAGGCGCTGCAGTGGCAGACCGAGAAGTTCCTGGCCGAGAGCGGCGACAAGCTGCCCAGCGACGCCAAGGAGAACATCAACGACGCGCTGAGCGAGCTGCGCAGTGCGCTCGCGGGCACCGACCTGGAGAAGATCAAGTCGGCGCACGAGAAGCTGGCGCAGGTCTCCCAGGCGGCCGGCTCCGCCCTGTACAACCAGGGTGACAACCCGGCCGCGGCCGGTGCGGGCCAGCAGCAGCACGACGCGGCCGGTGGCCGTGCCGACGACGACGTCGTGGATGCGGAGATCATCGACGACGAGGGCAAGAAGTGACCGAAGCGGCACAGGGTGCCTCGCCGGCGGAGGAGCAGTCCCCCGCCGGCGAGCGCATCGTGATCAAGAACAAGCGCAAGATCAGCCCGAGCGGAGCGACCATGTCCGAGCAGCCGGCGACGCCGGCCGCCCCGGCGGCCGGCACCGAACAGCCGACCGGGGAACAGGAGACCCCTGCCCCGGAGAGCACCGAGCAGGACCCGACCCCGGACACCGCCGAGGCCGTCGCCGACCAGGACACCATCGAGGTGCCGGTCGTCGCGCAGCCGGAGGCGGCTGCCGAGGCCGGACCGGACGCCGCCGAGGCGGTGGAGGGCGAGGTCGTCGAAGCCGAGCCGGTCACCGTGACGGCCGCGCCCGAGGCCGAGCCGGCACCCGTGCTGGGCGCGGAGCTCGCGCAGCTGCGGTCCGCTCTGGAGGAGCGCACCGCCGACCTGCAGCGGGTGACCGCCGAGTACGCCAACTACCGCAAGCGGGTGGAGCGCGACCGCACGGTCTCGGCCGAGCTGGCCACCGGCCAGGTGCTGACGGCGCTGCTCCCGGTGCTCGACGACCTGGACCGGGCACGTGAGCACGGCGACCTGAGCGGGCCGTTCGGCGCGGTGGCCGACCAGATCGCCGCGGTGGTGGCGAAGTTCGGCCTGACCGCGTTCGGCGAGAAGGGCGACGTCTTCGACCCGAACCGGCACGAGGCGGTGGCGCACCTGCCGTCCGCCGACGTGACCGAGCCGACGTGCATCGACGTGATGCGCCGTGGTTACCTGCTGGGCGAGCGCCTGCTGCGCCCCGCGATGGTGGCCGTCGCGGCACCGGAATGACACCATGACCGGGGCTCCTTCCCCCGCCCGATTCCGGGCGCGGGGAGGGAGCTTCGATCACGACTGGGGGAGGGGGACGGATGAGCTCGAAAGACTGGCTGGAGAAGGATTTCTACGCCGTGCTCGGAGTGGCCAAGGACGCCACCGCAAGCGAGATCAAGAAGGCGTACCGCAGACTCGCACGCGAGCTGCATCCTGACCACAACCCCGGCAACACCGCCGCCGAGGAGCGCTTCAAGGCGGTGTCCGAGGCGTACGACGTGCTGTCGGACGAGAACCGGCGGCGCGAGTACGACGAGATGCGTTCGCTCTTCGAGGCCGGCGCGTTCCGGCGCGGCGCGCGCGGCGCGGGCGGGCAGCACTTCGACGTGAACGACCTGTTCGGCCAGGGCGGTGGACGCCAGGGCCCGGACCAGCGGTTCGGCGGCGCGAGCTTCTCCGACCTGTTCGGCTCGATCTTCTCGGGCGGGGCCGGCACCGGCGCTCCCCCGCGCGGCCCGGCCCGTGGCCGCGACGTCGAGGCCGAGATCTTCCTGGACTTCGCCGACGCGGTGCAGGGCACCACCCAGCCGCTGACGCTGCGCACGCTGGGCGTGTGCGACACCTGCCACGGCGATGGGGCCAAGCCGGGCACCCGCCCCCGGGCCTGCCCGCACTGCCAGGGCACCGGTGTGGTCAACCGCAACCAGGGCGCGTTCGGCTTCTCCGAGGCCTGCCGCGACTGCCAGGGTGTGGGCACGGTCGTCGACCAGAAGTGCCCCGAGTGCCACGGCACCGGTGGGGTGACCAAGACCCGCACGCTGACCGTACGCATCCCGGCCGGTGTCTCCGACGGGCAGCGCATCCGGCTGGCCGGGCGCGGTGAGCCGGGCGAGCGCGGTGGCGCCCCCGGCGACCTGTACATCCGCGCGATCGTGCGTCCGGACGCGATGTTCGGCCGCAACGGTGACGACCTGACCGTGACGGTCCCGGTGACCTTCGCCGAGTCGGTGCTCGGCGCGGAGGTCCGGGTGCCCACTTTGGACGGCATGATGAAGGTCAAGGTGCCCGCCGGCACGCCCAGCGGGCGGCTGCTGCGGGTGCGGGGCAAGGGTGTGCCCAAACGTGATGGCCACAGCGGGGATCTGCTGGTTACCGTGGAGATAGTGGTGCCGCAGCAGCTCTCCGAGGAAGCCCGGGACGCGCTGGTGCGCTTCACCGAGCTGGCCCCGCCGGTGCGGCGGGACCACCTGGAACGGAGGTGATCCACAGTGGACGTGCACGCCAAGGTGCTGCTGATCTCGGTGGCCGCGCAGCTGGCCGGGATGCACCCGCAGACGTTGCGGCAGTACGACCGGATGGGTCTGGTCGAGCCGGGCCGCTCCGCGGGTGGCGGACGCCGCTACAGCCTGCGCGATGTCGAGCTGCTGCGTGAGATCCAGCGGCTCAGCCAGGAGGAGGGCGTCAGCCTGGCCGGCGTCAAGCGGATCATCGATCTGGAGCAGCTGGTGCTGGAGTTGCGCGAGCGGCTGGAGCACGCCCAGCAGCAGCTGGCGTACGCCGAGCGGCGGTTGGCGCAGCTGGAGACCATCTCCGCGTTCCCGCGCACCGATCTGCTGCCGAGCACCCGCACCTCGACCGCGCTGGTGGTGTGGCGGCCGCGTTCGGCCGAAGGCTGAACCCGGCCGGTCGCCGGCCGGTATCGTCGACATGGGTCAGTCCGAATTGTCGGACTGTCCCGGAGGGGGATGAAATGGGCATGTTGGACAAGGCCAAGGACGCCCTCGGTATCGACGACAAGTCGGACCAGGCCACGGACAAGGCCAAGCAGATGTCGGACAAGGCCAAGAAGGCCGTCGACCAGGCAGGCGACGCCGTCGACAGCAAGACCGGCGGCAAGTACGCCGGTCACGTCGACAAGGCCCAGGACATGACCAAAGACGCGATCGACAAGATGAACAAGAAATAGTCGTATCGCGCCACGGCTCCCCGCGGTCAGGTGCCGCGGGGAGCCGTGTGTGCGAGGTCAGGTCCTCCTACTGCAACCTGCGCGAGTGGCGGACCAGGCCGCCTTCGCACCAGTCGTGGTAGTCGAAGAGCTGCGGACGGGCCAGCAGCACGCGGGTGTTGTGGGCCCAGATCGCCATCTGCTCGTCGCCCTCCTCCTCAGCCTCCTCGACCATCTTGCGCAGCTTGCGCCGAGGGTGGGCCTTGAAGCCGGTGCGGATCGCGTCGGCGGCGTAGATGTACAGGCAGTGCATGGTGAAGCGGCGGGCCGGGCAGCTGGTGTCCATCGCCAGGTCGAACAGGGTCCCGATGAGCCGGTCACCGGAGACGAGCAGGTCCCAGTCCGGCGGCATGGCGGTGAGCGGCACGGAGTCTGGCGCGTACGCCCAGGTGCGCAACTCGTTGGGGGTGGGGTCGACCGGGTTGGCGAATCCTCGGAACACCGCCGGAGAAGCGCTCATCGATATCTCCTCCGCTGTGAAGACGCGGGATGGGGGAAGACGCGGCCAGATTCAGCGGCGCTGCTGCCGCGACACGCTAGCGCGGCTGCCCAGGTCAAGGGAAGGTCACGGCCTGTACTTTCATCAACCTGTTACGCATTGCGACCAACCCGGCACGGCCGCTGGGCGTCAGGACACCGAAAGCGCCCCATCGACCGGTGCCGACGGGAACCGGCCCGCCCGTTCGCGGCTCGACCGGGTATGACTTCCGCCAGCGTGAACAGGTTCGCGGGCCGCGTGCGCCCGCTGCTCATGACGGCGCTCGGGCTCGCGCTGGTCACAGCGTGCACCCCGCGCGGCGAGGACCCCGGCACACCCTCACCGCTCCCGGCCACGACCGCGTCCCCGCCCGCGCGGGCGGCGGTGCAGGAGCGCACGGCCGAGGTCGGCGTGCCGCCGGGCTACCTGCCGTTCGTCGAGTTCGCCGACGCCCGCCACGGCTACGCCGTCTTCACCGACTGCGGCGGCAACGGGACCTGCCGGGGCCGCCTGTTCGCGACCGCGGACGCCGGGGTCACCTGGCAGGCGCGCCCGATGCCGCTCGCCGAGGACGAGAGCATCCAGCTGTACGTGGTCGGCCCGCAGCAGATGATGATCTGGGGCGACAAGGCCGGCGGCTACCACCTGTCCCGCGACGGCGGCCTGACCTTCACCTTCAGTGCCACCGTGCCGGCCGACTACCACGCCGCCACCGGTGTGCGCTACGGCGTGGACTTCGCCGCGGACGAGCCGGTGCTGCGGGACTGGCAGACGGGCAAGCCGGTGCTGCTGCCCGACGGCTATCAGAGCGCGGGCGCGGTCGTCACGCCCGACGGCGCGATCTGGCTGACCCGGTTCGAGCCGAAGAAGGAGACCGCCCGCAGCATTGACGGCGGTCGCACCTGGCAGCGGCTGGCCGTGCCGGACCAGCCCGGCCGCAAGCTGTGGATGCTGTCGGTGCGGGTCTCCCCCACCGGCGACGTCTGGCTGGTCGGCGAGCAGGACATGCTGTCCGCCGGCGGCGGGACCTCGCTGCAACGCGGCTCGGTGCTCAAGGCGACCGGCCTGCCGCTGATCTGGCAGCTGGTCGACGGCGCCTGGCGGGCCCGCCCGATCGAGGGCCTGCGGGAGCAGCCGAACCAGATGTACACGGTGGCCCCGGCCGGTGACGGGCTGCTCGCCATCGCCGGGCCCGACGCCGTCGGCTACCTCGCCGGCCGGTACGTCGAGATTCCTGGCACGCCGCGCCTGGCCTGGGTCACCGAGCTGCCCGACGGCACGCTGTTCGCCCGGCAGGACACGCCCGGCGAGTTCTATCTGGGCACCGGCCACGGCTGGTCGCGCGAGTGGGTGAAGGTCACCTTGAAGTAGCCCGTCGACGGCTCCCTCCCGACTGGCCCGGACAAGTTGAGTGCAGTAGGCTCAACTTTGGTTCGGAGACCATCAGTCGAGGGAGCGTATGGACACTCAGCGTCTGACCACGAAGAGCCGCGAGGTCATCACGGACGCGGCGGCGACGGCGCAGCAGCGGGGCCACGCCACGGTCGAGACGTGGCACCTGCTGCTGACCCTGCTCGACACGGGCGGTTCCACCGCCGCGGGCCTGCTGCGCGCGGTCGGGGCCAACCCCGCCGACGTGCGCCGGGCCGCCGCGCGCGCGGTCGAGCAGCTGCCGTCGGCGCGCGGGTCGAGCGTGGCCGAGCCGAGCCTGTCCCGGGAACTGGTCAACGCCATCAACGCGGCCGAGCAGATCGCCCGCCCGATCGGGGACGAGTACGTCTCCACCGAGCACCTGCTGGCCGGCCTGGCCCGAGTCGGCGGAGCGGTCGGCAAGGCGCTCAAGCAGGCCGGCGCCACCGAGGAGGCGCTGGTCGCGGCGTTCCCGCAGATCCGCGGCGGGGACCGCCGGGTCACCAGCCCCGACCCCGAGCAGCAGTACCAGGCGCTGGAGAAGTACGGCGTCGACCTGACCGCGCGGGCGCGCGACGGCAAGGTCGACCCGGTGATCGGCCGGGACCCCGAGATCCGGCGCGTGATCCAGGTGCTGTCCCGGCGCACCAAGAACAACCCGGTCCTGATCGGAGAGCCCGGCGTCGGCAAGACCGCCATCGTCGAGGGCCTGGCCCAGCGCATCGTGGCCGGCGACGTGCCCGAATCGCTGCGGGACAAGAAGCTGGTCAGCCTCGACCTGGGCGCGATGGTCGCCGGCGCGCAGTACCGCGGGCAGTTCGAGGAGCGGCTCAAGAGCGTGCTGGAGGAGATCAAGGGCAGCGACGGCCAGGTCATCACCTTCCTGGACGAGCTGCACACGGTCGTCGGCGCGGGCAAGGGCGAGGGCTCGATGGACGCGGGCAACATGCTCAAGCCCATGCTGGCCCGCGGCGAGCTGCGCATGGTCGGCGCGACCACGCTCGACGAGTACCGCGACAACATCGAGAAGGACCCGGCGCTGGAGCGCCGCTTCCAGCCGGTCGTGGTCGGCGAGCCCACGGTCGAGGACACCATCGGCATCCTGCGCGGGCTCAAGGAGCGCTACGAGGTGCACCACGGCGTGCGCATCACCGACGGCGCGCTGGTCGCCGCGGCGAGCCTGTCCGACCGGTACATCGCCGACCGCTTTCTGCCCGACAAGGCGATCGACCTGGTGGACGAGGCCGCCTCCCGGCTGCGCATGGAGATCGACTCCCGGCCCACCGAGGTCGACGAGATCGAGCGCCAGGTGCGCCGCCTGGAGATCGAGGAGATGGCGCTGGCCAAGGAGCCCGACCCGGCCTCCGCGGAGCGGCTGACCAAGCTGCGCGCCGAGCTGGCCGACAAGCGCGAGCACATGGCCGCGCTGTCCGACCGCTGGCGCAACGAGAAGCAGCACATCCAGGCCATCTCGGCGGCCAAGGAGCAGCTGGAGGAGGTGCGCGACCAGGCCGACCGGGCTGAGCGCGACCTCGACCTGGGCCGCGCCTCGGAGCTGCGCTACGGGCGCATCCCGGCGCTGGAACGTGAGCAGGCGCGGGCCGAGGCCGAGCTGGCCGCCCTGCAGACCAACGGCGCGATGCTCAAGGAGGAGGTCGGCGCGAACGACATCGCCGAGGTGGTCGCCGCGTGGACCGGCATCCCGGCGGGCCGGATGATGGAGGGCGAGACCGAGAAGCTGCTGCGCATGGAGCAGTCGCTGGGCTCCCGGGTGATCGGCCAGGCCGAGGCGGTCGGCGCGGTCTCCGACGCCGTGCGCCGGGCGCGGGCGGGTGTCGCCGACCCGGACCGGCCCACCGGCTCGTTCCTGTTCCTCGGCCCGACCGGCGTCGGCAAGACCGAGCTGGGCAAGGCGCTGGCTGAGTTCCTCTTCGACGACGAGCGGGCCATGGTCCGCATCGACATGAGCGAGTACGCCGAGAAGCACTCCGTGGCGCGGCTGGTCGGCGCCCCGCCCGGGTATGTCGGCTACGAGGAGGGCGGCCAGCTCACCGAGGCGGTGCGGCGGCGGCCCTACTCGGTGGTGCTGCTGGACGAGGTGGAGAAGGCCCACCCGGACGTGTTCGACGTGCTGCTGCAGGTGCTCGACGACGGCCGGCTCACCGACGGCCAGGGGCGCACCGTCGACTTCCGCAACGCGATCCTGATCCTCACCTCGAACCTGGGCTCGCACGCGATCGCCGACCCGACCCTGTCCGAGGAGCAGCGCCGCGACGCGGTGATGGCGGTGGTACGTACGCACTTCAAGCCGGAGTTCCTCAACCGGCTCGACGACATCGTGGTCTTCCACGCGCTCACCCAGGACGAGCTGACCCACATCGTCGACATCCAGCTGAGCCGCCTGCGCCGGCGGCTGGCCGACCGGCGGCTCACCCTGGAGGTCTCCGACGTGGCCCGCAAGTGGCTGGCGAGCCACGGCTACGACCCGGTGTACGGCGCCCGCCCACTGCGGCGGCTGGTGCAGTCGGCCATCGGCGACAAGCTGGCCAAGGCGCTGCTCTCGGGCGAGATCCGCGACGGCGACACGGTGCTCATCGACCGCGACGGGGACGCACTCAAGCTGGCCTGACCAGGCGATACGCAGACGGCGGGAGCGGTGGGAACCGCTCCCGCCGTCGTGTGCGTTCGCGGCGGAGCAGGCGCGTCTCCTCCTGAGGGGTGAGCGGCGATCGATCTGAGGTCGCAGGCGCGCCTGGCGGCCGGCGATTACGGTGTGCTGCATGTCGTACACGCCACCTCCGAGCGGTTACCTCGTTCCCGCCGCGCCGGGCTCCACCCCGCGGCCGGCCACGGTTTCCGTGTCGGCCCTGCTGCTCTATGTCATCTCGGCCATCCTGCTGCTCAGCGCGGCCATTTCCGTGTACACGTTCTCGTCGATGCCCGAGGGCCTCATCGAGGACATCTACCGGGACGCGGGCATGGACGCGAGCCTCGCCGAGTCCACCGCCACCATCGCGACCGTCACCGCCTACGTCACCGCCGCGCTGTATGTCGCGCTCGCCGTGTTCTTCGTCGTGCTCGGCCTGTTCGTGAACAAGGGCAAGCAGTGGGCCCGGATCACCACGTGGGTGCTGACCGGCATCGGCCTGTGCTGCATCGGCTTCGGCCTGGTCTTCCAGGGGCTCGGGAGCGGCTTGGGCTCGTCCAGCGCCGGTGGTATCGACCAGAAGGAGGTCACCGACCGGCTGGCCGAGGTCGCCCCGGCCTGGTCCGTCGCGGTGGGCACGGTGCTGAACGTGGTGCTGCTGCTGTCGATGCTGGGCGTGATCATCATGCTGGCGCTGCCGCCGTCGAACGCGTACTTCCGCAAGCCGGCGCCGGAGTGGACGCCGCCGGCGTACCCGACCGTCTGACCTGGCGAACCGCGGGGCCGGCGCGACATGCGCCGGCCCCGCGTGCAGTCCGGGGATATCCCCAATCAGGCACATACTCCCTGGTAGGGCAGGTAACTTCCGATCTGGAGCAATCTTCGGGCCGCATCGGGGGTACGCCAATGTCGCAATCCGCCTCGTCTCCGGTGGAGCCGGTGTCCCCGGCCGGCCCCAGAACGATGCTCACCCGGCCCATGGTCGTCACCGCCGCGGCAGCGATCCTCGCCCTGCTCGCCCTGCTCAATCTGGTGAACGCGATCCTGCACCTGGCCGCGATCGGCGGCACGCTGAATCGGTTCCGGGTACGGGCCGTGCTGGCAGGGGTGAATCGCGCCGACCTCGCCACCGCGGAGAAGAGCCTCAAGATCGCGCTCGTCGTCAGCGCCGCGGTCATGGTGCTGGTCGCGATCGTGCTGCTGGCCCTGGCCTGGGGCGTCTGGCAGGGCAATCAGATCGCCCGCATCCTCACCTGGGTCGTCTGCGCTCTCGGCGTCCTGCTGGCCTGCTGCGGCATCTCCGGCGCGGTCAGCCTGGGCACCGGCAACGTGACGGTGCAAGGGGGCGGGGACCCGTCGACGACGCGCGCGTTCCAGGCTCTCGTCGACTCGTTCCCCGGCTGGTGGGCGGCGCTTTCCGGGCTCTCCTCCGTCGGGCAGGTTCTCGGCTACATTGCCACTGCGGTGCTGCTCGCGATCCCGGCTGCGAACGCCTGGTTCAGCCGGACGCGGTCGCTGCCGCCGGGCCCCGACACCCCTGCGGTGCCCCCGCCGACGACCGCTTGAGGTGAGCCGATGTCCTCCTCCCCTTCCGCAGGCACCGCTGTGCCCGACGCCGCGACAGCGCCTGAGACCACACCGGAACCGGCGGGCGAGCGCCGCACCGCCCTGGTCACCGGTGCGACCGCGGGCATCGGCCGGGCCTTCGCGGTCCGGCTGGCCACCGACGGCTGGGACGTGGTGCTCGTCGCCCGCGACGCCGGCCGGCTGGCCGAATTCGCCGAGGCCCTGAGCCGGACGTACGGCGTGCAGGCGAGTGTGATTTCGGCGGATCTGGCCACCACGGAGGGCTGCGAGTTGGTGGAGGCGCGGTTGCGCGACACCGCCCGGCCGGTGGATCTGCTGGTGAACAACGCGGGACTGTCGCTGAACACGCCGTTCCTGAAATCCACTGTGGAGCAGGAACTGCACCTGCTGGCCGTGAACGTGCAGGCGGTGATGCGGTTGACGCACGCGGCGCTGCCCGCGATGGCGGCGCGCGGCCGCGGAGATGTCATCAATGTCTCATCGGTGGCCGGATTCGGCGCGGCGATGCCTGGTAGCACCTATCCGGCGAGTAAGGCGTGGGTCACCAACTTCAGCGAGTCGGTGGCGCTTTCGGTGGCCCACCGCGGGGTGCGGGTGATGGCGCTGTGCCCGGGATTCACCCGTACGGAGTTCCACGACCGGGCCGGAATCAACATGACGAAGACGCCGGGGTGGCTGTGGCTGCAGGCTCCGCAGGTCGTCTCCGACAGCCTGCGTGACCTGCGGCGGGGCCGCACGGTGAGCGTGCCGAGTTGGAAATACAAAGTGCTGGTGGGTTTCATGCGGCACACCCCGACGCGGCTGCTGCGACGGCTCGCGCGCGGGGCGCGGGTGCGCACCGGACGGGACACCGAAGCCGACAGCTGACGAGTGTGGGGAGGTCAACGCACCCCCCTAGATCGAGCTCTCAGCATCGGCGAGTAGTGTCCGTCCCATGTCCGACCGCGACGACCTGCGTAAATTCATCACTGACCTCGCGGTGGTTCGGGGAAAGGTGGTCCTGTCCTCGGGACAGGAGGCCGACTACTACGTCGACCTGCGCCGGATCACCCTCCACCACGCTGCTGCGCCCCTGGTCGGGCGCGTGCTGAACGAACTCACCGCGGACTGGGACTTCGACGCCGTCGGCGGTCTCACGCTCGGCGCCGACCCGGTCGCCGCTGCCATGCTGCACACCTCGACGCGTCCGCTGGACGCGTTCGTGGTGCGCAAGGCGGGCAAGGCGCACGGGCTTCAGCGCCGCATCGAAGGACCCGACGTGGCCGGCCGCCGCGTGCTCGCTGTCGAGGACACCTCGACTACTGGCGGTAGTGTTCTTGCCGCTATTGATGCACTGCGGGAGGCGGGTGCCGAGGTCATCGGTGTTGCGGTTATTGTCGATCGAGGCGCGGGCGATACGGTGCGTGCTGCCGGTCTGTCGTACCGAGCCGCCTATACGTTGGCGGACCTTGGCCTGTCGGCCTAACGGAACTCCGATCCGTACCTGCTAATATGTAGGTGGATCGATGCTGTTGTTGGAAGGAAGAAATCACGTGGGAACAGCTCTGGTGGAAACCCCGCTGCCTCAAATCTCGCCCCTCGCTGGTGAGCCGATCGAGCGTGCCGACGCGGAGCGCCTCGCCGGTGTCCTCAAGGCACTGGCCGACCCGGCCCGTCTGCGGCTGCTCAGCCTTATCCAGTCTGCCCCCGAGGGCGAGGCGTGCGTCTGTGACCTGACCGCTCCGCTGGGCCTGTCCCAGCCGACTGTCAGCCACCACCTGCGCATCCTCACCGAGGCAGGCCTGCTCAACCGCGACAAGCGCGGCGTGTGGGCCTACTACAGCCTGGTGCCGTCCGCCATCGCCACCGTCGCCGAGCTGCTGACGCCGCCGCGCAAGCGCGCGACCAAGAAGGCTCGCTGACCCTGGCAAGGCCCTGAAGCGCCGGGGCCGTGCTCGTCTGGACCTCGGGCGGCCGGCTCCATCGCCGCGACGCCGAC